>NZ_JBTWFK010000008.1:0-235946 GCF_054788175.1 Bacillus sp. NEAU-Y102 | reverse complement strand
AATAGTGGTACATGAAAAAAACACCTCCTGAATTCGCATACTAAGTATGCAAATTCATTGGAGGTGTTTTTCGTTTGAAGACAAGAGTTCATTACCCAGAAGAAGTAAAGTGGAAAGTGATTGAAATGAAAAAGGATGGATATTCCAATTGGACAATTATGGAGAAGCTTGGAATTAAAAATGTTTCCCAAATTAAGACGTGGATGAAGTGGTATCGTACCGATCAAACGTACCGTTTTCAACAACCTGTAGGAAAACAATATTCTTATGGAAAAGGACCAAAAGAGCTCAGTGAATTAGAACAGCTACGTTTAGAAAATAAACATCTAAAAACAAAATTACTTGTATGGGGAAAGTATCTGGAAATCGAAAGGGGCTGAAACCAGAAACTGTAGTTACTTTATGGAGAAATGTACAAACAAAAATAACGGTAAAAGACTTGTGTAACGTATTAGAATTACCCCGTTCTACATTTTATCGTTGGTTACAACGAACGGAAGATCTGAAAGATGATATAGAAGAAAAAGTAAAGGACGTCTGTCTTAGGCATAAATTCCGGTATGGATATCGAAGAGTGACCGCTACTCTTCGAAAAATGGGACTGTGTGTCAATCATAAAAAAGTATTACGAATCATGAGACAAAATCATATTCTTTCAAAAGTGCGTCGAAAGAAAAAGAAATATATCAATGGTGCGGAACCAATGGTAGCCCCTCATCGATTGGAGCGCCAATTCGATGCATCCAAACCAAATGAAAAGTGGTTTACGGATGTGACGTATCTCTTATTTGGAGAGCGTACCTTGTATTTATCAACGATCATGGATGCCTTTAATCGTGAAATTATTAGTTGTGTCATCAGCGAATCACAAACACTGACATTAGCGATGAAAACATTGAAACAAGCAATGAGAGGGCGAAAAGTAAAAGATGTCCTTCTTCACTCGGATCAAGGAAGTATTTATACAGCAAAAGAATTTCAAGCGTATGCCAAAGAAAACGGCATGATCACCAGCATGTCCCGGAGAGGAAATTGCCATGATAATGCCGTCATGGAAAGCTTCTTTGGTCATTTAAAAAGTGAAGCTTTCTATTCACAAAAGATAACAAAAGTATCCAACACAACTGTGCGAAAGATTGTGCTAGAATACATTCATTACTACAATTGTGTGCGAATTCAAGAAAAATTAAACCACCTATCCCCTAAAGAATTTAGGGAACAAGTGGTTTAGGTGTTTTGATTGGTGTCCCGTTTTCGGGGTTCACTTCAATTATTGGAGTAGGGTTTTCTATTTTAATAGCTTGAATGTTTTTATTTTGTAAAAAGTCTATATATGGTTGTGGTAACACTGTAATTCCCATTCCTTTAGAAACCATTTGGATTAAAGATTCCATCGTACTAATTTCTAAAATTGGTCTTGGTCTAAAGTTGAATTTTTGACAATGAGATGTAATTAGTTCGGTTAAAAAGAAATTTTTAGGTAAAAGAATTAAAGGGTAGTTCTGTAGTTCAGTAATAGATACATGATTACGTTTAGCTAATCGATGACCAGTTGGCACGACCAATGTAAGGTCGCTTTTGTATAGAGGGATGGAGATAATTTCTTTATCTTGCACCGGGAGAAATGTAATGCCGATATCTAGTTCGTTTTGTAATAATTTTTCACGAATATCTCCTGTACGAAGCCCTAATACAGAAAGCTCTATATTGGGATATAAATTATTGAAATTTAAAATAGCTGGTGGTAGTAAATAATTTACGACGGTTAACAAAGCCCCTATTGTTAAGGAACCTTGCTGTAATCCGTTTAGGTCTTGAAGGGCTGAACGAGCTTGTTCGACTTCATGAAAAATGGTTTTACAATGTGATAATAAAATCTTCCCTGCTTCAGTTAAAGATATTTTTTTACCAATTCGATCGAAAAGTGGCATTCCTACTTCATGCTCTAATGCACGTATTTGTTGACTTAGTGAAGGCTGTGAAATATTTAATTTCTCAGCTGCTTTTGTGAAATGTAATTCTTTTGAAACAGCTAAAAAGTATTCAAGTTGTCGTAATTCGATTGAAATCACCTCAAGTATAATAATAGGTTATACCTATCATTATTATATAAATAATTGAATTGAACAATGATTTTAGAGGTTTTATAATCATCTTTATATAGCAGAGAGGATTGTAAAAATTAATCGAGAGAAAATACATGTAACACCTTTAAAGGAGGAAATAGAATGGCTAATGAATATCGATTATTATCTTTAAATATAGGATTACCAAAAGAGGTTACATACGGCGGAAAAGTAATTCATACAGGCATAAATAAGAAACAAGTAAAGGAACCGGTATATTTATCCTTTGTAAAGTTTAATGGAGATGGACAGGCGGACTTAGTTCATCATGGAGGAGTAGATAAAGCAGTTTGTGTTTATACTGGTGATCACTATCCATACTGGGAACAAGAATTGAATCAAGATCTTGTATATGGGGCTTTTGGAGAAAATATAACAGTTAGTGGTATGCGCGAAGAGGATGTTTGTATTGGTGATACGTTTGAGCTAGGACAGGCAATCGTACAGGTAACACAACCAAGGCAACCTTGTTTTAAATTAGCAAAAAAATATAATATTCCAAAGTTACCACTATATTTTCAAGAAACAGGATATACAGGATTCTATTTTCGCGTATTAAAAGAAGGATGGGTATCATCAGTCGATACATTAAAAAGACTACAGTCTGATCCAAAAGGTGTTTCAGTAGCGTTTGCTAACCGTATCATGCACAAGGAAAAACAAAATATTGAAGGGATAAAAAGGATATTAGAAGTAAATGCACTTTCAAGTAGTTGGAGAAAGTCTTTTGAAAAGCGTATAAGTGGAGAAGAAATTAATACGAAGGAAAGACTTGAAGGGATAAAAGACTAAAAATATTTTATTATAAATAGTGTATTTCTATTAGTAAAAGCTAATTAGAAAGCGCTATTTTTATATAATAAACTAATTAATATCCAAAAATCTTAATATTGTTTTATTCGACTTATTTTCAAATAGTCAAAACATAAAATTAATTAGACTTTTTTTTTATGTTTTATGATAGTATATTGATTGGTAAGACCTCTATTTTTAAGAGTAGGTCATATAAGTATATCTAATTTAATGGAATTTAACATTTGGAGGTACAACATGGGGAATGTTGAAAAAATGGCAAGTCTTCTAATAGAAGAACCGAAAAGAGAGCAGTTATTTCCTTTATTTGAAGAAGTGTTTGAAATTACAACTCAAACATTGAATGATTTTTCGGATAAAGGGTATTGGGATGATACATATAAAGCTTTATCATTTTTACAAGAAGATAAAGTGATTGCAAATGTTGCGGCATTTTCACTCCCATTATTAATTAATGGAGAAAAAATAAATGCGGCGGGTATTCAATCAGTAATGACACATCCTAATTTCCGTAGACAAGGGCTAATGAAACAATTAATGGGTAAAATGATAGAAGAAATCGATAAGAAATGTGAATGTACATTATTGTTTACGGAAAAACCTGAACTATATACAGCGTTTGGATTTAAAGTTGTGCAGGAATATTTGATGACTATACCATACGATAAAAACAATAATAACGATTCACTACTTAAAAAATTAGATTACTATAATGTAGAGAATAGACAGTTAATACATGAAACTATTGATAGTGGCCAAAGACTTTCAAATAATTTTTCAACTTTAAACTTCCGTCCTTCATTTTATTTGAATATGTATGACTCGGAATGGAATGAGAAATTGTATTATTCAGAGAAACTAGATGCTTTAATCGTTTATGAAGTAGACAATGAAAAGTTGAAATTATTTGGAGTATTTGCGCCAGTACTTCCGGTTTTAGATGAAATATGTGGAGAAATCAATGAAAGGTTTACGGAAATCGAATTTTATTTTTCTCCAGATCAATTAGGGATTGAGGATGTACAGTTTACAGAATTACAGTCTAGTAAGTATTTAATGGTTCGAAGTGATAAAGAGTTAGATTTTAAAGGTTATAAATTCCCAGTATTAGCGGAGTTTTAAATGTCTATATAAATGCTTTATATATCGTATATACCAGAACGTATTGAGCAACTCACTATAATGAATGTACCTGAATACTATAAGATTAATGACAATCATGCGTTTATTGTCCGTTCGAAAGCAGAAACTGATTTTTGGCTTAAAACACATTATGGTTTTGAAGTAATGAATGGTCATGTATTTTATAATGAGATGATGACAGACTTTCAAGCTGAAGTTCAGTTACGTATGAATCCAAATTCAAAATTCGATCAAGCAGGTCTTTTTGTTATGATTTCGGAGAACTGTTGGCTAAAAACATCTTTAGAATATATCCCTGAAGGGCCATCTCACTTAGGTGCTGTCGTAACGAATAATGGATATTCTGACTGGTCAACGCAAGATTATCCAACTGAAGAAGCTAAGCAACAAATTCGTTTTCGAATTATTCGAAAACGTGGTGATTATACAATATATGTGAAAAAGAGCCATCAATGGGAACAAATAAGAATCACTCATTTAATGGAGGATATAGGGAATGAGCCTATTAAAATAGGTTTTTACACGTGTGGTCCTTCTAAAAATAAGGGATTTGAGACTGAGTTTTTAAATTTTACAATTGAAGAAATATAGATGAAAAACCGTATTCTTTTCAGTAAGAATGCGGTTTTTGTATTTACATAATATAAAGCACATTTATTGACCAGAAAGTCATTAATGCTTATCATTTAATAATGTTAAATATTAATTTACATAATATAATAGAAGTAATGAAGAAATTACAAAATATATCGCTTAAATAAGGAGGGATATGAATTATTCAGTGGTAATTTCATGGGAAAAGGAGATTATGTATGAAATCATTTCGTAAGTTATTACATTATTTAAAACCATACATGTTCTTCGCTATTATTGGACCGCTATTTATGGTACTTGAGGTTGCGATGGACTTAATTCAACCGACTATTATGCAACATATCATTGATGTTGGGATTGCAAATCGGGATTTAAATTATGTAATAAAAATGGGGCTTCTTATGATAGGGGCAGCAGCACTCGGTTTAGTTGGAGGGCTTGGGTGTATGATGTATTCTACAAAAGCAGCTGTTAATTTCGCTACAGACATAAGAAAAGATGTGTTTGCGAAAATAGAAACATTTTCTAGTAATAATCGTGATTCATTTGGAACAGGTAAATTATTAACGATTGTGACGAATGATATCACTTCTATTCAATCTGCAATGACGATGACATTACGTGTTCTCGTTCGTGGCCCACTGTTATTTATCGGAAGTATAATTATTGTTTTTGTAACAGCGCGAGAGTTATTTCCAATATTACTTGTAGTTGTTCCAATTTTATTACTTGCAATTATTTTAATTGCAAGTAAAGCAAGTGGTACATTTAAAAAGGTGCAAGAGGCATTAGATAAAGTGAATACAAAGTTACAAGAAAATTTATCTGGTGTGCGTGTTATAAAAGCGTATGTAAGACAAAAATATGAAATCGCTCAATTTGGAAATGTAAATACAAATTTAACGAAGATAAATATTCGAGCTGTGCAACTTATTTCTCTAATGATGCCAATCATTATGCTAGTTGTAAGTGGCGGGATTGTTGCAACATTATGGATTGGTGGAGAAAAAGTATTCAGTGGAACACTTCAAGTAGGAGCGATTTTGGCATTTATTAATTACTTGAATATCATTTTAATGTCACTTATGTCGATTAGCATGGTATTTATTCAAATTGCGCGAGCTTTTCCATCTGCGGATCGTGTAAAGCAAGTGTTAAATACTGAAGTTGATATTATAAGCGAAGCGAATGCGATTGAACCTGAGAAAATCGAGGGGAATATAGAATTTAAAAATGTTAGTTATAGCTATACGAAAAATAATGAATATGTTTTAAAAGATATTTCGTTTAGCATACAAAAAGGTGAAAAAGTAGGGATTATTGGATCGACTGGAAGTGGTAAATCAACCTTAGCGAAACTGTTACCACGTCTATATGATGTGGAGCAAGGTGAAATATGTATAGATGGAATAGATGTTAAAACATATGATTTGCAAAAACTCCGTGCTTCAATAGGCTTTGTACCTCAGAAGGCGTTGTTGTTCTCAGGTAGTATAGAAGAGAATTTACGTTATGGTAAAGAAGATGCAACACACGATGAGCTGGAAGTAGCAACTGCATCAGCTTGTGCGACTGAGTTTATCAATAAGCTGGAAGAATCTTATCAATATAATTTAACACAAGGTGCAACAAATCTATCAGGTGGACAAAAACAACGTGTATCAATTGCAAGAGCACTTGTGAGAAAACCACCGATTCTAATATTAGATGATTCTACATCAGCAGTTGATGCGAAATCAGAGGCTACTATTCAAACAGCTTTAAAAACAAAATATAAAGGCACAACGACTTTATTAATTGCGTCCAAAATTTCTTCCATAATGGATGCGGATAAAATACTTGTATTAGATAATGGTGAATTAGTTGGTAATGGTACACATGAACAATTGTTAGAACAAAGTGAGGTTTATCAGGAAATTTATCTTTCCCAAGGTGGTAATTTGTATAAAGAAGGTGGGGAAGAACATGCGTAATTTTCAAGGACAATTTGCTAATAAAGGTAGAAGAAACACGCCAAAGATGGGAAAAGCTAAAAATGCTCAAGGAACTGTAATGCGGATATGGAATTATATGGGCTATCAAAAAGCTGCTCTTATGTTTGTTATATTTCTAGTAGTTGTTACTACATTACTTGGATTATTAGGTCCATATTTTATGGGAGTCATTATAGATCAATATATTGTACCGAAAGATTTAAGTGGTACAGCAAGAATGTGTATGTTACTTATCGCGATTTATGGTGTAACGGTACTTTTAACATGGTTACAAACGTTTGTCATGATTAACGTTGCATTAAAAACAATTCAAAAAATACGACAAGATATTTTTGAGAAAATCCAAACGCTTTCTTTACGGTTCTTTGATGTACGTTCTCAAGGTGATTTAATGAGCCGTGTGACAAATGATATAGATAATTTGAACCAAGCTTTGACACAAAGTGTTGTACAAATTATTTCATCAGCGTTAACTTTTATAGGTGTAACGATTGCGATGTTCGCCTTAAATTGGATTTTAGCAATTGTAACTTTAATTACAGTACCTATTATGTTTTACGTTACAAAAAAACTAGTTGCATATAGTGGTAAAAACTTTGCGAAGCGTCAAAAAGATTTAGGTGAATTAAATGGATTTATTGAGGAAGCAATTACAGGTGCGGATGTTACAACGTTGTACGGAAAAGAAAAAGAAACTGTACAAAATTTCAATAAAATTAATGAACAGCTAAGAGTTTCAGCTACGAAGGCTGATACATTTTCAGCTTTTATTTTTCCAAGTATGAACTTTATTAATAACTTAGGTATGGGGCTTGTCATTGGGACTGGATCAGTTATGGTCTTAAACGGAATGACAACAGTAGGTGTTATTGCGGCTTTTATTAATTATTCTCGTCAATTCTCAAGACCGTTAAGTCAATTTGCGACTTTAATGAATACAATTCAAGCAGCAGTTGCTGGTGGAGAACGTGTTTTTGAGATTATGGATGAGGTACCAGAAATTCAAAATAAAAAAGACGCATTTGTTGTACAAAATTTACAAGGGCATGTTGTACTTGAGAATGTTTCATTTGGCTACGCAGAAAATAAAACGATTTTAAAAGAAGTAAGTCTTAAAGCGCAGCCAGGAGAGACAATTGCTTTAGTTGGTCCGACTGGATCAGGGAAAACAACAATCATTAATTTGTTAACTCGTTTTTACGATATACAGCAAGGACAAATTCATATTGATGGAAAAGATATAAAAGATTATGATATTAATTCTTTACGAAGTAAAATAGGAGTAGTTTTACAGGATACGTATTTATTTGCAGGCTCGATTATGGATAATATCCGTTATGGACGCTTAGATGCTAGTGATGAAGAAGTCATCACTGCAGCTAAGGCAGCATCTGCACATTCTTTTATTAAGCATTTGCCAAATCAATATGAAACAGAAATTGCTTCAGAAGGATCGAATTTAAGTCAAGGACAAAAACAACTTCTTGCGATTGCACGAGCAATTTTAGCAGATGCAGATATATTAATTCTCGACGAAGCGACATCTAATATTGACACAAGAACAGAATTACAAATACAAGCAGGACTAAATAATTTAATGAGAGGTCGCACAAGTTTTGTGATCGCTCATCGACTTAAAACAATTGAAAAGGCAGATCAAATCCTTGTTATAAAAGATGGAAATATTTTAGAAAGAGGGAATCATGAATCTCTCATGGAAGATAAAGGATTCTATTTTGATTTGTATACGAGTCAGTTTAAAATATAGTAAAAGCATTGATATGTTGCGGTTTCTCTTGAGAGGAGAAACCGCATTTTTTTATATTTGAAAATATTATTATTCTAATGGTCTTTCACTACATATTTTAACAGCATCCTCCTGCATTCCAGGCAAAACATGTGAATAGCGATTTAATGTTATGAACATATCTTTATGACTGAAGTGTTCTAGATGTATACCTTGTTTCAAAAGTAGCGGAGCATGTGTATAACGTAAATCATAAAATCGAACTTTAAAAATTGGGATTTAAATAAAAAGAGCGCAGTATAGCGCTCTGAGACAAACTATATATTTAGAGAGAAATCAAGATAATATATGGATATTGTTTGAGAATGTTGTAGGTTTTAATTAAAAATAAAGCACACATATAAGTGTGCTTTTATGAACGCTTTAGATTTGTATGACTATATAGTCAACATACAATAAAATATGCTTGTTTAATATGAATGTGTGTCAAATCTATAAAAATATATTTTAGTGTGTATAAGGAACATTAAATGTTAGTTAGCCAAGTCTTTTGTTTTTATCCCGCTATTTGCCGGGCAGTAAGGCCCCCACCTCAAAATTCAGTGGAAGCAAAGAAGTTAGGTGAGGGCTGATTAAAGTTTCACTTTATTAACGAATTTGCGCAACTGTTAACGCTGCAGAACGAATATCTACTGTACCTATTACTTCAACGGGGACAATTTGAATTACATCACCAGGGTTTAAGTTAATTAGAATGACACCACTTGATACATCGACTTCACCAGTTCCGATAATATTAGAACGGACTGCGGTTCCGGATCCTGCAATAACATTAGTCGATGAATTTAATGTCAAGAAAAAGCGCGCTGCTTCCGGGGCTACCGGAACGTTATCAAGGCTAATTGTTAATGTATAGCTAATTTGATAAATACCAGCTATCTGAATTTTAATACCAGTTCCAGTACTAATTGTATCATTGATTACAGGGACAGTAATGTTAGGATTTGGGCCTGTACTAGGTAATAGTAGTGGTGTAAATAATGTTGCAAATTGAGGTGAAGTAGCATTGAAGGCAAAACCTAGGGCAGGTAGTGTACTAGGTGCTTGTGCTTCACAATTAAAATTAGCGAATTTACGAATTGATGAGCGCATATTTTCACTCCTTTCTTGTATTTAGATTGCGTGAGTATTAAATTCACGTTTTGGACAATCATAATACAATATATGAAAATTTATAGTAGATAGTGCACAAGCGTTACTATTACGGATAAAGCTATAAATAATATATGGAAAAAGCAGTTAGCTAAATTAGCTAACTGCTTAGTAGGTTCTCTAAGAGCAAATAGGAGAAGAATTATTGTGCCATATAAAAGGTCACTATAGATAAGTGCTCTTTTTGTGAGTGAGTATAAGTTCCTATCATTCTATCTAGTATATGCACTGTACTATATGTAGTTGCTACTAAAATTGATGTGAATTTTTAAAATTAGAGGTTTCTTTTAATGAAACCTCTAAAAAGATAAATCAAGTTACGTTATAGTAAATTCAATTGCAATAGGAGTGCCTCCATCTAGGACTGCTCCTCCTACAATAGTAGCAGCTGTAGTAGTCACACCAGTAATAGTATCACCTGTTTGAATAACACCATTAATATAAAGTGTTAAAAAGGCATAAGAAGCAGGGAATGTTGTTACAGCGCCAGTGTCATCAGTGAAGTCTGTGTTAGCAAAAGTTAAATCTGCTCCAGCAGCAGTTCCTGTTGCTGCTGTACTTACAAATCGTCTTCCAGCTATAAAAGGTTTAACGATAGGCATTTATATTCACCCTTTTTGAGAATTAACTCAGACAAGTTTTTTGAAGGTTTTGTCCTGTATCGTATTCTATGCTGTGCTTCTACTAAGAGATACGGCTTGTATACTAGTAAATGAGTATAATTATTATGCGTTTTATAAGTTAGGTTCTTATCAGTAATTAAGTGATTAAGGTTGGATTTTGTATATGGTATGTTTAGGTTAAAAAAGAGCTCTTAATCAAATTATTATCTTAGTGTTGTAGGGAAACTGGCGGCCTCAGTGACAGATGGCAAAAATAATTTACGTGGTATTGTAATAAATTCAAGCGCAATTTGCTTTGGATAAATAAGTATTTGAGTTAAATCTAGAGCATGTATTAATAGTATCATGAAGCTTGTAAGAATTAAAAAACTACCCCAAAAGAAACTTTTTGAAGTGTTGCGGAAATCTTTTATTAAAGAAAAGAATGAAAAAAATGCGGTAACAATGAGAATTAAAAATTTATACTTATCAGCCATTGTGATCCTCCTAAAGAGCAGTAATTTATATTATACGGTATTTTTTCTCTATAATTATAAAAAGATTTTAAAATACCTATGTTGTAGACTTATTGTTTTCATTTTGCCTACAATCGTATAATACTAAAGCGAATAATGTTGAAGAACTTTATTAAGCTAGCGGCACACAACAAAATTAATATTATCTAGTGAGAAACATTCTAGTTTACTTCGTAGTCCCAATCCATAAATTGTGAAACTACGAAATAGATTATTAATAAAAACATTTTAAGATTATTATAATATTGATGTGATGTATACAGAAAAGAGGATAAAAAGCATCCAGAATGAGTTAATAGCTAGTGAATAACAATTGAAATAGCACTGAAAATCAATAAAACAGCCATAATGATGTTAAATAATTGATTATGTTTTAATAAAATTTTTTGGAACATGGAACCAAAAAGGCTCCAACTAAATGTACTCAGTAAACCAACTATACCTAGGAATAATGAGAAAAGTAGAAAAATTGAATATGAGTTGTAGTAAGGGAGTATAAAAGTAGAGACTACGGTGAGTCCAAATAATATTCCTTTTGGGTTAACAAATTGAAGAAAAATACCCACTGTAAATAAGTTTTTATTATTTTTTTCATCGGGTTCTGCACTGCCTTTACTAGTGATTATTTTAAAGGCTAAATATAGCATATACGCGACACCTAAAATCTTTAAAGGCAATTCAATTATAGGTACAATATTAATTAATACAATATTAAAGAAACTACATAAAGAAGTGAGGATGAAAAAACCGAATGCTACTCCAAAGCAAAAGTTTATACTTCTCTTTAATCCGTGTTGATTTGCGTATGTCATAGCTAAGAAATTGTTAGGGCCAGGTGTGAAGCTGCTTATAAAAACAAATAACAAAAAAGAAAATATTGGCATTTTAAAACCCCCTAATTATTTTGTATGTTATAATGATCAAAAAGAACAATATAACGTGTGCTTTTTATTATACATAACGGACGTTATATTGTATACAATGTAGGAGTGTTTTTTATGGAAGAAATTCAACTTATTCTGGCAAAAAATTTAAAATCAATACGTGAAAAAGAAAAATTAAGTTTAGAAAAGGTCTCTCAATTAACAGGTGTAAGTAAAACGATGATTGGACAAATTGAAAGAGGAGATTCAAGCCCGACACTAACAACAATATGGAAAATTGCTAATGGTTTGAAAGTATCCTTTACCTCTTTAATTAATAATCCACAGCCTGATACGAAAGTGATTTTACGAAATGATGTTCAAGCATTGTCTGAAGACAATGGGAGATATAAAGTGTATCCCTCATTTCCTTTCCAAGATGATAGAAACTTCGAAATCTATACGGTTGAAATTGAAACAGAAGGGAATTTAAGTTCAGAAGCACATAAAGAGGGTACTGAGGAATTTATAACGGTATTTGAAGGGGAATTGAAAATTGATATAAATGATTGTCAATATACGTTAAATAATGGAGACTCAATTCGCTTTAAGGCGGATAGACCGCATACTTATACTAATTCAGGAAGAACATTAACTCGGTTAAGTATGACTATTTATTATCCAGCTTTATAAGCTGGCAATAATATAAAGAGTAAAAGTAAATGTGTATTGTTAAAACCATCTATAAGAGATGGTTTTATTTTTTTGAATAAAAAAAGACACTCAATTGAGTGTCAATATAGTATTGCTCTCGCGTATAGGATTGGAGATGTTTCTCAAATACATATTGAGATGGTCTGTAAAGGAGAAACAATCTTCATCTTTAATGTAACATCGACTTGGGGGAAGTGTAAATTGATAATATATATACGGAAAATTTAGTATAGATGTTTTCTACTATGGATATAGTATAATTTGTTTTTATTACTTAATCACTATAGTAACATTTACTAAGTGAGTATTTAGATTTTTTATTATAAAAAGAATGAATCATTTTTTAATCAATTCGTATAATTGTAAGAGAGGCACCTGTTGATCCGCCTCCAACTAAATTCACGACGGATAATATACCAAATAATTGTAGTGAAATTGTATTACCAGCATTTAAATTAGTAATTAAATTATTACTATAATTTGAAGTTGATAACGCGGGAGAAAAAATAGAGCCAGGAATTGGCGTAGAAGCGTTTAATAGTAGTCTTGTTCCAGCAAGTAGAGAGGTTGTCGTATTAACTTGATAGGTTAAATGATATCTTCCAGTTACAGGAATTGTAAATATATCGTTTGAGGCGTTAACTGTAAAATTACCGAGGCTTTGGTTATTAGAAAGAGGAATATTAGTGCCACCTAATATCACAGAGATGGGACCACCTAATGTATTATTAGCGAACATAGAGTTTGTTGTAACGATTAAACCAGTGCCCAGTACTTCCGGTAGGTCCAGTACTTCCGGTAGGCCCAGTATTTCCGGTAGGTCCAGTACTCCCGGTAGGCCCAGTAAGCCTGTAAGGGAAAATAATGTCAAGGGCCATTGACATTATTTCTTTTTTTCTAATTTCATTATTATCTTGAATATAAATCACCTCATCTTTTTAAATAAGAATGTTATAGATTTAGTACTTTTTAAATAGAATGATTTATTTATTATATTAATTAAAGCGGTTATAGCAACGGTAAAATGTTTAATATATGTAATAATTCTTTGGGAAGAAAAAGAGAATAGTTATAAAGTCATTCTTTAATAATAGGATCATAATGATGTGTATGAATTAAAAAACATGTGGAATGAGGTATTAAATTGAAACGCAATGACAATTTATCATTGAATAAGGGGATGATAGGGCCAGAAAATATTGGACCTACATTTCCGATTCTTCCACCAATTTATATTCCAACAGGAGAAACAGGTCCGACCGGAATAACGGGACCGACCGGAATAACGGGAGCAACCGGAGAAACGGGACCGACCGGAATAACGGGACCGACCGGAATAACGGGACCGACCGGAATAACGGGATCGACCGGAATAACGGGACCGATCGGAATAACGGGAGCAACCGGAGAAACGGGACCGATCGGAATAACAGGTCCGACCGGAGAAACGGGACCGACCGGAATAACAGGTTCAACGGGAATAACGGGACTGACCGGAGTAACCGGGCTAACCGGAGAAACGGGACCAATCGGAATAACGGGACCAATCGGAATAACGGGACCAATCGGAATAACGGGACCGACCGGAGCAACAGGACCAACAGGACCAACCGGAGTAACCGGAACAACAGGGATAACAGGACCAACTGGAATAACAGGACCAACAGGACCAACAGGACCAACCGGAGTAACTGGAGCAACAGGTCCTACTGGGGGTATTGGCCCTATAACAACAACCAATTTGTTATATTACACTTTTGCAGATGGAGAGAAACTTATATATACAGATACTGACGGGATACCTCAATATGGTACAACGAATATTTTGTCTCCTAGTGAAGTTTCTTATATTAATTTGTTTGTTAACGGAATACTGCAGCCACAACCATTATATGAAGTGAGTACTGGTAAATTAACTTTATTGGATACGCAACCACCATCGCAAGGATCTTCAATTATATTACAATTTATCATTATTAATTAAAAGGACAGATCCTTAATGAAAAGGAATCTGTCCTTTTTGTTTCATATTTAAATAGTTAAAATTAAGTGAAGGTACATTCAATTTCTAGATGTTATAAATGGTTGAATGATAGGAAATTTACTTTCAATCCTTTTCATTGTGTATTGGAATAAAATATAGAATGAATTTTTCAATATATTATATGAGAGTTCTCTATGATACAAACGGCTTCATGTTTAAAAAGAGACCACAATTTTAGTAAAGAAATAATGTGAATTTATATGTAAAAAATGGCACCGTTAATTGTTGAGTATATTCAAATTAATATGTGTATTTGAACCTAAGAGATAAACGTGGAAAAATAAAATAAACTCTTAAGTTTAGGTATTTAATCTAAGCAGTCAATTATTAAAAACATATAATTAATATGTGAGTCATGAACATAATTAAATAGCGTTTGCAAGTTTAATTATATTTCATGTTTCCTATTTTAAGTCAATGTATAACACATACTCTTTTACAACTTTATGATCCTTATAATAGGAAAAACTCAAATATAAAACAAGTAAGGAGGACATAAATGACAAGTAATAATTGTTTTGGTCATAACAACTGCAATAATCCGATTGTTTTCACTCCAGATTGTTGTAAAAATCCACAGTCAGTTCCTATTACTAGGGAACAATTAAGTCAATTAATTACTTTACTAAACTCATTAGTATCAGCTATTTCAGCATTTTTTGCAAATCCAAGTGATGCAAACAGAGTAGCGTTATTCAATTTGTTTAATCAATTTTTAATTTTCTTAAATTCCTTATTACCTTCCCCAGAAGTTAATTTTTTGAAACAATTAACTCAAAGTATTTTAGTTTTATTACAATCTCCAGCTCCTAATTTAGGTCAATTGTCAACATTATTGCAACAATTTTATAGCGCACTTGCACAATTCTTCTTCGCTTTAGATCTTATCCCTGTATCCTGCGACTCAAATGTCGATCCTGCAACTTTACAAGTTCTTTTTAATTTATTAATTCAATTAATCAATGCTACTCCAGGTGCAACAGGTCCAACAGGCCCAACAGGTCCAACAGGTCCTGGAGGTGGAGTAACAGGTCCAACAGGCCCAACAGGTCCTGGAGGTGGAGCAACAGGTCCAACGGGAGCAACAGGAGCAACAGGCTTAACAGGAGCAACAGGCTTAACAGGAGCAACAGGTCCAACAGGCCCAACAGGTCCAACAGGAGCAACAGGCTTAACAGGAGCAACAGGTCCAACAGGTCCAACAGGTCCAACAGGTCCAACAGGTCCAACAGGCTTAACAGGAGCAACAGGTCCAACAGGAGCAACAGGAGCAACAGGCCCAACAGGAGCAACAGGTTTAACAGGAGCAACAGGTGCAACTGGTGGCGGAGCTATTATTCCATTTGCTTCAGGTACAACTCCATCTGCGTTAGTTAACGCGTTAATAGCTAATACAGGAACTCTTCTTGGATTTGGATTTAGTCAGCCTGGTGTAGCTTTAACTGGTGGAACAAGTATCACATTAGCATTAGGTGTAGGTGATTATGCATTTGTAGCACCGCGCGCAGGAACTATTACGTCATTAGCAGGTTTCTTTAGTGCAACAGCTGCATTAGCTCCACTATCACCAGTTCAAGTGCAGATACAAATATTAACTGCACCTGCAGCAAGCAATACGTTTACAGTACAAGGCGCACCTCTATTATTAACACCAGCATTTGCCGCAATAGCGATTGGTTCTACAGCATCAGGAATCATAGCTGAAGCTATTCCAGTAGCGGCTGGGGATAAAATACTGTTATATGTTTCATTAACAGCAGCAAGTCCAATAGCTGCAGTTGCTGGATTTGTAAGTGCAGGTATTAATATCGTTTAATTTGTTACAATGTTTAGTAGGAAATTAAACAGAGGTTTGTATATAGTCCTTCCTAATAAATTTAGGAAGGACTATATTTTTGGGGGGAATAGGTAATAAATCAATTGAATAATCACTCTTTGTTAAGTTCGTATAAAAAGTATAATTTATCCTTTCCTATTTAAGGAATAAGTTATGTAACATAAAAAAATTCCGATCAGCAAAAAAAAGATGAATTCTTTTACAAAAGAATTCATCAATAAAATAAACTATTTATTTTTATTACAGTTACATCCTTTTTTCTTTACATAGCCTTGCTGAGTTAAGTCTCTTTGCGATTGGGAATTGGAAGATTGAGAGGATGCTGAAGAGCTACTATTTTTATTATAAGAGTAGTTTTTTCGATAGTTATAATTACTCATAGTACTATCACCTCCAATTTAATATATAAATATTATATGTATGTATACTATCAATTGTTACTATTATTAATAGGAAGAGAAGATACAATAAAAAATCTCCTCGGTATTTTCCTAGGAGATAAATGATGATTATTTTGAAAATTTACAAATTAATAACCCCAGTACAGAGGAAAGTAATAAGAATCTTGGCGATAGGGATTAGGCTGTTGAGTAAGGGGGTGGGTTGGATAATTTTTCATTTCACGGTTTTGATTGCAGTTTGCCGGAGGACCAATTACAGTAGTTGATTGAATAGGAGAAACCGCTTGTTTCCATTGTTGTTCATTGAGGCAGTAAGTATGGGCCATCATATGAGCCGGAGTTAATCTTAAAATGTCAGAACCGAAAATAACTTCTGGCGCTGGGGCATTGAAAATAGCTAATAAATGAGTATTATCTGCTGTAGCAATTTCATAATGCCACCACGCTTGTGGAATGTTGGCAACTTGCCCCGGTTTTATCGGTAAGTTTAATATTTGATTCGTAAATGGATTAAGTAAAGAAACAACAGCAGACCCTGAAATACAATAAACAAGTTCAGCTGCATTTTGATGAATATGTGGTTCTACAACATTTCCTGTACTTAAATAAATATCTAATAAAGAAGTATTTTCTAAAGTATTTAATTGTTTAATGCCAAGTACATTTATATAATTTTGGGCATCTTTCTGAAAAAAATTACTTTTATTTACATCATAAGTAAAATTAGTTGAGGGGGAGGTATAGTCGATGTTGGCAGTCAATTGTATTACCCGCCTTTCTATAGGTAAGTTAGGTTACAAAATTAGGATATGTGTCTAGTCTTTGTTTTGTGCTGTTGTCGATAACTTAATAAATTCACTTATTCCATAAAGAATAAGGTATTAAGATTAAACTATATTCGTATTCCCATTCATACTTTGGATTGATGGAAAAAAGTAATGAAAATGTTAACTTAAAATTACATCAATCATTTATAAGGAGTGAATGTTCATGTCATTTAGTGAAATGATTAGAAATGAAGTACTCAGCTGGGCGGGTGTTTCTGAAAAACCGCATCGATTTGGTGGTATTGAAATAAATTATGGCAAGAAAGAACTTGGCCATCTTCATGGTGATAAATTAGCTGATTTACCATTTCCGAAGTTAAAGCGAGATGAATTAGTGAAGCAGGGATTGGTAAAACCACATCACGTATTACCTGAATCAGGATGGATCAGTTATTATATAAAGAGTGAAGAGGATATTCCATTTGCAATTGAGTTATTTCGTATGCAATATGACCGAATTAAAAAGTAATGAAATAAAGTAGGATAATAAAAATTTATTTTTATGTCACATCCCTCCTTAATCGTTCGTCTTGTATGTAGAACGATAAGGAGGGATTTTATTATGAATACATTTGATATAGCAATTGTTGGCGGTGGGCTTGCTGGATTAACAGCATCTATATATTTAGCGAAAGCTGGAAGGAAAGTGATTGTATTAGAAAAGTCCAGTCAATTCGGTGGCCGAGGGATGACTATAAATAAAAATGGAATCTGCATGAATCTTGGTGCACATGCTTTATATAGAGGCGGGGCAGCGTTTATAACTTTTAATGAGCTCGGTATGAATCTTCCAGGTGGAATACCATCTACAAAAGCACATGGAATATGGAAAGGGGATATATTCACCATCCCAACAGATTTTCGCTCAATTTTATCAACACCACTACTTTCGTGGTCTGCAAAAGTACAATTCTCACGTCTTATGATTCGTTTAGGAAATTTAGATGTAGGAGAAATTCCAAAAATGAGTCTAACTACATGGGCAGAAAATGAAATAAAAGATCCAATGGTTCGCAATATATTTTATGCGCTATGCCGGACGACAACATATACGTTTGCTCCTACAATACAATTAGCATCATCTGTACTAAAGCAAATACAGCTTTCTATAAAAGAAGGAGTGCTTTATGTAGATGGTGGTTGGGAAACGATAATAACAAAATTAAGAGCTATAGCGAACGATGCCGGCGTGCAATTTTTGGCTAAAAAGCATGTTTTGGAAATAGAGCATTACGAAGATAAACAAAGAATACATTGTGTTGATGATGAGGTTTTTGAAGTAGGTACAGTCATCGTGACGACTCCGCCGAAAGAAGCTTGTAAAATAATAAAAGGTGCAGAAGGAACAAGTTTGCATAGGTGGAGTGAACAATCGGTACCGGTTACTGTTGCTGCATTAGATATTGGCTTGAGACAATTACCCAATCCTACACATCAATTTGTATTAGGATTAGATCAACCTATATTTTTCACAAATCAATCGAGAGCAGCTAAATTAAGTGAAGATGGATCAATTGCAGTGAGTCTAATTAAGTACCATAATCCTGTGCTAGCGATGAATCATATTCATGAAGATAAAGAACAGTTGGAAAGTACGATGGAGTTGTTACATCCAAATTGGAAAAGAGAAGTTGTTGCACAGCAATATTTACCTAAAATAACAGTAGTACATGATTTTCCTCATATTGACCGTGTTGAAAAACCGGGCCCAAATATACCTGAAATGCCAGGTATTTATGTTGCAGGAGATTGGGCAGGGCATGATGAAATATTAGCTGATGCTGCGGTAGCAAGCGGGAAACGTGCAGCGTTACACATTTTAAAGCAATATGAAAGTGAGGTAGTTCATCATGGAAACGGAGCAGTTATATGAAGCGTATCAACCATTATTATTTTCGTTAGCATACAGAATTCTTGGGAGCGTTATGGATGCTGAGGATATCGTTCAGGATGTATTTATCTCGCTAAATAATATAGAAGATCCTCAATCTATAGAAAATATGAAAGCATATTTATGTAAGATGGCGACAAATCGTTCAATTGATAAATTACGATCGGTAGCGCATAAACGTAACGTGTATGTAGGGATGTGGTTACCAGAGCCACTTGTAGAAGAGAGTGATGAGCCATCAAAGTCATTTATAATGAAAGAATCCCTTTCCACCGCATATTTATTACTTTTACAACAACTATCTGAGGTAGAAAGGATTGTTTTCATATTAAGAGAGGTTTTCAGTTATGAATACGAAGAAATAGCTTCAATTGTTGATAAGAGTAGTGTGAACTGCAGGAAGATCTTTCAACGTGCACGAAAAAGCATTTTGGAGAAACCGAAGCAATCAAAATTAAGCACGGAGAAAATGGCTTCTTATGTTGAAAAGTTTGTATCATCATTACAGTGTGGGGATGAGGAAGGTATGTTAGAAGTATTAAAAACAGATGCTATACTCAAAGCTGATGGTGGTGGTAAAGTTACGACTGCGATTAATCCGATTTATTCTGCGGATCGAATTATGCGCTTGTTCTTTGGGATTGCACAACGATTGACAGAAGAGTACACTGTTGATTTCAAAATGGTAAATGGTATGCCAGGAGTTATAGTTACAATAAATAATAAAGTAACGTATGTTCTTTCGTTTGCATTTGAGGATGAGAAAATTTCAAATATTTATATGATGGTTAATCCTGAAAAACTTATGCATTTAAATGTAAAAATATAAAAAAGCGCATTTCTTCAGAAATGCGTTTTTTATTATTTTTCTAACATTTCAAGAGGTACATCTTTTTCGCCAGCTACCTCAAATTTAATTTCCCCGTCTTCTTCATAAATACGTGTAATAATCGGTATAGTAATCATTAATTTTTTATGCTGCTTTCGTTTTCGAGCAGCATCTAAGCTAATCACGTTCATTTGTAAGCATCCTTTCTTCTGGAAATATATAAACAAAGAAAATGCGTCCGAAAAGGGCGCTTAATTGAATTTGAAATACCGATTCATTTAAATGGGGTTTATATAATTTAATAACTGCAATTTTAATATGAAATAATATGAATGGAATAATTGCACGTAGAAATTAACTTTACCAAAAAACGAAACAATATGCTATAAAAAATTATAAATCTTTGTCATATAACAGGAAAAAGGTTTTTGTTTCGCATATAATAAAAAGTAGACGGGCAGCAAGAGCTTTTTCATCATATTGCTTGGAAAGGCGATGAAAAGAATGGATACAGTAGATTCATTATTATTGCAACTTGAACAATATGGAGAAGAGCATGATCGAAATAAAAAAACAAGGGAAGAAAAATTACGGAATGTTTCTCGTGAGATGGGGCAATTTTTATCAATTTTAGTAAAAGGTTGTAATGCAAAAAACATCTTAGAAATTGGAACTTCTAATGGTTATTCTACATTGTGGTTAGCTAATGCGGTAGAAGAAACGAATGGAAATGTAACGACTGTAGAGCTTTCTTCAGAACGAGTTGGAGAGGCACTTGTCAATTTTGAAAAGGCAAACCTGTTACAAAGAATCGATATTCATAATCAAGAAGCCGGGGCATTTTTAGATTCGCAATTAAATCATTCATTTGATTTTATTTTCCTAGATTCAGAGCGTACGCAATACATGTGGTGGTTTGAGCATATAAAACGTATGTTACAACCAAAAGGTTTTCTTGTTGTTGATAATGCAACTTCTCATGCGAGTGAATTAGGTGAGTTTATAAAAATGATTGAAGAAGATGATACGTTTGAAACGGTGTTATTAGCGTTTCAAAAGGGAGCATTTGTAGCTCGCAAAAATAAATAAAAGTGAGCGTAATAGAATTATCACATTGAAAAAGGGTGAATGTCAAAAGATTGAGTGTAGCACGATTGAAAGAACGTAAATTATTTAGGAAATATATGAAGAATCCGCCTTCAGCATGTAGTTCTCTAGGTCTTAAGTCTGAGGAAAATTATGTTGATTACAGGTATACTTATAGTAAGAAACAGGGAATGACTGCATAAACAGACATTTCTAAAAAATCGATTTCAAGCAGGCAGAATGTATATGAAATACGATATAATTGATGAAATATAGTGCATATGAATTCGCACATATAAATAAAGGAGCGATTTTGTTGACTGAACTCGAGAAAAAAGAACCTGTATCCATTGTGAAAGATAATAATGTAGAAGTAGTAGTTGATACAGTTATAAAAGATGCAGAATTAGAGGAACTAAATAAAGAAGCTGATCTTTATGTACAAAAGTTAAATAGCGAGCAAAATACAGATTTATCAAAAGTATTGTCTCAGCTAGGAGATTTAGGGGATAAAGAGCAACAAGCAGCAGGACAAACGTTATCAGCTTTAAAACGCCCTGTAACAGCGATGATGAATGGGAAAAATGAAGAAATTCCAAATACATTGTTAGAATTACGAAAAGTGGTATCAGAGCTTGATCCCAATTCACTTAAAGCAAGTGGTATGAAGAAAATAATGTTTAAAGTATTCAAGAAAAATCCACTTGAAACATACGTGCATAAATACCAATCTATAGATAAACAAATCGAGGAAATTATTAGATCCCTCCTAATTGGTCGTGATAACCTACAAGAGGATACAGTTGGTCTTGAAATGTTAAAAGAACAATCGCACGATAAAATTCATGCTCTTGATAAACAAGTATACTTAGGGAAAAAGCTTGCTGGCATGCTTGAAGCTGAAAAACAAAACCCAGAGCGTCAAAGGGATATTCCGTTAATTAACGATGCATTAGAAAAGATACTTGTACGTACACGTAATATGCAGCAAGCGAAAAGTGTATTATTACAATCTATAGCTTCTGTAGACATCATTAAGAAAAACAATGAAAAATTAACAGAGGCAATACGTAATGCGATTACGATGACGCAAAACGTTGTAACAGTTTCAGCTGCTATTCAGCTAGCATTAACGAATCAACGTAAAACAATTGATGCCGTAAATGCGACGAATGAAGCAATTGAATCGATGGTGTTAAGTAATTCTCAAGCGTTAAAACAAAATACAGAAGAAACGACGAAATTGCTTGAGAATCCTGCTATTAGCATGGATAAATTACGCGAATCATTCGAAAATGTGTTCGCTGCAATTGAGGCATCTGAAAAATCGTCAGAACGTATTATTGAGTCAAGTAAGAAGTTTGTTATTGAACTAGACACATTTAATGATGAGATGAAGCAGAAACTCATTCAGCGTCCAAGGAAATAACGGATTATTAGAGGAGGTGAACAAATGAGTTTCATTCAAACAGTACTATTACTACTCGGTACATTGCTTTTAATAGCATTTACTGTCGTTGTTTTAGTCGTATATTTCGGACGGAAACTGTATTTTTCATGGACGAAGCCATATAAAAAAGCGCAAGATTCTTTAGATAAGTTATCAAACAAATCAATACCGTTTCTACAAGAATTTACACAACACCCATTGTTTTATCGCTGGATTCGCACCGAAGGAAAGAAAGAACAAAATATACTAAATACTCTATTCTGTGCATCAGGTCAACGTACGAGAGAACAAGTCTTCTCGATGTTACCGAAAGAAAAGCAGAAAAAAGTGCATGTAATGGCAAAAACTACGAAAAAGCTTACAAGTGAAGATATCGATGTGGCTGCGATGAAAGTGAAAGATTTCTTAAGACAAGAAACGCAGCAAACTGTAAAACCGACAGACTTATCATTTTATAAATTGTATTTTTATGACCGTTATCCAGACGCATTAAATACAATTCAAGCGTATAAACGCTCAATAAATCCTTCATTACAAAGAACGGTTGATGATATTACAATTTCAGTATTAAATGCACTTCCGTACTATCAAGAGCAACGCATGTTTGAACAACAACATAAACTTGAAACGTTCTTAATGAAAGATTTAACGGCCATGTTATCGTTGGTAGTACAATTACCACCTTCACAAAGACCAGAGAAGGAAGAAGAATTGAAAATCTACTTGGAAAATTTCAAAAAAGAAATGGAAGTAGTAGAGCGAGATATTCGCGACTCAATTGATCATGATTTAAATGTGAAGATGAGAGCAGCGACTGAGAAGTTTAAGAATAAATAACAAAAAGCGCCTTAAAAGCTAAGTATCACAGCTTTAAGGCGCTTTTTGTTATGAGATTTTATTTTGCTCTAACGGTAGTATGACTAGAAGCCACACTTTCATTATGCAATCGATCAACTGCAGTTACGACATACGTATACATTTCTCCAGAAATAACGGTTTTATCTACATAAATTTCTCCAAATTTTGTTTTTCTTACAGTAGTAAGTAAATTTTTAGGATTTTGTATATCCACTTCATTTTGCCCATTCGCGCGGTAAATAGCGTAATAAGCAGAATCATTATCTCTATTATCAATGATACCGATTGCAATACCTTCATTTCTTGGAATGGCACCTTTTAATGTCGGTTGTTTTGGTGGATCATGATCAATCCAAGGCATAGGCGGGATTAATGCAGGATGTATATATATGTCTTTTGAGAGTCTATCTTTAACTCCAAGTGGATTGTTATTAATATCTTTTAAGCTAAAATGCATACTACCTTTTATTTCAGGATATAGCCGGTTTAATGTAATTTGTCTTGGATATTCTTCTGGATCAGACCAAGCAGGGACGGAGTTATTATTAATTTTATAGGCCGCTTGACCGATGTATAGGTGAATCGGTTTGTTATTTGTTTCTTTAACCCACCAATCTACTAATATGTCATATGCAGCTGGGGTGAAACCTATATTCCAATATATTTGCGGTGTAATGTAGTCAATATATCCTTTTTGTATCCACTCACGTGTGTCAGCATAAAGGTCATCATAGTTTCTTTGGCCTGCGGTTGTGTTAGAGCCAGTCGGATCGTCAGCTATATTTCGCCATACACCGAACGGACTAATGCCAAACTTTACGTATGATTTTTCTTGTTTTATAGCAGTATTTAAATCTTTTACAAGTTCATTTACATTGTTACGTCGCCAATCTTCTATATTTGTAAATTTACCGTTATTATATGTTTCGTATGTTTTCTGATCTGGAAATTCTTCACCGGCTACTTTATATGGGTAAAAATAATCATCCATATGCAGCGCATCAATATCGTAATTTTGTACGATTTCTAAAGCACCTTCTGTTATAAATTTTTTCACTTCTGGAATACCGGGATTGTAATATAACTTTCCGCCATAAGGTACAACCCAATTGGGGTGTTGCCTTGCAGGGTGATTATTTGATAATCGATTTATATCAGTGTGATTCATCGTTATTCGGTATGGATTAATCCATGCGTGGAATTCTATATTTCTTTTGTGTGCTTCTTCAATCATAAATGCAAGTGGATCGTATCCGGGGTCTTTTCCTTGTGTACCCGTAATGTATTCAGACCAAGGGCCGTAATTTGAGGGATAGAAAGCATCAGCTGTTGGTTTAATTTGTACAACAACTGCATTCATACCAGTGCTTTTTACATCGTCTAATAATCTTATAAATTCTTGTTTCTGCTTTTCAATAGGTAAGCCAGTTTTTGTGGGCCAATCAATATTCAGAACTGATGCGATCCATACAGCACGTAATTCATGTTTTTTGTACGTAGTATTTACTTCAGCATAAGTAGAGTGAGGGGAAATGAAAGAGAAAGGGATGAACAAGATGACGATACAACATATCATTAATAAACGTTTAACGATCATTTATACGCCTCCCTATCATATGATTATTTAAAATAATATCTGAGGTGAGGTTGGCCTTGCAATAGAGAAAATTACACATTGAAACATTAATTTAATAGGAAAAATATTTTTAATGAAATTTACTTTCATTATAACTAAATTCATTTACTACTTCATATGCTTGTTAGTAAAGTGAAACTTCCTTTCATTTGAAGGGTAATAAATTATAAGTATAGGAGGATTAATAAATGAAGGTTTTGTTTGTCTGTTCTGGAGGAATGTCCAGTGCAATTGTTGTAAACGCTTTAAAAAAAGAAGCGGAGAAAAATGGTTTGAATATGGAAGTGCATGCAATTGGAACGAATGAGGTAGAGGAAGAAGTAAAGAATGGCTGGGATGTCGTAATGGTGGCACCTCAAATAAGACACCGATTTGACTCTGTAAAAAAATTTGCAGAGGAGGAATCTATTCCGTGTGGCATCATTCCACCGCAAGCATACACGCCGCTTGGAGGCCCGACTTTATTAAAAACTGTAAATGAATTAATCAGTTAGGGGGAAGCGTTATGAATAAGTTTGTCACGTTTCTTGATAAAAACTTATCTGGCCCGATGGCAAGGCTTTCTGAGCAGAGGCATCTACAAGCAATCCGTGATGGAGTTATTTCGGCGTTACCATTTATTATAGTAGGAAGCTTCTTTTTAATAGTAGCATTTCCACCACTGCCGAAAGATAGTTTCATATCGGTTTGGGCATTAAAGAATCAAACAAGTATATTAATACCATATCGTTTAACTATGTTTATTATGTCCTTATATATAGCATTTGGAATAGGATATAATTTAGCGAAAAGTTATAAATTAGATGCTTTATCAGGAGCACAGCTTGCGGTATGTTCACTACTTTTAACATTAACGCCTGAGTTAATTGATAAAAAAGGATTTATGCTTCCAATGACAAACCTCGGAGGTCATGGATTATTTGTGACGATGATTGTCTCTATTTTATCAGTTGAGATTTTAAGATTTTGTAAGAAGAATAACGTAACGATAAAAATGCCAGAACAAGTACCACCGTCAGTATCACGTTCATTTGAAGCACTTATACCTGCAGCATTCGTTATTATTATTATGAGTCTTATTACAGTCGTTTTTAAAGTTGATTTACATTACGTTGTAGATAAACTAGCCGCACCGTTAGTAAAAGCTGGTGATAGTTACTTTGGCGTTATTATACCTGTATTTTTAATTACGTTTTTCTGGTCTTTCGGGATACACGGAGTATCAGTTGTAGGTACTGTGGCAAGGCCGCTTTGGGATGTGTATTTAGGAAAGAACGGTGAAGCTGTAGCAAGTGGAGCGAGTCATTTTCCGTTTATTGCACCAGAACCGTTTTATCAATGGTTTATTTGGATTGGTGGTTCGGGCGCAACGTTAGGGCTTGTGTTAGCTATGATCGTATTTGGTCGATCAAAATATTCGAAAGCATTATCGAGAACGTGTATTGTTCCGGGGATTTTTAATATAAATGAACCGGTTATATTCGGTTTGCCGATTGTATTAAATCCAATTTTAATTATTCCTTTCGTCATTACACCGTTAGTAACAGCTACTATAGCTTATGCTGCAACAGCGATGGGATTTGTAACACCAACGCATATTATGCCGCCATGGACATTACCTGCTCCAATTGGTGCTTATTTAGCAACAGGTGGAGATTGGCGTGCGATTGTATTAGTTTTTATAAATATAGCAATATCGTTCCTTATTTATTTACCATTCTTTAAAATGTACGACAAAAATATGCTTGAAATTGAAAAGAATGGTAACGGGGAATCTGTTAATCCTTAATCTGCACGCTGTTATTTTGAGTGATAGACTTTTTGTCTATCACTTCTTTCACATTAAAACTAGAAAGGGGGAAATAGAATGAATATAAAATTTAGTTATAAAGGCGTATTTTTATTATTATTTGGAGTGATTTGTGCAAATTTACTTTTTGTCCCTTTATTAGGCATGCTAAATCTATCACAAATGCATAGTATATGGCTCGTTACAAGTATTGCGGCAAGCGTTTTGCTTACGGTAGTTGTTTCTTTCATTGATGGATCGTTTGCATCGAAAGCTCAGTTGTTTTTTAGATTTATATTGTTTTCGATTGGTTGTACGTTCGTTACTTACATGATTGTTTTTTAGTAAATAGGAGGTCATGCACGTTATGTATATTGCAGGGGTAATGTCTGGTACTTCATTAGATGGAATAGATGTAGCGCTCGTTCATATAGAAGGAAGTGGTGTAGATTCTAAAATCGAACTCATCCATTTTACTACTGTTCCATTTTGTAATGATATGAAAAATGAGATCCAACAAGCGTTATCAATTGAAACTTCGAATGTCCAACTTATATGTAGTTTAAATTTTAAACTTGGTTTATGCTTCGCCAATGCTGTAAAGGAAGTTTGTAAAGAGGCCAATTTTCCTTTGAGACAATTAGATCTAATAGGCTCTCACGGACAAACGATTTATCATCAGCCAAAGCAAGAAGGAAATATTATTTCTTCAACATTGCAAATTGGGGAACCAGCAGTAATAGCATATGAAACGAACACGACAGTTATCTCGAATTTCCGAACGATGGACATGGCGGCAGGGGGACAAGGTGCACCACTTGTACCATATTCAGAGATTATTTTATATCGGCATCAAACTAAAAATAGACTACTACAAAATATTGGCGGGATTGGTAATGTTACAGTGGTTCCAAGTAAACGAAGTAATGAGAGTGTTATTGCTTTTGATACTGGACCAGGGAATATGATAATTGATGAAGTATGTCAAAGGTTATTTCAGTTGTCATATGATCAAAATGGTAAGATTGCAAAACAGGGAGTAGTTGTAGATGAAATTTTGACTTATTGTATGAACCATCCATTTTTGAACGTGAAACCACCAAAATCAACAGGTAGAGAACAGTTTGGAGAAGCGTTTGTGACTGAATTATTGAATCGATTTGAAAAGCATAGTAGAGAAAATATATTGGCAAATGTCACGATGTTTACAGCAAGTTCAATTGTTCATCATTATCAGGAATTTATTTTTCCGTATTATGAAATCGATGAAGTAATTTTAGGCGGGGGCGGAAGTTATAATCGTACACTTGTTGAAATGATACGATTTGGATTAAAGGAAGAAAAATGCAAAATATTTACTCAAGAAGATTTAGGCTATTCCTCAGCGGCGAAAGAAGCGATCGCCTTTGCTATTTTAGCAAACGAAACGTATCATCGTAATCCGAGTAATGTGCCGAGCGCAACAGGTGCTAAGAATTCCGTGGTTTTAGGGAATGTAACATTCCCTCCAATATGTAAATGAAAATGAGGCGAACATATGAAGTATATGATTGGAGTAGATGGCGGGGGAACGAAGACAGAGGCAATTGCATTTGATCAAAATGGAAATGAAGTTGTAAGAGGTACGAGCAGATTTGGAAATGTATTAATAGATTTTGATCAGGCGCTTTTGCATATTATGGAAGCAATTAATCAATGCCAGAAAGGGTTATTAAAGGGGGATTGCGTTTGTATTTGTTTAGGATTAGCTGGTATAAGCGGAGCGAATACAAATGAATTAACATTAGGTTTAAAAAAGAAATACGGAACAAAAATTGAAATTTTTAATGATGCAATGATCGCGCATGCAGCTGCTTTAAAAGGTAAGGATGGAATATTAACTATAGGTGGTACAGGTGCAATTTGTCTTGGAAAGAAAGGAGAAGCGTATGAGTATAGCGGTGGATGGGGACATATTTTAGGTGATGAGGGGAGCGGATATTGGATTGCATTACAAGCTTTAAAGAAAATGGCAATTCAATTTGATCAAGGAATCAGTCTTTGTCCATTGAGTTTGAATATTCAAAGGCAGTTTCAACTGTTGACACCGTCTCATATAAAAAGCTTAGTATATACTTCTTCTAAAGATAAAATTGCAGCAATCGCGCCATTAGTTATTCAGGAAGCGAGAAATGGAAATGATGATGCACATGAAATTATAATGCAAGCTGGAAAGGAATTAGCAAGGATTACAGTAAATGTTTATAACAAGTTAAACTTTAAGCACTCAACGCCAATTGCAGTAAGTGGCAGTATATTGCGTTTAGTTCCTGAAATATTTGCTGTATTTAAGAAATGCTGTGAAGAAAGTATGAAAGAAATTATATTTGTATCACAAGCAGAAATGGCAGTGAAAGGAACATATTATTTAATGAGGGATATATATTTTTAAAAATAGCGTATGAGAATTTTTGTATGATTTGTAAAAATATGATGTTAAAATGTATAAAGGGATGTATATTAAAACGTACAATATACGTAGTAATTGAATATTGTATATGTAATCCCATGTAGAAAGTGAATGATTACATGATTAATAGTATGCAGTTTTTATATTTGGTGGCTTCTTATTTAATTGGAAACATCTTGACCGCTTATATAGTAACAAAATTGAGACATAACGTTGATATTAGGGGTGAAGGAAGCGGAAATCCTGGTGCAAGAAATATGGGGCGCGTATATGGAAAAGGGTATTTCATCGCTACATTTTTAGGTGATGCAATTAAAGGAGCAATCGTTGTTACTGTTGCAAAATATCTTTTTGAAGATCCTACATTCGTAATGTTAACATTATTGGCCGTTATTATTGGACATATTTACCCAGTTTTATTTAAAGGTAAGGGCGGTAAAGGTATTTCAACATTTATTGGAGGATTAATCGCATTTGATTATTTGATAGCGCTTACCCTCATAGGCATTTTTATTGTATTTTATTTAATATTTAAAGGATTTACGAAGCCAGGACTAATTACGATTGCTTGTTTACCAATTTGTATGATTCTTTATTCTTATTCTATTGTTACGACTATTTTAAGTGGAATGATTATTGTACTTATTCTATATGTAAATCGAGAATAAAATGAATGTTTAATAAGTGGGGATAATCTCCACTTATCATTTTTTATTAAATAGATAAAGGAGATAAGGCATGGGGTTAATTTATAAAGTTGCTGATCAAGATTGGGAATTTGAAAGTATACATAAATTAAATTATAAAACTTTTGTGGAAGAGATTCCACAACATGAAGAAACGAAAGACCAGTTTCGTATAGATAGGTTTCATGAAGAAAATACATATTTAATTTGTTTAGATGAGGATAGATTAGTAGGTATGGTCGCGGTGCGGGGAAAACGACCATTCTCGTTAGATTATAAAATTTCAAATTTAGATGTTTATTTGCAAGAGCATGGAGAAAAAGTGTATGAAATTCGTTTACTTTCAGTAGAACGTGAATATAGGAATGGAAGAGCGTTGTTAGGATTAATTCGTTTTCTACATCGTTATTTGCTTCTAAAAGGATATGAATTAGCACTCATTTCTGCAACAACACGTGAACTAGCTTTATATGAGCAGATGGGATTCAAAGATTTCCATACGTTAGTTGGTACAGAAGCAGCAACCTACCAGCCAATGTATGTTACCCCTGCTATGTTTGAAGAATCGAGTGTTGGAAGTATTATGACGAAAGAATACACGTTTTTACCTGGTCCAGTAGACATTGAAGAGAACGTTCGAAAGGCATTTTGTACTAAGCCTATTTCGCATCGCTCTAAGTCATTTCAAGTGACAATGGACAATGTGAAAAAACGGTTACTTCACATGACAAAAGCAAAACATGTACAACTTATGTTAGGAACAGGGACGTTAGCCAATGATGCGATTGCTTTACAGTTACGTTCTTTAAAAGGGAAAGGACTAGTATTAACAAATGGAGAATTTGGAAATAGATTAGTTGGGCATGCAAAACGAGCACAGTTACATTTTGATACGTATAAAAAGGAAATGAGAGAGCCGTTTATTTATACAGAATTAGAAGAAATAATGACAACTGGAAATTATGAATGGCTTTGGTTTGTTCATCATGAAACATCTACTGGAATGTTAAACGATTTAAACGAGCTAAATACTCTTTGTAACGAGAATCAAATGAAACTATGTGTAGATTGCATAAGCTCAATTGGAGCAATACCAATAGACTTGAAGGATGTGTATTTTGCAAGTGGTGTTAGCGGTAAAGCGATTAAATCATATACAGGAATTTCTTTCGTTTTTCATAACCACATTGTAAAAATAAACGAGGCTGTGCCGGCCTATATGGACATTGGCATGTATGAAGAAAATGAAAGCATTCCATACTCACAATCATGGAATTTAATTTATGCATTGCAAGAAGCGTTGAAGAGATTTGAAGATGAAAAGGCATTTGTAAAAATTAAAGAGACATACGATTATGTTGAAGAAGTTATTACTGATATGGGTTTAAAGCTTGTTTCACCTAAAGAACATGCCGCGCCAATTATACTTACTATTGTATTGAGCGAAGATCATTCTTCTAAAGTAGTAGGCGATGCATTAGCATTACAAGGATACATCGTTCATTATGAGTCATCTTATTTACAAAAGAATAATTGGATCCAAATTGCATGTTTAAATCATTATAAAGAACGTGATATGAAGAGGATGTTGAATTGTTTGCAAATGTGTTTATTTCAGAGTGGGGTACAAATATAAAGACTTTTTCTTTTCGTATAAAGGAGCTACGACTTACGAAAACTTAGGAATAGAACATTGGAAGAGGTGTAAGTATGATAACTAGAAAACTACCATTACATATAGACAATATTAAAAAAGCTCACAAGATTCTAGATAGAAATGCTCGTAAAACGCCATTAGTAAAATCTTTTTACTTGACTAGTAAAACGGGCGGAGAAATTCATTTGAAATTAGAAAATATGCAATTAACGGGTTCTTTTAAATTTCGTGGCGCATTTAATAAAATGTCGCGGCTCACGGATCAAGAAAAAGAAAGAGGTGTAATTGCATGTTCAGCAGGTAATCATGCACAAGGAGTTGCATTATCTGCTCATTTACTCGGTATTAAGAGTAAAATTGTTATGCCAATTTCTGCACCGCAGGCTAAAGTCGAAGCAACTAGAGGATATGGATCTGAAGTAATTTTACATGGTGAAACATTTGATGATGCAAAGGCAAAATGTGAAGAAATTATAAGGGAAACAGGTGAGACATACTTACATCCATATGATGATGTAGAGGTAATGGCTGGTCAAGGTACAATTGGATTAGATATTCTTGATGATATGTGGGATGTAGATACTGTCATTGTACCAATAGGTGGAGGCGGAATTATTTCTGGTATTTCTGTAGCATTAAAATCTTTTAATCCATCGATTAATATAATTGGTGTCCAAGCAGATAATGTTCATGGAATGAAGGCATCTTACGATAAAGGAGCAATCGTAGAACATTATGAGGCGCCTACTATTGCAGATGGTTGCGCTGTTAAAATACCAGGGGAATTAACATTTGAAATTGTAAAAGAATTAGTAGATGATATTGTAACTGTATCAGAAAAAGAACTGGAAGTAGCGATGAAAGATTTATTACAACGTGGGAAAGCTGTTGTAGAAGGTGCAGGTGCATTAGCAACTGCTGCACTTCTTGCAGGAAAAGTTGATAGCTATATAAAAGGAAAAAAAGTAGTAGCGGTTATATCTGGTGGGAACGTGGACTTACAGCGCATATCAAGTGTATGTGAGCACTTTTTTGTCGCTAATGAAGTGAAATAGTTTTATGAAAGAAGAGCTAAGAGAAATAATTTTAGCTCTTACTTTTTGTCTACTGTTTATTGTAAGTAGCAATAAATTTGCTGTTTAATGAATTGTTTTATTTAAGCGCCAATTTTTACACATATCTTGAATGTTACAATAATTATTTCAATATTGTCGAAACGTAAGCAGAAATTTAATATAATAGTTTTAATGTACTAATGAGCGGTGAGGAGGGCAGGTCATGAATAAAGAAGAACAGGTCATGAACGGTTTCAGGAAATTATATAATAAGCTGGTTTGGCTTAATAAAGATAAGATGGAAGAAGGTCTTAAAGGTTTTAAGTCTTCTGAAGTCCACTGCATTGAATATATTGAAAATAATGTGGATTCTAATGTGACACAACTTGCAGAGGCTTTTTATGTGACTCGCGGTGCTATAAGTAGAATGACTAAGAAGCTCATACAAAAAGGCCTTATTGAAAGCTACCAAAAGTCGGAAAATAAGAAAGAAATTTATTTTAGGCTTACCGAAGAAGGGAAAGAAATTTATAAAATCCATGAAGATCTGCACAAAGAGTTTCAAGAGCGGGATAAAGCTGTATTTGAGCAAGTAACTGAAGAAGAATTCGACAGTATAATTAGTTTCGTGGAAAAGTATAGTAGACATTTGGATGCAGAAATAAAGAAACAAGGTATACATATTAAATCCTAATACATTTTAATAATGAAATGGCAGCCTTACTCTAATGAGAATAGGCTGCTTTTTTATTATGTTATTTTTGTTGACTAATCAACAAAACGAAGTTATCATTTTGTTGACACGACAACAAAATGTTTTGAGGAGAGAAGTTAAATGTCTATATTTAGATCACAAAATGAAAGGGAAACTGAAAAAAGCATAGATAAACATGCTTTACTATTCGGACTTATTTCTGTATTTCTTTGTGGTATAGGTTTCAGTATTATCATGCCTGTAGTCCCATTCTTAGTACAGCCATATACAAGTAATCCGGAAGAACAAGCATTAGTTGTTACACTACTAACTTCCGTATATGCGGCTTGCGTGTTTTTAGCTGCCCCAGTACTCGGAGCTTTAAGCGATAAGTATGGCCGTCGTCCATTACTTTTAATATGCTTATTTGGTTCTGCAATTGGGTACTTAGTTTTTGGTATAGGAGGAGCTTTATGGGTACTATTTGCTGGACGCATAATAGAAGGAATAACAGGCGGGAGCATAAGTACTATCTTCGCATATTTTGCAGACATCATTCCAAAAGAGCAGAGAACGAAATACTTTGGATGGGTGAGTGCAGTTGTAGGTGCGGGAACTATCATTGGCCCCACTATTGGGGGATTACTTGCCAAGTTTGGTGATACTGTACCTATGTATTTTGGAGCAATCATAACGTTAATAAATGTTGTATATGGGATCAAATATATGCCTGAGAGTCTTGACAAAAATAATAGGTTAAAAGAGATTACTTTTGTAAGGTTGAATCCTTTTGCACAGCTAGCAAACATACTTTCCATGAAAAATTTAAAATGGTTACTTGTCTCAGCGTTTTTACTTTGGATACCTAACGGATCTTTACAAGCAATTTTCACGCAATTTACAATGGATACTTTCAGTTGGAAACCTGCACTAATCGGACTTATGTTTTCAATTTTGGGCTTTCAAGACATTGTTTCACAAAGTTTTATAATGCCAAAGCTTTTGATCCAGCTTAGTGATAAACAAATAGCAATTCTTGGGATGCTTTCGGAGATTATAGGATACAGTTTTATTGGGGCATCAGCTTTGTTTTCACTCTATCCACTACTTATCGTTGGAATGCTGATGTATGGTTTTGGGGATTCAATTTTCGGGCCTTCATTCAACGGGATGCTTTCAAAGTCTGGCGGTTCTAGTGAACAAGGAAGGATTCAAGGGGGAAGTCAATCTATTCAAGCTTTAGCAAGAATGATTGGTCCTATTATTGGAGGGCAAATCTATGTATCGCTTGGTCATGCTGCACCTGCTTTTATGGGTATGATCCTTATAGTCGCGGCAATAGCAGTTTTGTATAAGGGGACACATGCAACTGTATAACAGATAGATATAAGAACAAATAAAAGGGTGTCAGAACTTAGGAACACGTGCTGACACCCTATTTGTTTACGGTTTGAGAGCTAAGAGAAATGCTTTTGTTTAGGGATTTATTCTGCAATGCTCTCATAGTGAAGAGTAATGTTCAGTGAGGTTGAACTATCATTAATTACAGTTAGCTTTTTTTGAAAGTAAAAAGGTATGTAAATGACTAGTTAGTTTAATTATGCTTGTGCTGAAGTAAATAATGACTCCATTTTTACCTTGCTCTTCTCTCGAATTTCAGCATCTGCATGGCGCATAACATATTTATGCGCTACAGCGATTGCTAAAACATCATCTAATAAGCCAATCCCAATAATAGCAGCTATATCTGGAATGAAATCAATTGTTAATACGTAATAAGATAAAGCGGCTAATATTATGAATTTCGCTTTAGTAGGTAATTCTTTCTTTTTCATTGTGTAGAATAAGATAATACTTTCATATACGCTGGATTTACCGAGGTTTACAGAGCTTTTTTTGAACTTTTTCCAAAGTGTCTGTTTCTCCATATAAATACTCCTTTTACAAAAACATAGATTTTTTAAAAGGATAGACAAAGAAGTGAGAGATTAATCAATGTTATTGTTTTTCTTATTATATATTTCCATAAAAATAGGGGATTACCTGTTCAAAATAATATAATGTGGATTATGCCACGATTCACAGTGTTCCGTTACATAGTATATATATTGTAAAATGTATGTGTATGATTTAGTTATTATTATGCATTTTATAAGCGGTATGGGGGAAGAAAAATGAAAATAATAGAACTACCAATTGAATTCGAATTTAACGGGCAAAAACAATGTATTTATCCAAGTTTAATTATATTACATAATGAATTAACGTTAGTCGATACAGGATATCCAAGTTTTTTACCTTTAATTGAAAATGCAATATTAAAACATGGATATGAGATGAAAAACTTAAAGAATATAATTATTACCCATTATGATGACGATCATATAGGGGCTTTATATGATTTTAAAATGAAATATCCAAATGTTAATGTTATTGCTAGTGAAATTGAATCTAACTATATTAGTGGTGATATAAGATCAGAGAGGTTGGCTCAAGCTGAAAAAATGTTAGAACGTATGCCAAATGAAGAAAAAGAATTTGGTAAATGGTTTATTCAACAGTTAAAAAATATAAAACATATTTCCGTCGATGAAAAAGTACATGATGGTCAAATGATTTTGAATAATGAATGTCAAATAGTAGCGACGCCAGGACATACTTCGGGGCATATTTCATTATATTTTCCGAATTTAGACTGTGTAATTACAGGAGATGCAGCGGTTCAAGAGAATCGTGAGTTAGTAATAGCTAATCCGGATTTTTGCTTAGATATAGAAAGGGCGGAAAAGTCTTTAAATAGGATTAAAAGTCTTAAAGCAGCACAGTATTATTGCTACCATGGAGGAAAGCTGACTTTATAAAATAATGAAAACCGGTCTTTCCTAAATCAAAAAGATCGGTTTTTTAGTTCATATATTTTGCGATTTCAACCAAATCAGTAACAGTATATTTCGGTAAAATTGAAATGTATATGTACAAAAGAATATATATAATTTGAGCAAGGGTATAGGAGGGAGAAGATGGGTTCGTTATTTGATGTAATAGCAAATGTTATTTTGTTTTATCCTCGAAATGACATGAAATTGAAACACCATATTGCAAAATTAAGTGAATTAGAGTGGTTTCGAAATCTACATGAAGATCCGAAGTATACAAGTTTAATTTGGAGTAATAGAAAAATTAAAAAGTATATTTTGACTTCTGCAAATATGGAACCATTAATAAAATCCGAGAAAAAGCAAAAAGAATTTGTCCATCTAGTACAGGATGAATATAAAAAAAGAAGATAAGAATTTTTTTATTTTTCATATTTAGCGAAACAAATGGTACAATGAAAGCTAATGTGAAAAATAAGGAAAAGAAGTGGTCTATTTGAAAAACTTTTTAGAATTAGGAATTAGTGAAACTTTTAATCATACATTACGTGAAAATGGAATTACAGAAGCAACACCAATTCAAGAAAAGGCAATTCCAGTTATTCTGTCAGGTAAAGATATTATTGGGCAGGCGAAAACTGGAACGGGTAAAACGTTAGCATTTGTGTTACCGATTTTAGAAAAAATCAATCCAGAGTCTAGTGATGTTCAGGCTTTAATTGTTGCACCAACAAGGGAACTAGCTCTGCAAATTACAACTGAAATTAAAAAAATGCTTGTTCAAAGAGAAGATATTAATGTACTAGCGATTTATGGTGGGCAAGATGTAGCACAACAATTGAGAAAATTAAAAGGTAATACACATATTGTTGTTGCAACACCAGGACGATTATTAGATCATATACGACGCGAAACAATTGATTTAAGTAATCTTTCAACGATTGTACTAGATGAAGCGGATCAAATGCTTTATTTCGGTTTCTTATATGATATTGAAGATATTTTAGATGAGACACCTGGTAGTAAACAAACGATGTTATTCTCAGCAACGATGCCAAAAGATATTAAAAAATTGGCGAAGCGTTATATGGATGAGCCGCAAATGATTCAAGTACAAAGTGAAGAAGTAACGGTAGATACAATTGAGCAGCGTGTCATTGAGACGACAGATCGTGCAAAGCCAGATGCACTTCGTTTTGTTATGGATCGTGACCAGCCATTTTTAGCAGTTATTTTCTGTCGTACAAAGGTTAGAGCAAGTAAGCTTTATGATAATTTAAAAGGACTAGGTTATAATTGTGCTGAACTTCATGGTGATATACCTCAAGCGAAACGTGAAAGAGTTATGAAGAGTTTCCGCGAAGCTAAAATTCAGTACTTAATCGCAACGGATGTAGCAGCTCGTGGACTTGATGTAGATGGTGTAACGCACGTATTTAACTTTGATATCCCTGAAGATGTAGAAAGTTATATTCACCGCATTGGCCGAACAGGACGTGCAGGTGGATCAGGTCTTGCAATTACGTTTGTTGCAGCGAAAGATGAAAAACATTTAGAAGAAATTGAAAAAACGCTTGGTGCACCAATACAAAGAGAAATAATCGAACAACCGAAGATAAAACGTGTAGATGAAAATGGAAAACCGGTACCAAAGCCGGCTCCGAAGAAATCAGGTCAAAATCGTCAAAGAGATAGCCGTGAAGGTTCAAGAAGTGAATCAAGACGTGATTCGAGAAATAGCCCAAGAAATGATTCAAGAAATAGTTCGAGAAATGAAAACAACCGATCATTTAATAAGCCAAGTAATAAAAAAGGTAATACAAAGCAAGGTCAGCAAAGACGTGGTCGTTAAAGTATGAAGTGGTAATTGGGATGAAGAGTTATATCGTTTGTTAATAGAGAAATCGCTATATAATAAAAAATCCTGATATAATTATTAATGCAGAAGGAGTCACAAAAATTTGTGGCTCTTTTTGTATTTAATAATAGGTTGGCGTGCATTTGCACCATAAGAGTAAAGTTTATAATTTCATTTACCGTATTTAAAATAATTTAAAGAATAAAGAAAAAATTAAAATGTGGAGCCTTTATTCGTCTGATAGTTCAAAAAGATATATAATAATTTTCTGACTATTAATTCGTGGAGGGGTATTAATGAAAACTGAAACGTTATACACACAAGAAGATATTTTAAAAATGCTTGATTCATTATTAAGACCTGCTGAACCATTTTGGAATGAGTTTTATGAGAATAGAGAAAAGGATGTTCCGTTTTTTGAAAATGTTCCAGATGAGAATCTAGTTTCGAATATACAAAAAGAGAGAGTTTCAAAAGGGAAGGTATTAGAACTTGGATGTGGTCCAGGTAGAAATGCCATTTATTTAGCGACTCAAGGATTTGATGTAACAGCAGTGGATTTATCTGTAGAAGGCATTAACTGGGCAAAAGAGAGGGCATTGGCAAAAGGGGTAGAAATTCATTTTATTTGTAATTCAATTTTTAATTTAGAGGTTCAAAACGAATTTGATTTTGTATATGATTCGGGCTGTTTGCATCACATTTCACCGCATAGAAGAATAAATTATGTGGATTTAATTAAAAACTCATTAAAATCGGGTGGTTATTTCGGATTAACATGTTTTGCAGCAGGCAATTTAGATGAGCGAAATGGATCAGAAATAACAGATTGGGACGTATATAGAGAATGGAGTCTACAAGGTGGTCTTGCATACTCGGAAGAAAAGTTAAGAGAGATATTTAAAGAATTTGAGGTAATTGAGATTAGAAGGATGAAACAAATAAAACAACCGAATGAAATGTTTGGAGAATCATTTCTTTGGACAGCATTATTTAAGAAGAAATAAGAAAGTAGATAATTGACAAACTCATCGTTTTTATAGACAATACACTTATAGGAATATACGTTCGGTTTTTTGGCCGACTTATGTTTTACATAAATATATAACAAGGGGCTGTCTCCATATGAGTAACACAAATCAAAAAATTACTACGTTTTTAATGTTTGAAGGCAAAGCTGAGGAAGCAATGAATTTTTATACGTCGCTATTTGATCAATCGGAAATTGTAAGTATTTCTCGCTACGATGAAAATGGACCTGGTAAAGAGGGAACTGTAATTCATGCAACTTTTACGCTAAATGGCCAAGAGTTTATGTGTATTGATAGTTATGTAAATCATAATTTTACATTCACTCCAGCTATGTCTCTTTATGTAACTTGTGAGACAGAAGAAGAAATTGAAACGGTCTTTCATAAACTAGCGCAGGATGGAGCAATTCTCATGCCTTTAGGTTCTTATCCGTTTAGTAAAAAATTTGGCTGGTTAAATGATAAGTATGGTGTATCTTGGCAGTTAACTCTTGCTGAATAAAAAAGAAAAAGCGTAGCTTATTTGTTTAATGGATTTAGTTAAAAGCTTGAAAAATGAAATAACATAAAAAAGCGTTCCAACTGTCAACAGTTTTGGAATGCTTTTTTTGTGGAAATGAGTTGTTTAAAACTTACCAATTCTACAATTATTTTAAATGAATGGAATGGATGTATATTTTTGTGTCTTTTTAGAATTTTTAGTAATTATTAGTGTTTATCTGTTAATATAAATGTAAACAACTATGTATGAACTATCAGGCAGGTTAATAGGAAAAGGAAAGTATAAATAGTTAATAAGCTTACACATTGAATGCCACTAGATCGTTTGGAGGACTAATCGCAATGGATACTACACAACAAAACAGTAATGCATGGGATAAGAAGGTTGAAGAAGGTTCTAGATACACGCAGCCTGTAAGTAGCGAGATTATTGAGAAAAGCAAATCAGGTGAATGGGAGATTACAGTCACTACGGAAAAGTCAGTTCCTAGAGAGTGGTTTCCAAAGTCATTAGATGGATTAAAGATACTTTGCTTAGCGTCAGGTGGTGGACAACAAGCACCTGTTCTAGCTGCTGCTGGAGCAGATGTAACAGTTACTGATATATCTAAGAAGCAATTGGAACAAGATGAAAAGGTAGCAAAACGGGATGGTTTGACTTTAAAAACCGTACAAGGAGATATGTCAGACCTTGGTGACTTTGAGGATGAATATTTTGATATTGTTGTAAATCCTGTCTCTAATTTGTTTGTAAAAGATGTTCATCTTGTATGGAATGAAGTTTCTAGGGTTTTAAAGAATAAAGTTATTCTTATTGCTGGATTTACAAATCCATTACTATGGATCTTTGATGATAACCAAGAACAAAAAGGTATTCTTGATGTTAAACATTCAATTCCTTCATCAACATTGGATTATTTACCAGAGGATGAAGTTCAAGATTACATCGATTCAAATCAAACAATAGAATATGCGCATACTTTAGAAGACCAAATCCAAGGCCAAATTGATGCTGGTTTTGCTATAACAGGTTTTTATGAGGATGATTTTGGTGGAACAAGGATATTAGATAAGCATATTAAAACATTTATTGCGACAAAAGCTATAAAGTTAAAGATGGATTAAGAATTTTTACTTGTCGCACAGGGTGTTAGTCGAAGAAGGCTCTTAAAATAGAAAAGGATGGTACTTTCCATCCTTTTCCTTTATGTATTTTGAGGGTCGAAACTATTCTCAAAACAAGTTTTACACTACCAATTGTATAATTAGTTTTTTTATATTAAGAATTTTGCTGACCGAATCTTTTCCCGAGTTTAGCTAACAATTCAGGTTGATCGCTTTGGCTCATTATTACCTCAATAAAGATAAGTTGATTCTTATTAAAAGTTATATTTGTTAAGACTTCTGTTAACTCTGTTTCATTCTCCACTTTAAATGTTAGGCTTTTTTCTTCTGATCCGAATAGGTTCGGCAAGTTAGTATAATCCCACATCTGTATGTCATTATATGGTTGGTTTTGGCCGTGAATGGCACGTTCAACAGTGTATCCGTTGTTATTGATTAAAAATATAATCGGTTTTAAATTTTGACGTAGTATAGTTGATAACTCTTGGGCAGTTACTTGGAAAGAACCGTCACCAATAATTAAAATGTTGCGCCGTGATAAATTGGCGACCTGTGTACCAATTAGAGCGGGCAGTGTATATCCGATAGATCCCCATAACGGTTGTCCTACATATGCAGTGTTATTAGGTAGAGGGATAGCAGCACTACCAAAGAAAGGTGTTCCTTGCTCTACAATTAAGATGTCGTTTTCTTGTAAGAAATGGTACATTTGCTGCCAAAAACGTTTTTGTGTAATCATTTGTTCTTTTGGGTTAAACTCTTCAGTAATAGATAGTGATTCTGAAATAAATGGCTTAATATCAAGTGTTTCCTCATTGCGATGTTCAATTACATCACTTAACTGTTGTAAAACAGCTTTCATTACAACTGGTCCGTATTTTTTATCTATAATTTTCACAGTGTAGGGATGGATTTCTATAACTTGTTCTTTTGTAAAACCTTGTGTGAAGCCGCCTGTAATAGTATCAGTTAACTTCACACCAATACTAATAATACAATCCACTTTAAATTTTCATGTGGTACTACATCATCTAAAAAGGCAAGATTATAATCACCAGGAACCCCGAATGTATGTTCAATTCCTAATTCGTGTAGTCTATCCAATAAATATGTACTTACAGTATATTTTTTTCAAATGAATCATCTCCTAATTATGCAGTGAATGTTTCAATAGACTAAACAGGTTCTAATAAGTTGATTAAAATATTCATTACTAGATTGTGGTATAATTTACATACAGGGGGAAAGTAGATGACACAACATAAAGAAGAACAGATGAATGAGGCATTAGCATTATTTTATTTTGCATATAAAACATTTACTGAAAAGCCAGATGAAATTATAAAAGAATATGGCATTCAACGAGTACATCATCGAATTTTATTTTTTATCGCACGTTTTCCAGGGATAAGTGTAAATGAGTTATTATCATTATTAGAAATAAGTAAACAAGCTCTCCACGGGCCACTACGTCAACTTGTGGAAAAGGGCTTAATTGAGAGTAATGAAGCTACACATGACCGCCGTGTGAAACAGTTGTCTTTAACAGAACAAGGTGCAGATTTAGAGAAAAAATTGAGCGATGTACAAAGACAACAAATGGGCGCTATTTTTTCAAAATTTGGTGAATCATGTGAAGACAATTGGCATCAAGTTATGAATGAAATGGCAAATAGTCGATCAGGTTTTGATGCTTGGATATCAAAACGGGAAATACCAGTCGATCAAAAATAATGAAAAACTTCTGTTTTTATAGTTTGAAAAAGAACAAATTTTATCCATACATTTGGCAACTATCGTTTGGTTATAGAGTGAATGGATAAAAAGATACATTACTAGATACTTTATACGTGTACGCAATGGAACAATAAAATTCACATTTCCGAAAGGGGAATTATAATGATAAAACTTGTACTTATTCGTCACGGACAAAGTTTATGGAATCTTGAAAATCGCTTTACTGGATGGACAGATGTTGATCTATCAGAGAATGGATTAAGTGAAGCGAGAGAAGCAGGAGCAATATTAAAGAAAAACAGATATACTTTTGATGTGGCTTATACATCTGTATTAAAACGCGCAATTCGGACGTTATGGATTGTACTTCATGAGATGGATCTTACTTGGGTCCCAATACATAAATCTTGGAAGCTAAATGAAAGACATTATGGTGCATTGCAGGGGTTGAATAAAGATGAAACTGCTCAAAAATATGGTGAGGAGCAAGTTCATATTTGGAGAAGAAGTGTTGATGTAAGACCACCGGCTCTTACTGAAGATGATCCTCGATATGAAGCGACCGATCCAAGATATAAAACACTCAAAAAAGGTGAATTTCCATTAACTGAATGTTTAGAGGATACGGAGAAGAGAGTACTTGCTTATTGGCACTCAGAAATAGCGCCGATATTAAAAAATGGTAATAAAGTAATTATTTCATCACACGGTAACACAATTCGCTCGCTAGTAAAATACTTAGACAACCTTTCGAGTGATGGTGTAGTTTCATTAAATATTCCAACTAGTATTCCGCTTGTTTATGAATTAGACGAAAACTTACGTCCGATTCGTCATTATTATTTAAGTATGGATGGAGAAGTACCTGAAGGGGAAATTCCGAAACATATTTCTTTTTAATACGAAAATTTGAAATGAATGCTTGTCTACATATACAATATAGACTCATGGTAAAGTAAAATTTTAATCAGTGGGGGTCTTACTGCCCACAAATAGCAGGATAAAAGACGTGGTACCTTCTAATATATATGCGATGTAGCTAAATTTAGAAGCTTGTCCATGTCTTTTGTCATAAAGAGAGCAGCTTGCGCATGTAATGATATCGTGAGTAGTTTTTGAATGGAGGGTGATGTGATTAATGATCTCTAACATTCGAATTGGCTTATTTGTTTTAGCGATTGTCTTTGTAGTCCTTGTTTTCTTTTATTGGAAAAATGAGGAGTTGTACGAGGAGAAAAAGCAACGTATTAGAAAGACTTGGTATGGTTTGTTTATCATATCTGTCACCGTGTATTTCATGATAAAAGGAATTGATTTAACCCTCTGGAAAAATCTTTTAATGTTTACTGCAATGGTTATTTTTGTTGATATTGCGTTCATTTTAACGCCTAATATTTCAGAAATATGGGGTGCGAAATTTAGCGATATTGGCAAGACAGTTCAATCAATAAAACGATCATTAATTGCATCTAAAGCGAGAGGAGAAATATACACCACAATTATTCAAAATGTTAATCCAGCAGTATTCGGTACGATGGAATGGCATACGGAAGAAGAATATACAAAGAGCTTAAATGTATTTTTAGATTCATATGGGGAAAAAATTGGCGCGAAAATTGTTGTTTTTGAAGCGGCAAAGGAATTAAATACAAACTTTCGTGGTATTCGCTCGCAATTTAGTATTATCGTTCCGTTAGAACATATCGAGCAATTGAATGAGCAGAAAGCAGTGCAAGTAGAAAATGTCGGGATCATACCAGCAAAAATAGTAAGTGATGTTTTCATTGTTATTGATGGAAAGAAAAATAACCTGCAAGATCGGGATTTTGAAAATGTATATAATTTAACAATACATCATAGTTATTTTAGTAAATAAGGACAGAATCTTTTTCTGTCCTTTTCTTCTATACATAAATTAAAAACAAAATCCGACAAAGTTGAATAAAATTGGACAATCATTCCTACACTAGCATGTAGAGGTGATTGTAGTGGTAAAAGATTATGACAATGATTTTTTTAAAGAAGATAACGAAGATACAACAGATTTCTCTTTAATAAAAGGGGATGCGTTGCAGCAAGTAGAAGAATTAGAAGAAGAATTAAAAAGAAAATCATAAGTGTACACTCTTTCTACATTTGCTATATAATATAAATAAAAGGTTGTATCTTTTTGAAAAGGGGGAGAAGAGATGGCTGAAGTCAATGTACAAAAGTCTTCGTTTTTTAAAGAAAAAAAAGAAGAATCCAATACAGATTTCTCTCTTGTGAAAGGTGCATTAACGGAGAATATAAATCGGTTAGAGAAACTGATGAATAATAGTAGTTCAAAATATATACAAGTGAAAAGAACAAAAGAAAATGCATAGAGCATTTTCTTTTGTTTTTTATTTAATAGTAAACTTATCTTTTACTTTTTTAGGTAAATCTGTTTTCTGAATCTCTTCATAGGACTTTACTTCAATTGATGATATTTCATTTTTGCTATTATCATCTTGATCTACATAAAGGCGTAAAAACGCGTCTTCATTTAATTTATGGTCGTTTTCTTTTTTTGTACTTCTAAATGTAATTTGTTTTTTGACACCATCTTCATGATATGCGGGCAGCGTATAGTTTCGTAAGTTTCTACCATCTACTTTTTCGATAGCTCCTTCGCCTTTTATCTGCATGTAATATACATCTTTACCAATTTTATTTAGTGACGCTCTCTCACAGCCAATAGTAAAACTAAAAAATAATAAACATAGTGTAATAATTGCTGCAAACTTTTTCATTTTCTTTATCTCCTTTAATGTGTTTCTTTAAAAAGTATACGACTATTATTAAATGAGAAAAATCGATATAGCTTACAACGCCCTTATAATGTTGTATGAGTGTTGTAAATAAAATGAACAATAAAAGTTAAAAGAAAGGTAAAATAATGAATCATGGTATAATGATAAAAGACTTACATACTATTTTTTCATTTTGAGAGGAGCTTGAAAAATGTATTCTACTTTAGAACAATTAACAAAGCACCCTGTATTTTATCATTTTGCAGAAATTTCAAAGATTCCTAGAGGATCAGGTAATGAAAAGGAAATTAGTGATTATTTAGTGGGCTTTGCAAAAGAGCGTAACTTAGAAGTCATTCAAGATGAAGCATTAAATGTCATTATTAAAAAAGAAGCAACAGCTGGTTATGAAAATGTACCAGCTATTATTATTCAAGGTCATATGGATATGGTTTGCGAAAAAAATCAAGCAACAGTACATGATTTTGAAAAAGATCCAATTGAATTACGAATCATTGGGGACATGTTATATGCAAATCAAACAACTTTAGGTGCTGATAATGGTATTGCAGTTGCGTATGCATTAGCTTTATTAGATTCAAAAGAAATTCCGCATCCAGCACTTGAAGTCGTTATCACTACTGAAGAAGAAACGACAATGGGCGGGGCTTTTGCTATTGATCCAAATCATTTTGAAGGAAAGATATTTATAAATATTGATTCTGAAGAAGATCATAAATTACTTGTAAGTAGTGCAGGTGGTGCGAAAGCTGTTGAAACAATTCCCGTAATTTGGGATGAAACACCAGCGAATATGGATGCATACCGTCTATATGTTGGCGGTCTAAAAGGCGGACATTCTGGTATGGAAATTGATAAACAACGCGGTAATGCGAACAAAGTATTAGGACGAGTGTTACGTGATTTATCAGCACATACGGAGTTTAACATAAGTGAAGTTCACGGCGGATTAAAAACGAATGCAATTCCGCGTGAAAGTGTAGCTACAATTTTAATTCGTACAGAAGATGTAGGGCAAGTAGAAGAAAAACTAGAATCATGGACACGTGTATTACAAGAAGAAATGCGTGCTGTTGATTCAGATGTTCATGTTACACTGACAAAATTGGATGAAACAGTTGAAAAAGTATTTGCTAAAGAGACACAAAAGCAGCTTATTTCATCATTATTCTTAATTCCGAATGGTATTCAAAGTATGAGCATGGATATTAAAGGTCTTGTAGAAAGCTCAACAAATTTAGGCGTTATTGAAACGTTGCAAGATGAAATTAAATTACGTAACGAAGTGCGAAGTTCTGTAAGTAGTTTAAAACAACATGTTGCAGAAGAAATCAAATATATTGCTGAATTAGTTGGTGCTACATTTGAAATAGAGTCAGAGTATCCAGAATGGCCATACAATCCAAACTCACAAATTCGTAATTTATTTGAAAAAGTACATCAAGAAAAATACAATAAAGAAATTGAAATCTTCGCTGTACATGCGGGGATTGAGTGTAGCGCATTCGTTCAAAAGATGCCTGAATTAGATGCAATTTCATTCGGACCAGACATCTTTAACGTCCACACTCCAGATGAACATATCAGTATCTCTTCTGTAGTGAATAACTGGGGATTCTTCGTTGATGTAATGAAGGGTACGAAAGAATTAGCTAAGTAATAACGACGAAATAAAAAGGAGCCTATAAAAATTTATAGGCTCCTTTTTTGTATTGGAATTTATCTCGCTATTTGCCGGGCAGTAAGACTCCCACCTCAAAATTCAGCGAGAGCAAAGAAGTTAGGTGGGGATCGGGCAGCCCGTAAAAGCCCGATTAGTTTAACTAATAATCAGTGAGGGATGAATAAAACCCCCACTGATTAAAGTTTTACTTTATGAGAAGTCATTTTTCGTTAGTATGTAATATTAAGCTTGAACAATTAATAAGGATGAATTGTTGATGTTTTTTAGTACTGATGAAGGGGTGGAGAAATGAAGGGAAGAAAGCATTTTATTGTTTGTATGGTTTTATTGTTCTTCACATTTAGTTTTATTGGTGTTCAGAAAATAATAGCAGAAGAAGTTGAATTTTCAGGGACAACAGCTCCATTGAATGTAAATGTTAGAGAGGCGAAAAGTTTGAATGCAAATATTGTAGATGTGATTCCCGGAAATACAAAAGTATCTTTTAAAGGATGGGAGTATGGTGAAGCGGTTAAAGATTACTGGACAGGAAATTTAGATAATCGTTGGTTTTACTATTTTAAAGATGGAAAAAAAGTATATGTAACGTCAGCGTATATTAATGGAAATCCTCCAAGTACACCAATAGACCGTAAATTATCTGTACCTAACATATTACAAGAAAGATCAAATTGGTGTTGGGCAGGCACTTCGGTTTCAGTTTTAAATTATTTTGGGAAAACTCCTTCACAAGATCAGTACGTTAGGTATGTTAAGGGTGGATCATATAATAATCCTGCAACTTCACGTGAAATACAATATGGATTATCGGGATATGGTGTTAGTTCAGCTATAAGTTCTGGAGCAAAATCGTATGATTGGTTCAAAAGTCAAATTAATAGTAATCAGCCGATGATTGTACTCATTATGTGGCAAAATGGAGCTAACATCGGACACTTTCTAGTACTTGATGGATTTTATAAAGGGACAAATGGAACAGATTATATAACGTATATGGACCCTTGGTATGGTGATCATTATAATCATAATTTCAGTACGTTCCATAACAATAATAATTTTTGGTGGAGTGAAACTGTTTATAATATCCATGCAAACTAATAATATTAAAAGCGGGGGTTCATAAATGGGAAATCTACTTAAGCTTGTGATACCGTGCATGTGTTTAATGACCGTTATTATTTTCGCTAGTAAAATTAGTTATGCATCAAAAAATAAAAGTGAATCAGTACAATCGATCGCATTAAAAGATTATCAATATAGTAAGGGAAGTTCTTCTGAAAATTTAAATTTTGAAAAAATAACAACATCTCCATTTTCGTTACCAATCTATGCAACAATTCCAGCACAGCAAATTTTAAATAGCTCTGAATTTAAGCAATTGCTATTACCAACAAATGAAAAGCTGTGGTTTATTATGAAGGGTGAGCAGCCAGAAGGACTAATTGTTGCGAATGATACTGAACCGATTCGAACGGGCGGAGAAAATAGAAGTAAAGATTTATATGGATTATATAAAGCAATAAAAAATAATACAAATGAAACAAAAGATATTAGTTATTTCGAATTTGAAGGGCAAGGAATATTGGTAGTAAATCAAAATAATGATCAAGAAATATACCTTAGTAAAGGTGCTGCTGCCATATTAAAACTTCCTGCTGGTCAAAAGGTATTGAGCAATGAAGTAATACAGAAAATGAAAGAGAGAATTGTAACTAGTTTTGAAAAGTAGGAAGGGCTAATTCTTTTTTGTGTTTATACAAGGTTGAACAGATAACAGGATTAATGGTAGCATTAGGGCTGTTTAAAAGCTAATATTGAATATAAAAAGGTTAGAGAAGTTAATTCTCTAACCTTTTTATATTCTGCTATCTACTGTACAACCTTTTTGCATAGCTGAATTTCCTTATTAGAAAATAAGGGTGCATCTATAAAACCATAATGATAAACTAAAATACCTAATTCCACTCTAGAATTAATATGCCATTTTTCTTTAATATGATTAATTATCGTTGAAATTCTTCTAGGGGTAACATATATTTTTCTGGAAATTTCTGCATCTGTATATCCTTTTGCTACATAAATAGCCACTTCTAATTCTCTTTCGGTTAATATTCTTTTCATAAAATAAGCCCCTTCGAAATTGTTTATATAAAATCAAAAGAAACTATTAAAAAAAATAAAGGTCAAAAATCATATTTATTTCTTTTAATTTCGCTATTTGCGGGCAGTAAGATTCTCACCTCAAAATTTAGCTGTGACAAAGAAATCGAACTACCTGTAAACGCCTGCTTGGAGTGGACTAATAATCAGTGGTGATGAATAAAACTCCCATTGGTTATTAGTGAACTTTATTGTAATAATTTCTCATATTGTGATACAAGTTTGTAAAAAACTATAAATCCATATAAATAGTAATTGTAACTATACTAATTTTACATTACATTAAAAGTTGGAAAATATTCTTATACTCATAAAGTGTTACATTTGAGGGAGGAAAGATGGAATTCTACAATCTTGGTATTATTATTAAAGAACTTAGAAAGAAAAAAAATATGTCACAATCTGAATTATGTCATGGAATATGTTCACAAAGCCAAATTAGTAAGATAGAAAAAGGGATTATTTATCCATCTAGCATATTGTTGTATCAACTATCTGAAAGACTTGGTATTGATCCAAATTATATATTTGCACTGACCAAAAATAAAAAAATAAAATATATTGAAAATGTAAAATGTGTAATGAGAGATTGTGTGAAACAAAAAGAATATAATGAGCTTTACGAAATAGTGAAAAAAGAGAAAAACGAAAATAATTTCCAATCAAAAGAAGATAAACAATTTCTATTATGGCATGAAGCGATTGCTATATATTATGTAAATGGAGCAACAATTAATGCTTTTGACATTTTAAATAGAGCACTAAAACAAACTTTAAGTAGTAGTAACTTTTTATCAGAAAAAGAAATAAGCATAATGAATTCAATTGCTATAATACATGCAGAAAATGAAGAGTATGAGAAAAGCATAAATATATTAAAACAAAGTTTAATTAATTTTAATAAGATAGAATTTCCTAGAGAAAAAGAAATCAAATTAAGACTCATTCATACGTTAACAAAATGTCTACACCTTGCAAATCAATATGAAGAAGCGATTAAGTATAGTGAAATAGGTATAAAATTAGCCATAAATATGAATACTTTATACTTATTAGGTGAATTGTTTTTTGAAAAAGGTGCAATTTTATTGAAAGTTCAGCACTCTAATGAAGTTGGTTTAACATACATAAAAAAGGCATTATTTATATTTGAACTAACAGAAAGAAAACAATATATAAAAATGATCAAGGATAAATATATTAAAAATGAAGAATAAACAAGAAACAAGAAACAATCCTAACATAAGCTATTTTTAATTGGTATTTATTCCTAAAAAAAGTACTGTAATACGAACTATTCCTTATTGTTGTTTATTGCTAAAATAAGTACCGTAATATTAGATAAAAATAAAGGGTGGCATTTTATGAAATTAAGAGGGATTACTCGTAAAGCAGATAGCATGGGGCGTATTGTTATTCCAATGGAAATAAGACGGAGTTTAGGAATTGTAGAAAAAGATTCTCTTGAAATGTTTATAGAAGAGGATCAGATTATTTTACGAAAATATCAATCTCCAAGAGCTTGTGCACTTACAGGTGATATTTCAGACAGCAATATTTCGTTAGCGAATGGGAAGATTATTGTAAGTCCAGAGGGGACGGAACTATTAATAAAGAAGTTACAGCAATATCTTTTAAAATAAAAGGTAAGTAAGGATTTTAAAATAGAATATTCTTGTAAAGAAAGTCCTCTATCATTTAGGGGGCTTTTTTATCCGCTATTTGCCGGGCAATAAGACCCCCACCTCAAAATTCAGCGGAAGCAAAGAAGTTAGGCGGGGGCCCTGTTGCCCGTAAAATCCCGATTGGTGAGGGCTGATTAAAGTTCCACTTTATTACAGTTAGTTCAATGAAATACAAATTACCTTAAAATAGTCTGACTATTTTTTATAAAAAAAACTATTCGTTTACATTTTTTGGTTTCGTGTTATATTTTTATTGTTAATATTAGTGTATTGAAAATTCTGATTTCAATCTTAGGAAAATTCTAGGGAAAGGAATATTTGTGCTTGAATTGAAAATCCTATAAACATAGTTTGAAAGTAAAGTATGAAAAGAAATCTCCATTAAATATACTAATTTAATGGAGATTTACGGGGTTAATGTAACTAAAAAGAAATTTTGTTTACTCCACGTTTATGCTCTGTAATTTGGTAACTGTAATAGCTCTGACGAAAAGCAAAGGAGCAAAAAAGAAGTAGGTAGTTTATTTAATAGAAGATATGGTGAAAAAATAAAACAACGGAGGTTTTATAATGAATAAAGGAATACTGCAGATTACAGAAATCGAAGAAATTAGCATTCCTAATGTATTGAAGGATAAAATCAAGAATCTAATAGACCATGAATTAAAAACTCATAATCCTTATACTTGTGATCAAGAAATAGCTGCAAGCTTTTCAAGAGAGTGGCTTAATTGTTTGATTGATTATTCAAAGAAAACTTCGAATTCAGATATGAAAAAACTACTACATATGATAAAAGTAGCGAATTGTGGTGGAAACGTACCACCTACTCTTATTAAAAATATTCCATGTGATCCTATGGAAACCCTATTACCTGGGGAAAATCGCAAAGGTTTTAATTATGGTGAAGACGAAGACGATAGAATGAAAAAATATTTTTATGCAGAATGGGTCACATGGCTTTTTGCCACACTTTTTAATTATGATGCTTTAATTCACCCATCCGAACATGCAGGGAAAAATAGATTTCACCTCATTTCCCCTTTGAACAACGATGAAGTTTTGCGAAATGTCGGTGCAAGCACCGGTGGCGGGAACTTTTATCAACATAACGATGCCACAGTGTATACAGACATGAAAGACCAATCAGATATTGAAGCAAGATTGAAAATATTCAATACGAATTTAGAAATTGTATCAAATAGACTTAATAAATCCGTGGAACGAATAGTGTCTGAAATTACTTGTGGAAAATTTACTAGAGTTGATGCTCTTTTATTAAAAGGAGTGTTAAATTTAAAAACTCAAACTCATATTGGAACGCCAAAATTACTTCAAAAGCATCTTGAAGAAAATCACTTCAGTAAAGATGATATATTGGCGATAAGTAAAATGCCTATTGCTCATATCGCAGGAATGGCGGATGGTGAAATATCGGGATTTGTAGGGGAAATAAACCAAATCATATTTTTGGATGATAATGGTGATATTATTGCAACTTGTTTGAATGGAGCAGAAAATAGATTGATTTATGTGGGAAAAAGTGAAGAAGAAAAATTGAAATTTGACATGTTTTTAGAACTCTTACGAACAACGCCCACTTATAAGGTTCCACTTACATCTGAAGATTTATTAATTATTCCAAATTCATACTATGGTAAACAAACAAATGTAACTCATGGTAGGGAAAGGTTATCTGAGGAAGAATATAAAATTCCGATTGGAGATAATAAGTACGGAAGAAGAATTGTTTGCAGGCAGTACGTTTCCAGCCGATTACGTGATCAGAAAGAAAGTTACTTTACAGATATTATTAACTAGTTTAAAGAGAGGAGGGACGATGGGGAGGTTTGGGGTATAATAGCTCAAGCCTTCCCATATTCTTTGTATGGATTTTACTATTGAATTACTCATATTACTATTTTTAGTAGCTGTATTAGCAGGGTGGATAGATACAATTGCTGGAGGCGGTGGTATGATAACTATCCCGATAATGTTATTAGTAGGTATGTCTCCTTCTGTAGCGATAGCAACTAATAAACTGCAAGGGAGTAGCGGAACTCTCATGGCGACAGTGTTTTTTATTAAGAAGAAAGAAATTAATCTTAAAGAAATGCGTTTGTCCATCTTAATGACCTTTTTTGGATCAGTTTTGGGTGGATGGCTTGTTTTACAGATACGGGCAGAATATCTAATCATGATATTACCTTTTTTACTTATTATTATTGGTCTTTATTTTCTATTATCTCCAAATATAGCAAACGAAGATCAACCGAGAAAAATAAGTATGTTGTTGTTTGCGTTAACAGTGGCTCCATTCCTTGGATTTTATGATGGTTTCTTCGGCCCAGGAACAGGTAGCTTGATTGCTTTAGCGTTCATTCTTTTATGTGGATATAGTGCTACACGGGCAACTGCAAATGCTAAGATTTTGAATTTTACTAGTAATTTCGCTGCTTTGTTGTATTTTATTATTTTTGGCCAAATCGATTGGACAATTGGATTGATTATGATGCTTGGTCAAATTATAGGGTCATATATTGGGGCGAAGATGGTGCTTACAAAAGGGACGTCATTAATACGACCAATAGTGGTTATTGTTTGCTTTGTCATGGCAATTAAGATTTTTTTACAAAATATGAACTAAATGTAATAAATATAGTATTTGTATCGAAGTTAGAGTGTTTTCATATTGTTATTGTAGTATTACACTGTTTAAGATGTGTTCAAAATTACACAATTTGACTAGTGTAATGTATTGCGTTATGCTTTTTCTATTATAAAAGAAAGGCTTGAAGATAATGATTCGTCGTTTGAGAAAGCTAAAAAATGTAGCAGTCGTAGTAAGCTTCTAAGTAAATAGCAAAATATATAATACTTAGAAGCGAGGAATAAAGTTATGAAGCATCCATTATTTAATCATTGGTCAGAAACAAAATATATAAAAGATATAGTAACAAATCCACTCATTGAAGTAGGAGAATACTCCTATTATTCAGGGTATTATGGTCATCAAAATTTTGAAGATGGTTGTGTAAGGTATTTGTGGGGGGATGCTAAGTCACAAGCACTGTTTAATCCAATTGAACAGATGGGATGGCATCTTGATAAACTCATTATTGGGAATTATGTTTGCATTGCAAGTGGAGTAGTCATTTTAATGGGTGGTAACCATAATCATCACTCAGAATGGATTACAGTATATCCATTCGCTGAGCAAATTGAACAATCATATGAAACTAAGGGCGATACAGTCATTAAAAGTGATGCTTGGATTGGAATGAATGCTATAATAATGCCTGGCGTTACTATTGGTGAAGGTGCAATTGTTGCTGCAGGATCTGTCGTAAGTAAAGATGTTCCGCCGTATACAATAGTTGGTGGAAATCCTGCTAAGGAAATAAAGAAACGATTCACTGATACAGAAATAAACATGTTAATGGAAATGCGTTGGTTTGATTGGGATAGGAAATTGATCGAGAAGGCAATTCCGCTGTTATCTAGTCCATCCATTGAACCATTATTTGCTTTTTATAAAAATGAAGTAAAAAATAAATAAATTAGTTAGTTAGAAAAACTACATTCAGTATTGGGTGTAGTTTTTTTATTACAAAAAACTAATGGTTTAGACTAAAGAAAATTTATCTCTAATATAAGTCTAGCAAATAGCTCAATTGAATAATTAAAATCCCGATTGGTGAGGGTTAATAATTAGTGGGGATGAACAAAACCCCCACTGATTAAAGTTTCACTTTATTTTTTGTAAATGTGGAACAAATGTATTATGTAGATTGTCTATTAATTGTAATCCTAAAAAATATGAAAGTGCGAATCATTTTAAAAAATATAAGGGGATTAAAAATAAGGATATGCGTGGGAATACAAAGTATCAGGGCACCTAAAAGTGTCAGATGAGATGGTCTATATGAAAGCAATCCTAACGTTTAATATGTATATACAATTTGAGAACACTTTCTATTTTTTTGAGATTATGTTAGAATAACGCTTTTTTGAGTACAAAGATATTGGAGGTAACAGAAGTGAAAGGTATGTTTTGCAAGAGATTTATTGCAATAGTAACAGTGCTTACACTATTTTTTAGTATGTTCGTTACATTTGGAAGAGCAGCAGCGGAAACAGTTTCTGCTATAGAGGTTGAAGCAGGATCAGCAATTTTAATAGAAGCAAATTCCGGAAAAATTTTATATCAAAAAAATGCAGATGAATCATTGGCAATTGCTAGTATGACAAAAATGATGAGCGAATACTTAGTTCATGAAGCGGTAGATAAAGGAAAACTTAAATGGGATCAAAAAGTTAAAATTTCTGAATATGCACATAAGATTTCGCAAGATCGTTCATTATCAAATGTTCCATTAGAAAATGGTGGCTCTTATACGGTAAAAGAGTTATATGAGGCAATGGCAATTTATTCTGCAAATGGTGCAACAATTGCTTTAGTTGAAGAGATTGCTGGTAAAGAGGGCAATTTTGTAAAAATGATGAACGATAAGTCGAAAGAGTTTGGAATGAAAGATTATAAATTTGTAAACTCTACAGGCTTAACAAATCAAGATTTAAAAGGATATCACCTAGAAGGGACAACTCTAGACGAGAAAAATAAAATGTCTGCAAGGGATTGTGCAATTTTAGCACAACGTCTTATTCAAGATTTTCCCCAAATATTGAATACAGCAAAAATTCCTAAAAAAACATTCCAAGAGGGTGGTAAATATCCAATTGATATGGCGAACTTTAACTGGATGTTAAAAGGTTTAATTAAGCAATATGAAGGTGTAGATGGTTTGAAAACAGGAACGACTCCAGAAGCGGGAGATTGTTTCACTGGTACAGTAGAAAGAAATGGTATGCGCCTAATTTCTGTAGTGATAAAAGCAAAATCTCATACGGCACGCTTTGATGAAACAAAGAAATTATACGATTATGGATTTGCGAATTTTGAAGTGAAGAATGTCTACGGAAAAGATTCAGTAGTAAAAGGACATGAAACGGTACGAGTAGCAAATGCAAAAGAGAAAGATGTAGTAGTTCAAACGAAGCAAGCTGTTTCACTTCCAATGCGGAAGGGAAACAAAGACGGTTATAAAAAAGAATTTAAAGTATCAAATAAAGAACCAGAAGCGCCTATTAAAAAAGGTGTAACAATTAGTAAAATAATTATCTCGCCTAAAGATAATACCGATCCTGGGTTCTTATCAGGTAATTCATTACAAATAGACCTTGTAACAAAATCTGATGTGGAACAAGCAAATTGGTTTACACGTTTTATACGTAAAACTGGATCTTTTTTTAGTGGTATGTGGGATAGTGCGATTGATATAGTAAAAAGCTAATTTTATAGGATACAACTAAATATTAGTTTGAAACAAAAGGTTTCAAAGTATTATAGATTCTTATGTGGATAGTTTGGAATGAAAGATTGTATTACTTTTCAAATTTGGTCCTTCGGAACTTTTTGTATTTCTATTAAGCTAAAATAAATTTGTATCCATATACTCCAAAAACGCTATTCTTTTTGTAGAAATATACAGAAGGGATGGCGTTTATTATGAATCTTTCGATTTAAAGGATTCTGGTGCAAGGTTAGTTTAATAAAGTTACATGATGAAAAACCACCCATTAAAGTTTCACTTTATAAAAATTTAATAAAATCTTTTCTTTGTATTAAATATTTTGTTTTAAATTATGTATATAAAGAAATGGAGGTCAAATTAACTTTTTACTGCTTATATTAGGAATTTAAAGAAACGATGTGTACAATTCTCTCACTACATTCGCATAGTGGCCTTTATGAAAAGCAAAATCTACAATTTACAAGGAGAACATTTTATGAGTAAGAGAATAAAAGAATTAGATTCCATACTAGGGTTAGCGGCACTTACTGTGGTATTTGGACATTTTTGTTTAATGCTACCATCGTTGCCTAATTCTATTAAATTTTCCCCGCTTAGGTTTTTATGGGCGGGTGGGGAAGCTGTTATCGTTTTTTATGTACTAAGTGGTTTTGTGTTATCGATGGCACTTTATCATTCAAAAACAAATTATTGGGGATATTTAATTAAGAGATTTGTAAGAATCTATATTCCTTATTATTTTTGGATAATTGTTTCCTTTGTTTTATTTATTTTATTTTCGTCGTATGAAGTGGTAGGACTACGGGATTGGTTCTATGATAGGTGGCAAGGGTCTATAACAAAATTAGATATTCTAAACCACTTTGTGCTTCTTAATAACTTTTTTACGGAAAATTATAATCCAGTTATTTGGTCATTGGCTCAAGAAATGCGTATATCTATTGTGTTTCCTTTGTTATTCCTTCTTTTTTATAAATTGAATTGGAAGAAAACGATACTATTTGCTTTGAGCTTTTCTTTAATTAGTGTTTTTCTTAATGTGTTGTATATTGGGAAAGCTGAAGGATTTTATAATGGTTATGCTGATACACTGCATTTTACATCTATGTTTATGGTTGGAATGTTACTTTTTAAGTATCAGGAAAAACTTATCTACTCATATAGGAATATGAAAAAATTTAAAAAAGGATTTCTTATTGCATTAGGGATTATTCTGTATTTATATTCCATTTTAATTTATGGTTTTTCCCGTAATGATACTACTTTCTTATTAAAAGATTGGGGTGTCGTAATGGGGGTTGGTATATTTATTATAATGGCTATGAGTAACCTAAAAGTAAAAGCATTTTTAAATAAGAGTGTATTTGTATATTTAGGAGAAATTTCATACAGTATCTATTTGTGTCATTTTCCAATCATGATGGTACTATTTAAACTTTTGTATACAAAGATACCTATCTTTTTCCTTCTTACTTTATGCATTGCAATGACACTACTTTTTTCTATAGTTTCATATCATTTAATCGAAAAGAAATGTATCAACTGGGCAAAACAAAGAACAACCAATTTTTTGAAAAAAGTATAATTCCTAGAGAAATTTTATTTCTTTAGTAAATATACGAATATGACCGATTCCTAAGTATACTTAGGAATCGGTCAATTTTGGATTCTAAATGTAAATATAATTGAAATCGAAAACCACTTAGAAATAACAATTACGGTGTGAGCTATTGTATAGTATAGATATGGTTAATAATAAAGGGGGAATACATATGTGGAAGCGATTTGTAGCAATTGGTGATAGTTTTACAGAGGGGATAGGGGATGAAGTTGAGGGAATTGCATTAAAAAGCTGGATAGATCATTTTGTTCAACTGTGTGAAAACGATATAAAATATGCTAATTTGGCAAAGCGTGGCTTAGTAACTAAAGAAATTCGCTCGCAGCAATTGGAAAAGGCGTTAACTTTTAATCCAGATTTGGTTAGTCTCATTGCAGGGGCAAACGATGTTTTAAAAGGACGTTGGAATCATGATGCATATAAGAACGATATGGAATTTATGATAGATTCATTAAGTAAAGCAGGGGCTGATATTATTATAGCAAACCTTCCTGATTTTACAGTTAGGCTTCCTTTTGCTTCTGAAAAAAAACAAGTAATAAAAGAACAATTATTAGAGGCAAATGAAGTTATACGTTCACTGAGCAGAGAATATAAGTTTCATCATGTTGATTTTTGGAATCATCATTTAGTTAATGACAATACGCTTTGGTCTAAGGATTTAATTCATCCAAACTCAAAAGGATATGTAAAAGTTGCTGATTTGATTTTTAGTAGTTTGTCTGTACAGAAGACAAAATAATAGTTTGCAATTTAACGAATATGATATTAATTGTGATAAGCTATGTTTTTTAGTAAATGGAGAGAACTAGAAATTTAGCATACAAAGCGTATCTACGATATATTTCTACAGTAGTGCATAAATGTAGAATTACAAAGAAAGATCACTTATGGAAATAGGTGGTCTTTAAACGTTTTTATAACTAAATTAAAATATATACTGTAGTACTAACAATTTCGTACTACATAAAAATTAAGTTCTCTTATAGAAAAACTGATTTTATATTATCTTAAAATATAATAACATATTCAAATCATATTTTGGGTGTGTATCCTAATTGTGAATAATTTGTAATTTTTTTGAAGTGTAAATATCTAATAAATAAAATAGGTAGTAGGTGCAGAAGTATTAATACTATATTATTCAATTCTGTTATGAGTACATTAGTAATTGGTAGTATTATATTTTTATTATCAATTTTAGTTATTGGAATTAATTTGCATAGAAAATATGTAGGATAAGAAAAGATAAATATACTTTATTGTATATTTATCTTTTTGTTTAGTAGGATTTATAGTCTCTTTAAACTATTATGTTAATAAAATTAAGAAACTTAATTTTTGATATCCTTATGGCTAAAGCCATCTATAAACTGACAATATAACTAAATAATTGTTTGGTATGATTTGTGGGTTGGTTTTTTTATCCGAATTTTCTGATTCAAATATTTCAACTTTATGAATATAGTAGGTGAAATATTTGTGTGATAGTATTTGAGATAGAAAAAAGCCAACTTTAAAAAGGATGTGAATTGAATGTGCAAACAACTATAAATGGTTATATTAAGGTAATGTTTAGCTGTTTTTTAGTGTAAGGTAAAGGTCTATGTTGTAACAGTTGATATAAATACGAAGAAATAGGTGCGCCTAAATTTATCTGACTTTTTTAAATAAACTAAACCTTGAGATTAGTCTAGGTTTTGACGAAGTTACATTCTAGGTGAAATCTTTATAATGATTAATTAGGTTTAATAAAGGGGTACCTTATACGCAAAAGCGTTTATATTAGTAACCTAAGGAGCTTGCTTTTATGAAAACTACTGATTCAAAAGGCCTATTAGGAAATAGGGTTTATTTACAAGTTTTCTCTGCTTATTCATTGCTTATGCTTGGTGTTTTTATTGATATGTTAGCGATTATGACTATAGTTGGGTTTGAATGGGAAGTAGATCCTACTATGATTGGATTGATCCCTGTTGCATATGCACTTCCTGGAATTATTTTTGGTTCATGGGCAGGTGTTATTGCAGATCGTTTTAGAAAAATTCCAATTATGATGTTCTGTAATCTAATGGTTGGTCTAATAACAATTGCTCTTTTATTTGTACAAGATATCCACTGGCTCTTAGTGGCATTAATGATTCGTTCCATTTTTATTGTTTTCTATTATCCTGCACAGCAAACACTAACAAGACAGATTGTATCCCCGGACTTACTTACTAAAGCAGTAAGTATCAACGGAATAGTAGAGCAGGGTACCAAGATAGTAGGTCCACTTATAGGGGGCATGTTGCTGAGCTGGTTTCAACCAGAGTTCTGCCTCATTATAAGAGCTATAAGTTGTTTATTAGCTACCTTAGTTCTCATACCCACAATAAAATTTAAAGAAACTATATCGAAAGAATTTGTTGAAAAGCAAAAACAAAGTACTTGGACCGCTTGGGTACAAGGGTGGGGTTATGTGTTATCTAATCGGATAATATTATCAACCATGATTTTCGTTACAATAGCCATGGCAGTATTACAATTAGTAGACTCACAATTCCCAACTTTATTTAAGAACTTATTCCCACATGATAAAAGTAAAATGGGATATATCATTTCTATTATTGGTCTTGGCGGAATACTTGGTGCACTACTAACTCAGAAATTAAAACAATTTCAATATGGCTGGGTAGTATGTGGAGGTATGGTTTTAATGGGAATTGGTTTTGGGGGGATTGGTTTGATAACGCCCGGTACGGTCTTCGTTTTAGCCTATTTAATTAGTTTTATCGCTGGTATCGGAAGTGGGCTGATGCTTGTATCTAATCAAGTCATTTTACAAATAGAATCCGACCAAGATCAAGTAGGAAGAGTATTTGGTATACAAAGCAGTTTAACAAACGCAGTTCTAATTATTTCTCCTGCTATGAGTGGCCCATTAGTGCATTTGTTTGGAGTAACTCAACTCTATGTTTATGGAGGGATTGGGCTTGTTATTATTGGAGTAATTGGAGTTTCACTGCAGAAATATTTATGGGCTAAACATAAACACGAACCTATAAGAGCAAATAATTTTTGAAGGGGAGATTTTTATGACCAATGAGGAATGTTATCCATTAAGCCATCCGCAGCGAAGAATATGGTATACAGAAGTTATTCATTCTGATAAAGGAATATGTAATTTAAGATTTTTATTTAAACTTCATCGGAAAATGAATTATTCAAAATTAAACCAAGTTGTGAATCGCGTTATCAGTGAAAATGACGGTCTGTGCATTAGGTTAAAAGAAAATGGGCATCAGGAACCGAAACAATATTTTATTAAACATGAAGAACAAGAATTTGAGTTTTTTGATTTCAGTAATGTGGAGAATACAAATTTGCTTGAGGAATGGATTGAGCAGAAAACAAAAGAAACGTTTACATTATTTAATTCAGATTTATACTATTTCGCTTTAATAAAATTAAACGATAATGAATGTGCAGTCTTTGGAAATGTTCATCATATTATTATGGATGGTTTATCAATTCAAATATTTACTGAGCAAATTGCAAAATATTATTATGAAATGCATAACGAGAATGAGGAAGGCGAAATTAAAAATTCATATGTTCAATTCCTGACCAATGAACAAACATACTTGAATAGTAGTCGCTTTCAAAAAGATCAAAAATTCTGGTTAGAGGAATTTAAAACACTGCCATCTGTGACTGGATTGAAGCCCTATAATACGTACCAAGTTAGTACCAAAGCATCACGTGAGACATTTATATTAACGGAGCATTTGAAGAGAAAGATAGAAAAATTTTCTGAAGATTACAAAATTAGTTTATACACTTTTTTTGTTGCTGCTTTCTCGTTGTCCATGTATCGGTGGACTTCATCGCTTGATATTGGTTTAGGAATGGCTTACGGCAATCGTATGACTAAAATGGAACGAAAATTGATTGGAATGATGGTGAGTACAGTTCCTTTAAGAATGGATATTGATCCAGAAGAAGAAGTACTTTCATTTATTAGCAGGGTGTCCAGAAAACAAAGCAAATTATTGAGGCACCAGAAATATCCATTTGATTTGTTGTTAAAGCAGATTAATAAAGGGAATAATAGTAATGTGAGACTTTTCGGAACTACGATTGATTATAGGGATCGCGATGAAAGTGGTGACTCACTATGGATTCCAAACCATGAAGAGGTACAAGATTTTGCAGTGCATATTGAAAATCTAATTGATATTGACTCTTTACATGTACATATTGATTATCGTGAGGAGCTATTTTCTAAGGAAGAGATAAAACGTTTTTTTAACGTGATGTTAGCGATAATGGAAAACACTTTTGAAAAACCAAAGCAGAAGGTAGCTGAAATAGAAATCATTTCTGAGGAAGATAAAAGAATAAGTTTAGTTGAGTTCAACAATCCTAAACTGAATGTCCCACCTCAAGTAACTATTCATGAAATATTCGAACAGCAAGCGATGATTTATCCAAATACTATTGCAGTTACGTATGAAAAAGAAAAAATTACTTATAAGGAGCTTAATGAACGTGCAAACCAGTTAGCTCATTATTTGCAGAAAAAGGGAGTAGGACCTGATACTTTAGTTGGAATATGCGTTGAACGTTCCCTCGAAATGATTGTAGGTATTTTAGGGGTTTTGAAGGCTGGTGGGGCTTATGTTCCACTTGATCCAACATATCCAGAGCAGCGACTTCAATATATTTTAGAAGATGCTAGCATTCAGTTATTCGTGACGCAAGAAAGTTTAAAAGAATTGAAATGGTTACCAGAAAATGTTGAGTCGATTTGCCTGGATCGTGATCAAGATGAGATTGGGAAAGAAAGTAAGACTTTGCCGCTTTCTGATGTCGGTCCAAAAAATCTGGCATATGTAATCTATACTTCGGGATCAACGGGAAATCCAAAGGGCGTTATGATAGAGCATCACAATGTCATTCGGTTATTTAAATCAACGGATTGTTGGTATCAGTTTAATGAAAAAGATACTTGGACGCTTTTTCATTCGTATGCATTTGATTTCTCAGTATGGGAAATTTGGGGAGCATTATTATATGGTGGAAAATTAGTTGTTGTTCCGTACTGGATTAGTCGATCACCTAAGGATTTTTATCAATTATTGGTGGAGGAAGAAGTCACAGTTCTAAATCAGACACCTTCCGCATTTCGACAATTAATACGAGTGTGTGAACAAGAAGATAAGAATAAAAATTTGCAGCTACGTTACGTAATATTTGGCGGAGAAGCATTAGAACCTATTAGCTTGTTACCGTGGTTTCAAAGGTATGGTGAGAAAAACCCACAGTTAATTAATATGTATGGAATTACAGAAACTACAGTTCATGTTACATATTATCCAATTACTCTAGATGATGTGCAGCATGCTTCAAGAAGTAATATTGGAAAGCGGATTCCCGATTTAGAAGTGTATATACTAGACGCTTATCAACAACCTGTTCCTATAGGTGTTGATGGTGAACTTTATATTGGTGGAGCAGGATTGGCACGTGGATATTTAAATAGACCTGAATTAACAGCAGAGCGTTTTATATCTCATCCATTTAGTAGTGATCCGAAAGCAAGATTATACCGGACAGGAGACTTAGCGAGGTATTTGCCAGATGGGAATCTAGATTATCGTGGAAGAATTGATCATCAGGTTAAAATACGTGGTTTCAGAATTGAAATTGGGGAAATTGAGTCTACTTTACATACATATGCATATGTAAAAGAGGCAGTTGTAATTGTAAGAGAAGATCAGCCGGGCGATAAAAGATTAGTAGCATATGTTGTAGGAGATGGAAATGTAGATGCGTGGAGAGAGTATCTTAAAGCGAAACTACCAAGTTATATGGTTCCTTCGGGATTTGTGGCGATGGAAGCTATTCCACTTACAGCTAACGGTAAAGTTGATCGTGAGGTCTTACCTATGCCGGAGGAAAAGCAGATTAATAGTGAATGTGTTGGCCCTCGGAATAGTAACGAACAGATACTGACTACCATTTGGAAGCGAGTATTAGGTGTTAAAAAGGTGGGAATCTATGATGATTTCTTTGAAATTGGTGGCGACTCGATTCTCAGTATTCAAATCATATCTCAAGCAAGTCAAGTGGGGTTAAAACTTACTCCAAAGCAAATGTTTGAATGCCCAACTATCGCTGAGCTGGCACAAGTGGCTATAGAAACGCAGGGAGTACAAGCGGAGCAGGGAATTGTGATAGGTGATGTGCCTCTTACTCCAATTCAGTGCTGGTTCTTCGAGCAAGAACATCCACATACAGAGCATTGGAATCAATCAATGCTTTTAAGAGTAAAAGAAAGATTGGATGTGAAATTACTAGAGGGAGCGATATTAAATTTACTCAAACATCATGATGCTTTACGTTTCCGGTACGAACAGTTACCAAACGGAACGTGGAGGCAGAGAAATGAAGGGACTGATGAGCTGTCAGTACTCCATGTTGTAAAACGGAATCAAGTTAATGAAAAAGAGTGGAATACAATAATACAAGAAGAAATGAACATTAATCAAGCTAGTTTCAATTTAGTTACTGGTCCGTTAATGAGAGTAGTGTACTTTGAAGATAACTTGACTGGAAATAATCGAATATTCTGGGTGATTCATCATTTAGTAGTAGATGGAGTATCATGGAGGATTCTATTGGAAGATTTACAGACGGTATATAACCAGATGAAACAAGGTCAAGAAGTTCGCTTACCTGCGAAAAGTACATCTTTTAAAGATTGGTCTGAACGACTCCAGACGTACAGTGATTCAGGTATTTCGAAAGAAGTACAAGATTATTGGAATGAACAAGTAGAAAAAGAAACGATGAAAATTCCAATGGACTATCCAACACAAGAAACAACAGAAGAATGGATTGATCAAGTGACGAGGACTTTAGGAATAGAAGAAACACATGAATTGTTACACGAAGTTCCAGTAACTCATAAGACAATGATTGATGAGGTACTATTAACGGCATTAGGACAAGCTATCGTCGATTGTACAAATCAGCAAACGGTTTCTATTCATATAGAAGGACACGGAAGAGAAGAGGTAATTGAAGGTATTGATTTATCAAGGACAGTGGGCTGGTTCACGAGTATTTATCCCGTTCACCTCAATTTTCAAGGAACTCAAACACCTATTGAAGGGTTAAAGGCTATCAAGGAACAATTACGTCGAATCCCAAATCGCGGAGTTGACTATGGTATTTTACGTTACTTGAATAAAGGATTACTTCCGTTTTATCAGCAAAAGCCTTCAATAAGTTTTAACTATTTGGGCCAATTTGATCAGGTTTTCTCAAGGGAATCTTTGTTTATGCAAGAGACAGAATTTACATTTTTAGATCATGCTCCAGATTCCAAACCATCTCATCTAATTGATGTTATCGGAATGGTGAAAGATGAAAAGTTACATTTTGTTTGGATGTATAGTAGAGAACAGTTTTCTAAATTAAAAATTCAATTGATAGCAGATGGTATGTTGAGGCATCTTCGTCAACTTATAAATAAACCAACAACAGAGTCTGCTTTTACGGTATCAGATTTTGCTGATGCAGAGGATCTTACGGAAGAAAGCTTGAGCAAAGTATTACTTAAATTAACAAAGAAGAGGGTGTAAAAATGGGAGACGTTATTGATATATATGGTTTATCACCTTTGCAAAAAGGAATACTGTTTCATACTTTATACGATCAAGATGATGAACATTCATTTTCCTATATTGTACAAGTAGGTTTCTTGCTCGGGGGGCAATTGGATATTGCTACTTTTGAAAAGGCCTGGGAATATGTTATTCATCGACATGAGGTTTTACGTTCAGTATTTGTGTGGGAGGAAGTAGAAAAACCACTACAAGCGGTTTACCAACGTCTTCCTTTTACTATTCATCAAGAGGATTGGAGCGCCCATTCACACAAGGAAAGGGCGAAAAAATTACAACAGTTTTTAAATGCAGATCGTAGAAAAGGATTTTTATTAGATGAAGCACCATTGATGAGAGTCACTGCGATTAAAGAGGCAAATGAGGAAACGAGGATTATTTGGACACATCATCATATTTTGCTAGATGGATGGAGTGTGTCATTGGTCTTTAGTGAAGTGATGGAAGTTTATCTCAAGATGATAAGGGGAGAATTATTGAATCTTCCTAAATCTCTTCCTTATAAAAAATATATCCAGTGGATAAATAAACAAGATCAAAGTCAAGCAGAGGAATTTTGGAAAGAAGAATTAAAAGGGTTCTATGCACCTACGCCATTAGCAATGGAAAGAAAGAACCAAGGACAAGAGAAGGGCTATGGAGAGTGTGTTTATCAAGTATCTGAGGAACTTACTGAGAATTTACAAGAGTGGGTACGAAATAGTCGATTAACGTTGAATACGTTAGTACAAGGTGCATGGGCTTATTTGATGAGTAGGTATAGCGGTGAAAGTGACATCGTATTTGGCGTAACTAGCTCTGGACGTCCTACTGATTTAATGGGAGCAGAGAATATGGTGGGGTTATTTATTAACACCTTACCTACTAGAATTCGATTAACGGATAATACATCAGTAGTAGATTGGCTTCGTAAAATACAAATGAAAGAAATGGAACGAAGACAATATGAGTATAATTCGTTGATAGATATTCAAGGATGGAGTGAGGTTCCACGAAATAGTTCCTTGTTTCATACCTTGTATGTGTTTGAAAATTATCCAATTCAAGGTGAGAGAAATGAAGATTTAAGATTATTAGATGTTAAAAGCGCGGAACAAACCAATTATCCTTTAACACTCATTGTAATGCCCGGTAAGAAAATTACTTTAAAGTTAATGTATGATCGAAGCTATTTTAATGAAGGAACAATAAATCGGATTCAGAATCACTTATTGCAAATACTAATTCAGATGACGAAGAACCTAGATTCAAAACTCTTTGAAATTACTCATTTAACAGCGGAAGAACAGATACTGTTACTAGAGGAATGGAATCATACTCAAGTAAATTATTCGGCTGAAGGCATGATTCATACGATATTTGAGGAGCAAGTAAAAAAAACACCGGAAGCAATCGCGGCTATTTACGAAAATGAACAAATTACCTATAAAGAGTTAGAGAAGCGTGCGAATCAACTAGCTCATTATTTACAAAAGCATGGTGTAGGCCCAGAGTCTCTAGTTGGGGTATATATGGAACGTTCATTACAAATGATGATAGCGTTATTAGGGATTCTAAAATCAGGAGCAGCGTATGTTCCACTTGACCCTACTTATCCAGAGAGTCGGCTTCGATATATATTAGAGGATGCTGGAATCGAAGTACTAGTGATGGAAGAGAATTCTAAAAATTTGTTTGTATCTGAAAATATTGAAACGATTTGTATGAATAAAGATTACACTGCAATTGAAAAAGAAAAATCAACCCCATGTATAAGTGGTGTAACAGGAGAAAATTTAGCGTATGTTATGTATACTTCAGGATCTACAGGGAATCCAAAGGGAGTAATGATTGAGCACCATTCAGTAATCAATTATCTAGAATGGATGCAACATAAATATCCACTTTCTGAAAAGGATGTGGTCTTGCAGAAAACGCCATTCTCATTTGATGTCTCTGTTTGGGAGTTGTTTTGGGGTATTCACGTTGGTGCAAGTGTATCTTTCCTACCTCCAGGTGGAGAAAAAGATCCTTCTATTATAGCTGAAGTGATTAAAAAACATCAGGTTACTATAGTTCAATTTGTACCTTCGATGTTATCAGTTTTCTTAGATCACTTCAATCGTATCGAATTGAACATGAATTGTTCGTCCATACGCCATGTATTTTCTGGTGGGGAAGAACTAAGTTCAGGGTTAGTTAGACGATTTCAGCAAAAATGGAATTATAGTGGACAAGTGAAATTAACCAACTTTTATGGACCAACTGAAGCCACTATTTATGTGAATGCATTTGATATTCAGCCTAATCAAGAATTTGTTTCTATTGGGCGGCCAATACAGAACACGCAATTATATGTATTAGACCAAAATCAACGCCTGCAATCAATAGGAATTGAGGGTGAGTTATATATTGGTGGTGCTGGTTTAGCGCGTGGATACTTAAATCGTCCGAATCTTACTGCTGAAAAATTCGTTTCACATCCATTTCGATTGGGGGAACGACTATATCGAACAGGAGATTCAGTAAGATATTTAACTGATGGAAATATAGAATTTATAGGTCGAATGGACCATCAAGTCAAAATGCGTGGTTTTAGGATTGAATTAGGAGAAATTGAAGCGACTTTAGAAAAATGTTCGTTTATTAAAGAGGCTGTTGTATTAGTTAGAGAAGATCGTCCAGGTGATCAACGATTGGTTGCATATGTAATAAGCGATGGAAATACCGAGGAGTGGAGAGAGTATTTACAAAACCAATTACCGAATCATATGATTCCAGCGCACTTTATAGAGTTAGAACACTTCCCGCTTACTCCGAATGGGAAAATTGACCGAAAGGCCTTGCCAGCACCTGATGAGCAAGCTATTGAAGATTTAAATGTGCTTCCTCGAACGCCATCGGAAGAGCTTATTGCCTCGGTTTGGAGTCAAGTGTTAGGAACAGAAAATATTGGCATTCAGGATTCCTTCTTTGAACGTGGTGGGCACTCACTACTTGCTACTCAAATCGTCTCTCGATTGCAAGAACTGTTCCAAATTAAAATTCCCTTACGTGAACTTTTCAAGCACGATACAGTGGAAGCATTGGCGAAGCGAGTGGATCAGTTACGAAAAGAAGATAAAAAACGAGAGATTGCTCCCCTTGTACCTATGAAACGAGAAGAAGTTATTCCACTTTCCTATGCGCAGAAACGTCTATGGTTTATTGATCAATTAATGCCAAATAGTGCTATGTACAATATCCATGCAGCGTGTCGCTTAACAGGTGAATGGTCAATTGAAGCATTGGAGGCCGGATGGAATCAATTGTTGGAGCGTCATGAATCATTAAGGACGACAATTCTAGAACAAGAGGATGAACCTTTTCAACAGGTTCAATCTCATGTGTTCAGACATATTCCTCAAACGAATCTAACAGATCTTTCTTTGGAAGATAGGGAAAGAGAAATGAAACGCCTTATTCAAAACGAGGCGGAGGAACCATTTCATTTGGGACAAGGTCCTCTGATTCGAACACGAATATTGAAAGTGGACAGGGAAGAATGGGTTCTCATTTGTACGATGCATCATATTATTTCAGATGGATGGTCAATGGGAATCTTACTTGAAGAATGGATGGCTTTTTATGAAGGAGCACTAACCGGAAAACCAGTGGAATTGAAGGAGTTATCTATCCAATATGCAGATTTTGTCATGTGGCAGAAGGAATGGCAAAAAGAGGAGAATTTGAATCAGCACCTTCAATATTGGAAGGAAGAATTATCTGGGGAACTACCGGTTTTACAATTACCGATGGATCGTCCTCGACCTGCAGTTCAAACCCATCGTGGTGCAAGTCAGTCCTTAATAGTGGCGAATTCCCTACAGGAAAAGCTCAAAGATTTAAGTCTGCAAGAAGGATGCACTTTATTTATGACATTGATGGCAGCGTATCAAAGCTTCCTTTCTCGTTATACAGGACAGGACGACATTATAGTTGGAAGCCCAATCGCTAATCGAAATGTGAAAGAGATTGAGGGATTAATAGGATTCTTTGCAAACACGTTGGTTTATCGAGCTGATTTTAGTGAAAATCCGACGTTCCAAGAACTTTTGTCGCAGGTAAGAAAAAAAGCGCTAAAAGCATACGAGTATCAGGACATCCCATTTGAGAAAGTGGTAGAATCCGTAAAACCTGAACGGAATACAAGTCATTCACCAATATTCCAAACTATGTTTACTTTACAGAATACGAAACAAGAGTTTCTTCAGCTATCTGAAAGACAAATGGAACTCATGGAAAGCCATGCTTCTGTTGCCAAATTTGATTTGAGTTTATTTGCTTCTGAGACGGAAGAAGGATTATCACTAACCTTTGAATATAATACTGATTTGTTTAATGATACAACCATTGAACGGATGGCAAGTCATTTTAAACATTGGTTAAATCAAATTGTCTCTCATCCAAAATGTGTACTATCAGAACTGAATATGTTATCGAAAGTAGAATATAAGCAACTACTAGAGGAATGGAATAAATCGCGTGTTATAGATATGGAAGAAAGTACGATTCATACAATGTTTGAAGAACAGGTGAAAAAAACACCAGAAGCAATTGCAGTAGTGTGGGAAGATGAAGAACTAACATATCGAGAGTTGGACGAACGCTCGAATCAGTTGGCACATTATTTACAAAAAAATGGTGTAACATGCGAATCATTAGTTGGGGTTTGCGTTACACGTTCATCCGAGATGATTGTCGGTCTTTTAGGAATTATAAAGGCGGGAGGAGCATATGTCCCAATTGATCCAGTGTATCCGGAAAGTCGACTGCAGTACATTTTAGAAGATGCTCAAATAAAGGTACTGGTGACGCAGGAAAAGTTACAACAAAAAATGGTTATACCTAAATTCGTCAACGTGATTTGTATTGATCGTAATCGAGCAGAAATAGAACAAGAAGTAACTACGGTATGTACGAGTGAAGTGACGGCCGATAACTTAGCCTATATTATCTATACTTCAGGTTCCACTGGAAATCCAAAGGGAGTAATGATTGAGCACAGGAATACAGTAACAATGATTCATTGGGCGCATCACACGTATTCCCGAAAGGAATTAGCGGGAGTGTTAGCTTCAACTTCGCTATCTTTTGATTTATCCGTTTTTGAAGTATTTGTTCCCTTAACGATGGGTGGTAAGGTGATTGTCACTGAAAATGCTCTACATCTAGAGAAGTTGTCTTCCAAAGGTGTGACTTTGGTTAATACTGTGCCATCGGCAGCAAAGGAACTGGTTCGAGCAAAAACAATACCTTTTTCGGTAAAGGTGATGAATTTGGCTGGAGAACCATTGCCATATTCGCTTGTTCAAGATTTATACGAGAGAAATACGATTGAAAAGGTGTACAACCTATATGGACCGTCCGAAGATACTACGTATTCCACGTATATGGAATTAGAAAAGGATGTCATGCATAGGGTCCCACCGATTGGTAAACCAATATTCAATACAGAAGTATATGTACTAAGTGCTGAACAAAAAATGGTTCCAATTGGTGTAGTTGGTGAGTTGTACATTGGTGGATCAGGATTAGCACGTGGATATTTAAAGCGCCCTGACTTAACGAAAAATCGTTTTATACCGCATCCGTTTAAAGAAGGAGAGCGAATATACCGGACTGGAGATTTAGTAAGGTATTTGCCGGATGGAAATTTGGAGTATGTTGGGCGAATCGATCATCAGGTGAAAATTCGTGGGTTCCGGATTGAACTAGGAGAAATTGAAGCGATATTACAAAGGCATACACTAGTTAACGAAGCTATTGTGATGGTGCGGGAAGATTATCCTGGCGACCCACGTTTGATTGCCTATGTTGTAGGAGACGGAGATGCTCAAAAGTGGCGTGATTATCTCAAGGATCAACTACCAAATTATATGATCCCAGCCTATTTTGTTGGATTAAATGCATTTCCACTCACTCCTAATGGGAAAATTGATAGGAAGGCTTTACCAGCACCAGAGAAACAGGAGATAGCAAGTGGTTATATTGCTCCTCGTACGTCTACGGAAAAAACAATCGTTTCGATATGGCATGAAGTTTTAGGTATGGAAAACATCGGAATTCAGGATTCGTTTTTTGAAATTGGTGGCCATTCATTACTTGCTACGCAAGCTGTTTCTAATCTTAAAGAGGCTTTTGGAATCGACATACCATTGCATGATTTATTTATGTTTCATACGGTGGAGCAATTGGCAGAACAGATTGATCAATTGCTCGATAACAAAAATCAAGAAATGCAGAATGGTAGTAAGGAGAATGTAAGTCTTCAAGACTATATTCAAAAAGAAGCAGAAGTGAGTAATGATGAAGAATTACTGGAACTATTTAAGCAATTAGAAGAGCTATCAGAGGAAGAAGCACAAGGGATATTCGAGAGTAATTTGATTGAGGAAGGGGTAAAAAAATGAGAAGTGATTTACTTGCAAAGCTGAGTTCACTTTCTCCTGAGAAGAGAGCATGGCTTCAGAAGCAAATGCAAAAAAAGGAGAATAAAGAAGCACTCCCGTTGTCTTATGCACAACAACGTTTGTGGTTTATGGACAGATTTAATCCAAATAGTTCTTTATATAATATTCCAACGGTATGGCATCTAAAAGGAAATTGGATACCTGAAGCATTAGAAAAGGGATTCAATCGACTCATTGAACGCCATGAATCATTACGAACTGTTTTTAAAGAAGTAGGAGAACAACCTGTGCAACAAATTGTCGAATTCCTTCCTAGAGCATTACCTGTAAGAGATTACTCTCAACTTCCTCTAGAAGTAAAAGAAAAAGAGGTAGATAGTTTAATTGCGAGAGAAGCGCAAGAACCATTTAATTTAATGAATGGTCCTTTAGTTCGTAATCAGCTTGTTCAATTAGAGAAGGATGAATGGTTATTACTGTGTACGATGCATCATATTATTTCTGATGCTTGGTCCATTGGTATATTCATGAATGAATTACTTGCTTTCTATGAAGAAGAAACGGGCGGAAATCCTGCTAAATTAAGTTCATTATCCATTCAATATGCAGACTTTGCGAAGTGGCAAAAGGAGTGGTTGCAAGGTGATGTGCTAAATCGTCAGCTTACGTATTGGCAAGAAGAATTATCTGGTGAGCTTCCTATTTTACAACTGCCAGTGGATCGACCTCGACCGGTTAAGCAGACTTACTCTGGGGCTACGCATCACGTAATTTTTCCTTATAAATTGCTTAGTCAATTGAAGGATATAAGTCGACAAGAAGGATCTACTTTATTTATGACTTTAATGGCCGCATACCAGAGCTTTCTTGCTCGTTATACGGGACAAAAAGATATTCTAGTTGGTAGTCCGATTGCAAATCGGAACCATAAGGGAGTAGAAGGATTAATTGGTTTCTTTGTTAATACGTTGGTTTACCGATCAGATTTGAGTGGCATCCCTACTTTTCGAGAGATTTTGAACCAAACAAAGAAAAAGGCGTTAAAAGCTTACGAATATCAAGATATACCATTTGAAAAAGTGGTAGAAGCTGTGCAACCTGAACGAAGCACGAGTCATTCCCCTATATTTCAGACCATGTTTACGCTACAAAATATAAAACAAGAACGACTAGATTTGCCTGATAGAAGTATTGAAATGGTAGAAAGTAATATGTCTATTGCTAAATTTGATTTGAGCTTAACTGCCTATGAAGTGGAAGAAGGTCTATTCGTCTCATTTGAATACAACACGGATTTATTTGATAGTAGTACCATTGCACGTATGGCAGAACATTTTGAGAACTGGCTAAATGAAATCACGTATCATCCAGATGAATCATATACAAAGCTGTCAATGTTATCGGATACTGAGCAAAAACAACTCCTAGAAGAATGGAATGATACGGACGTAGTTTATGGTCATGATTGTATGATTCATGAGCTATTTGAGCAGCAAGTTGCACGGACACCTAATGCAGTGGCGGTAGTTTATGAGGGTGGAAAGCTAACGTATCAAGAACTGAATGAAAAATCGAATCAATTGGCACATTTTCTACAAAAACGAGGTATCGGACCTGAATCATTAGTCGGTATATGTATTGAACGTTCTCCTGATATGATTATTGGTCTCTTTGGGATTTTGAAAGCAGGTGGGGCTTATGTCCCACTGGACCCAAGTTATCCCGAAAACCGCCTGAGATACATTTTGGAGAATTCACAAATTCAAGTGCTGTTAACAAAAGAGGCACTACAGGACTGGTTACCTAAAGATATTCGAGCAATTTGTTTAGACCGGGATCAAGTAATGATTTCTAAAGAGAGTAATTTAGCTCCGGTGAGTGGAGTAACAGCAAATAACTTAGCCTATATTATATACACTTCGGGTTCGACGGGAAATCCAAAGGGGGTAATGATTGAACATCATTCCGTTATCAACCGTCTACAGTGGATGCAGAAAAAATACCCATTGTCCGAGGAGGATATAATCCTACAAAAGACACCGTTTTCATTTGATGTTTCTGTCTGGGAATTATTTTGGTGGTCATTTGTAGGAGCACGTGTTTGTTTACTTCCACCAGGAGGAGAGAAAGATCCTGCGGTGATTGAGGAGTATATTGAACGATATCGTGTGTCCACCATGCACTTTGTTCCGTCGATGTTATCTACTTTTTTAGATTATATGGAACTATATAATTCGAAAAGGGATGTATCGTCTTTAATTCAAGTTTTTACTAGTGGAGAAGCGTTAAACACTGAGCAGGTTCGCCGGTTTAAGGGGATCTTTTACAATGGTCAGCAAACAAAGTTAATTAACTTGTATGGTCCTACTGAAGCGACTGTGGATGTGACTTATTACGATTGTGATTTAGAAAAAGAGGCAATGCTTATTTCGATTGGTCGTCCGATTGATAATACAGAGTTGTATGTGTTAGATCAATATCAACAAGTGGTCCCGATTGGTGTGGCAGGGGAACTTTACCTTGGAGGAGTAGGATTGGCACGTGGCTACTTCAATCGACCGGATTTAACTACTGAACGTTTTATTCCGCATCCTTTTAAGGACGGGGAACGATTATATCGAACGGGTGACTTGGTGAGATATATGAATGATCGTAACTTAGAATATATTGGAAGAATAGATAACCAAGTTAAAATTAGAGGATTCCGAATTGAATTGGGAGAAATTGAAGCAGCTTTACATGATCACTCATCTGTAAAAGAGGCAGTCGTGTTGGTGAAGGAAGATCGACCAGGAGATAAGCAGTTAGTAGCTTATGTAGTGGGTGAAGGGGATACTGGAGAGTGGCGTGAATATCTCAAGAAGCAATTACCACATTATATGGTTCCGGCATACTTTTTCAAAATTGAAGGTATGCCACTCACTCCAAATGGTAAAGTGAATCGGAAAGCATTATTGGAATTAGAAGAACAGTTCATAAGTGAAGATATTACTTCATCACGAACACCAGTGGAGGAGCTCATTGTTTCCGTTTGGAGCCAAGTGTTAGGAATAAAAAATATTAGTGTGCAGGATTCCTTTTTTGAAATCGGTGGTCATTCACTACTAGCTACTCAAGTAGTGTCACGTTTACAGGAAATTTTTCAAATCGAATTACCAGTACGTGAACTATTTGAATATACAACGGTGGAGTCACTGGCAAAGCGATTAGAACAGCTACGTAAAGGAGATAAAAAACGAGAGATTCCGCCACTAATACCGATGGAGCGAGGAGAAGCTATTCCACTATCTTATGCCCAACAACGTTTATGGTTTATTGATCAATTTACACCTAATAGTGCCCTTTACAATATGCCAATGGTATGCCGTCTTACAGGGAATTGGCTACTTGAAGCATTGGAAACGGGATGGAATCAACTAATAGAACGTCATGAATCACTGCGGACGGTCTTTCAAGAAGTGAATGGTCAACCCGTACAGCAAATTAAACCGTATGCTTTTCAATCAATTCCGAAAACGGATTTAACTATGCTTTCTTCTGAAGACCGAGAAGAAGAGGTTAAACGTTTCATTCAACAAGAAACAGAAGTGCCATTTGATTTAACAGAGGGTCCATTAATCAGGACGAGTATTTTGCACGTGGGAGAGGAAGAATGGATACTCCTTTGTACTTTACATCATATCATTTCAGATGGATGGTCAATGGGAATCCTACTTGAAGAATGGATGGCATTTTATGAGAAAGCAACGGATGGAAAGGTGGCGGAACTTGAACCATTACCGGTTCAATATGCCGACTTTGCTCAGTGGCAAAAAGGATGGCTGAAGGAGGAAGTGCTTGATCAACAACTTCAATATTGGAGGGAAGAATTGTCTGGGGAGCTTCCTGTACTCCAACTTCCTATGGATCGCCCGCGTCCTGCAATACAAACTCATCACGGGTCGACATACACTCTAGTTTTGCCAAGCACGCTACATGATAAATTGAATGAACTTAGCCGAAAAGAAGGGGCTACACTCTTCATGACGCTGTTGGCTGCATATCAAAGTTTTCTATCTCGTTATACGGGACAAGAAGATATTTTGGTCGGAAGCCCAATTGCGAATCGGAATTATAGAGAAATTGAAGGACTAATTGGTTTCTTCGTTAACACGCTGGTTTATCGAACTAATTTGAGTGGTGGACCGACATTTCAAGATGTACTGTATCAGGTTCGTCAAAAGGCATTGAAGGCGTATGAATATCAAGATATCCCATTTGAAAAAATTGTAGAAGTTGTGCAACCGGAGCGAAGTACAAGTCATTCGCCAATCTTCCAGACTATGTTCATCTTGCAAAATATGAAACAAGAGTTTCCGGTGTTATCTAGTAGAAGTATTGAAATGATAGAAAGCCATAGTCCAATTGCAAAGTTTGATTTAAGTGTGATGGCAGTTGAGACAGAAGAGGGATTACTTTTTACTTTTGAATACAATAAGGATTTATTCAATGCTACTACTATTGAACGGATGGCAGGACACTTTGAGAAATGGCTATATGAAGTTTCTCATCGCCCACAAAATCCGTTGCATGACCTGAGCATGCTATCGGAACCCGAGCGTAATTTGTTATTAGAAACATGGAATGACACTGTAATGGAAATGTCCCATCAGGGTCTTATTTGCGACAGATTTGAGGAGCAAGTAGCAATGCGTCCTGATGCGATTGCGATAGTTGATCAAACAAAACAGTGGACTTATGGTGAACTGGATATACAAGCAAATCAGTTGGCAAATGTTTTACAGCGAAAGGGAGTAGCCCCAGAGTCAGTGGTGGGAGTTTATCTTCCGAGGTCAGCAGAGCTAATGGCAAGTTTACTAGGCATTTTAAAAGCTGGTGGAGCTTATGTTGTTTTAGACCCGTTGTATCCAAAATCAAGGTTAGAATACATGATTGAAGATGCAGGAATTCAATTTGTAGTGACGGCGGAAGGACAAGAAGGACATTTCGCACACGTCGAAATGGTGAGGTTAGAAGAATTAACGGTGGAAAGTGTAATTGCACCTACACGTCAAATAAATCCAGAGAACTTAGCCTATATTGTCTATACCTCTGGTTCTACAGGAAAACCGAAGGGTGTTATGGTTGAATATCGCTCATTAATGAATATGGTTTCTTGGCATCAAGAAGTTTATCGTATTTCAGCAGAGGATCGTGCGACTCAGATTGCAGGGGTTGCTTTTGATTCGGCTGTCCAGGAGATTTGGCCGTATCTAACTGCTGGTGCAGCACTCTACTTGTCAACAGAGGAACTGAGAATTAATCCAGAAGCACTAAGGGACTGGCTCATTGATTCACGAATAACAGCTAGTTTTGCACCTACGCCTATTCTGGAAAGACTCTTGAAATTATCTTGGCCAGATAAAACGGATCTTCGTTTTATCATTACTGGTGGGGATCAATTAACACAGTATCCATCTAACGATATTCCTTTTGCAGTAATTAATCAGTATGGTCCATCGGAAAATACCGTTGTTACCACAGATTGTTATGTACCTGTAGGAGTGACAACAGGTACGCCATCGATTGGTCGACCGATTGCGAATACAGAAGTTTATGTGTTAGATTCTCATCTTCAGCTAGTACCAATTGGTGTAATTGGAGATCTCTATATTGGAGGGAAGAGTCTTGCACGTGGATATGCTAATCGTCCGGATCTTACAAAGGAAAAATTTATTCCACATCCTTTCAAGTCAGGAGAACGTCTCTATTATACAGGAGACAAAGCAAGTTATCTTTCTGATGGTAATCTCCAGTTCCATGGACGTATAGATGACCAAGTGAAAATTCGTGGTTTCCGGATTGAATTGGGAGAAATAGAAGCTGTTTTGCAGGCGCATTCTTCTGTGAAAGAAGCTGTTGTATTGGTGCGAGAGGATAATCAAGGTGATAAGAGATTAGTAGCTTATGTAGTTGGTGAAGGAAGTGTCCATGAATGGCGAGAACATCTACAAACACATTTACCTAATTACATGGTTCCAACAAACTTTATTGAGATGGAATTTTTACCACTTACACCGAATGGAAAACTTGATTTGAAGGTATTGCCTATACTTAGTGAACAATCCGCTGAAAATACTGTATACCCAAGAACTCCGCTGGAAGAACTTATTGCTTCAGTGTGGAGTCAAGTGCTAGGAATAAGAGACATTGATGTTCAGGATTCTTTCTTTGAGCTCGGTGGTCACTCTCTACTTGCTACACAAGTGGTCTCACGCTTACAGGAGGTCTTTCAAATCAAATTGCCAGTACGTGAACTGTTCGAATATTCAACGGTCGAGGCATTATCGAAACGAATAGATCAGTTACGTAAGGGGAGCGAAAAACGAGAAATTCCACCATTGATGCCGATAGAACGAGGGGGAAATATTCCACTGTCTTATGCCCAACAGCGCTTATGGTTTATTGATCAATTTGCACCTAATAGTGCACTTTATAATATGCCAATGGCATGCCGTCTTACAGGGAATTGGTTACCTGAGGCATTGGAGTTGGGATGGAATCAGTTGATAGAGCGTCATGAATCTTTGCGGACTGTATTTTATGAAGAGGATGGCCATCCTATCCAGCAGATTCAACCGTACGTTTTCCGTCCGCTTCTGCAAATGGACTTAACTAAGCTTTCATTAGAGGAGCGAGAAAGAAAGTTGGAGCAATGGATTCAAACTGAAGTCGAATCTCCATTTGATTTAGAACAAGGGCCATTGTTCCGTGGGAAACTCATAAGAATTTCAGAAGAAGAATGGATTCTTCTGTGTAATATGCATCATATTATCTCAGATGGATGGTCGATGGAAATCTTACTTCAAGAATGGATGGCATTTTATGAGAATGCGATTGGTGAAAAACAAGCAGAGCTGGAACCACTACCAGTTCAATATGCCGATTTTGCTCAGTGGCAAAGAGAATGGTTGAGAGATGAATTACTATATCAACAACTTGCGTATTGGAAGGAAGAATTATCCGGTGAGTTACCAGTCTTAATGTTGCCAATGGATCGTCCGCGTCCGCCAGTGCAAACCCACCATGGATTAACTCATAATGTTTTGTTATCGCGCTCATTACTGGATAAATTAAACGAACTAAGTCGTCAAGAAGGGGCCACACTTTTCATGACCTTATTGGCAGCGTATCAAAGTTTCCTTGCTCGTTATACGGGACAAACGGATATTATTGTTGGTAGCCCAATTGCAAATCGAAATTATCCAGAAATTGAAGGACTGATTGGTTTCTTTGTCAATACATTGGTTTATCGAGCTGATTTAAGTAATGCACCGGCATTTCAAGAGTTGTTGTCTCAAGTACGGATAAAAGCATTGAAGGCGTATGAGTATCAAGATGTTCCGTTTGAGAAAATTGTAGAGGTTATCCAACCTGAACGAAATACAAGCCATTCTCCGATTTTCCAAACCATGTTTACTTTGCAAAATACGGGACAGAAGCTACCAGAACTACATGGAAGAAATATAGAAGTAATGGAAAGTAATGCCCCTATCGCTAAGTTTGATTTAAGTTTAACTGCTGCAGAAGTGGAAGAGGGTTTATTACTTACTTTTGTTTATAGAACTGATTTATTTGACAGCTTAACTATTGAATCCATGGCTGAACATTTTGGGAACTGGTTGAATGTAATCGTGGAGAATCCTGATAAATCATTAGCTAAGTTGCCTATATTATCAGGATTACAGCAAAAACAGTTGGAAGAGTGGAATAATGATGCTGTAGCATATCTACAGGAAAGTACGATTCATCAGCTGTTTGAAGAGCAAGTAAATCGTACACCTGATGCGGTAGCAGTGGTAGATGAAAAACAGCAGTTAACGTATCGAGAGCTGAATGAAAAAGCTAATCAATTGGCCCACTATCTTCAGCAATGCGGAATTGGGAATGAATCATTGGTTGGACTTTGCTTTGAGCGTTCAGTTGAGATGGTTGTTAGTATTATGGGGATTTGGAAGGCTGGAGCAGCCTATGTTCCATTAGACCCATCATATCCAGAAAGTCGCCTACGATATATTTTGGAGGACACTGGAATTCAAGTATTAGTTACGAACGAGTCATTGGAAGACTGGATACCTAAAGAAATGAAGATAGTTTGTCTAGATAGGGATCAAGCAATGATTTCACAAGAAAGCATTCTTTCACCAAAATGTGAAGTAACAGGAGAAACCTTAGCGTATGTTATCTATACTTCAGGATCAACGGGGAATCCAAAGGGTGTCTTGATACAGCATCATTCTGTACTAAACTTGTCACATGGTTTACAAAAAGAGGTTTTCGAACATGAGATACCATCTAACATGCATGTCGGTTTAAATGCGTCAATTGCCTTTGATGCATCTATCCAGCAATTACAAATGCTGCTTTATGGTTCAAGTTTGTATATTATTCCAAATGAAGTACGAAGTGATCCGGAGCAGTTTGTAGCTTATATTAGGGAGAACAAGTTAGAAATCTTTGATATAACACCTTCATTGCTTCAATTACTTATAGATGTCGGATTGTTAGAAACGTGCGATGGCATTCATGTTCCAAGTAAGGTACTGGTTGGTGGTGAAGCAATTATGCCGTCATTATGGGAACAGCTAGTAGAGACTGATAAAATACAGTTTTATAATGTATATGGTCCTACAGAATGTACGGTTGATGCAACATGCTATCATATCAAAAAAGATAGTAAGAGAGTAACAATTGGGCGTCCATTGCCTAACGTCCAAACTTATGTATTAGATAGAAATAGGTTACCAGTTCCAGTTGGTGTGATGGGGGAACTTTATATCGGAGGAGCAGGTCTAGCAAGGGGGTACTTGAATCGTCCAGAGTTAACATCCGAACGATTTATTTCTCATCCATTCAAAGAAGGCGAGAGGTTATATAGAACAGGCGATCTTGTGAGATATCTTCCAGATGGTAATATAGACTACTTAGGAAGAATGGATAATCAAGTGAAGATTAGAGGATTTCGAATCGAACTTGGGGAGATTGAGTCGACTTTACAAGAGCATGACTTGGTAAAAGAGGTAGTTGTAATAGTTAGGGAAAATCAGTCGGGAGATAAGAGATTAGTAGCTTATGTAGTGGGCGAAGGTAGTTTAGAAGAATGGCGAGAGTATCTTAAAACAAAACTGCCAATCCATATGATACCTTCCTACTTTGTCGAAATGAAAGAATTACCGCTAACCATAAATGGAAAGGTTGATCGGAAATCGTTACCTATACCAGATTATCAAGGAACACAAGAAGGCTACGCGGCCCCAAGAAATGAACGTGAACATAAGCTTTCTATCATTTGGGAACGTGTGCTAGGTTCAAAACGTATTGGTATTTATGATAACTTTTTTGAAATTGGTGGAGATTCAATTCTTAGCATTCAGATTGTCTCTCGTGCAAAGCAAGCTGGTTTACAGTTGACACCAAAACAACTATTTGAACACCAAACGATTGCTGAGTTGGCGCAAGTAGTCAAAGAAGAACAAGGTGTACAAGCTGAACAAGGAATTATAACTGGAGAGACGATACTTACACCTATTCAGCAAAGGTTTTTTGCACAAAATCATCCTAATCCACATCATTGGAATCAATCCATGTTCTTTAGAACGCAAGAAAAATTGGACATAGGATCACTGGAAAAGGCAGCGCGTAGCCTTCTACTTCATCATGATGCCCTGCGTTTAAGATATGAACGTTTACCTAATGGGACTTGGGAACAGTGGAATGAAGGAATTAAAGAACAATTGATGCTGACTGTCATTTCATTAGACGAAGTGCCGGAAGCGGATTGGCATGAAGTTATTCAAAAAGAGATTAATGTTGCACAAGAAAGATTGAATTTACATGATGGTCCTTTAATGAGAATGGTGTATTTTGATGAAGATGAGAAGACTGGCCGATTATTTTGGACAATTCATCACTTAGCCGTGGATGGTGTTTCTTGGCGAATTTTATTGGAAGATTTGCAAACAGCGTATACGCAAGCAGTCCAAGGACAAAAAATTCAATTACCTATGAAGAGTACATCTTTTAAAGAATGGTCGGAGAAATTACAACATTACGCTGAAACTGGAATATCAAAAGAAGTGCTACATTACTGGGAGCAGCAGGCTGAACAAGACGTAGTTATACTGCCAGTAGATGGTACTATAAGTAATCCAGTAAGCGCAGTAACTGAGGAAATTACTGTGGTGTTAAACGAGAATGAGACCCGTATGTTATTGCAAGAGACTTTAAGCACTCACCGTGTCCAAATCAATGAAGTATTATTAGCAGCATTGGTACAAGCTACAGCAGCATGTAAGGGGCAGCCGATATTAAGCGTAGATTTAGAGGGACATGGTCGAGAAGAGATTATTGAAGATGTTGATTTATCGAGAACCGTGGGATGGTTTACAAGTATTTACCCAGTTCATTTAAATATTACTAATGCTAATACGCCAATTGCAGCATTAAAAGCAGTTAAAGAACAAGTTCGCAAAATTCCTAATAAGGGTGTTGATTATGGGGTGTTGTGTTACATGAACGCAACAATGTGTGAGCAATTAAGCTTCCAATATACACCGTCTATTAGTTTTAACTATCTTGGACAATTTGACCAATTGTTTTCTAGCGATGCAATGTTTATTCCAGAGAACGAATTTAAGCGTTTAGATCATGCTGCCGGTTCCAAGCGATCGCATGTAATTGATGTAATTGGGGTTGTAACGGATGGAAAACTTCAATTCACTTGGGTATACAATGTTGGACAATTTGCCAAATCAACGATTCAAAGTATTGCACAGAATATGCTATATCAACTGAGTACATTGATCCAATTTTCAGATAGAGAATCTGCACTGACCATTTCGGATTTTGCAATGGCTAATCTTAGCCAAGAAGGTTTGACAAATGTACTAAACAAAATGCATCGCGGAAAGAACAATCAGATTACTGATTTATATCCACTATCACCTTTGCAAGAAGGTATGATTTTCCACACATTGCATGACCAAGGGGATGAACATGTTGCACCGTATATAGTGCAATTGAGTTTTATGATTCGAGGGAAAATGAATATTCCTACATTTGAGCAGGCGTGGAAATCTGTAATTCAGCGGCATGAAATTTTTCGTACAGCATTTGTATGGGACGAAATTGAAGAACCTGTACAAGTGGTGTATGAAAATATCCCATTTAAAGTGAACAAAGAAGACTGGCGTACAATGACGAGTGAAGAGATAGAGGAAAAAAGAAAAGTCTTTTTGGAATTAGATCGAAAACAAGCCTTCCAATTTGATGAAGCACCATTGATGCGGGTAACAGTCATTCAAGAAGGTGAGGAAGAATATCGGATTGTTTGGACCCATCACCATATTTTACTGGATGGATGGAGTTTACCATTAGTATTTAATGAATTACTTACAGTCTATCAAAAGAGAATGAATGGAGAAGCTGTGAAGTTACCTAAGTCCTCACCATATAAGAAATATATCCAATGGCTCAGAGAACAAGATAAGGAGCAGGCGGAACAATTCTGGAGAGAGAAGCTAAAAGGTTTTACTGCACCAACTTTACTGGGCTTAGAAAGTAAAGAGGAAGAAAAAGGTTACACAGAGAAGGTTACGTATTTATCAGAAGAGCAGACTCAAGCGTTACAAGGATGGGCGAAACGCAATAAACTTACTTTGAGTACAGTAATTCAAGGTGCATGGGCATATCTCATGAGCCGATATAGTGGAGAAAATGACATTGTTTTTGGTGTAACAAGCTCAGGGCGTTCTACGGAGATTATTGATGTTGAAAACATCGTAGGTCCTTTCATTACAACGTCACCGACGCGAATTCAATTGATGGATGATATAAAATTAATAGATTGGTTGCAGAAGATACAAGAGGAAGAGATAGAAAGAAGACAATATGAGTATGCTTCTTTGACAGAGATTCAGGCGTGGAGTGAAGTTCCTAGAGGAATACCGCTGTTCAATAGTTTATATGTGTTTGAAAATTATCCAGTGAAAGAGGAGTCTTCAGAAAATCTGGAAATTGGTGAATTGGAAGGGGTAGAACAAACCCACTACCCATTAGGGTTAGCTGTAGTTCCAGGAATCCAGTTATCGTTAAAGTTAATGTATGACCGTAGTAAGTTTAATAGAGTAACCATTGAACGAATGCTGGGTCATTTACACAAAGTGTTAATGCAAATGCTCAAAAACATTGATCAAAATCTATCGGAGCTAGTATATATTACGGAAGCTGAACAAAGAAAGCTATTGGAAGAATGGAATAATAATACTATATCCTATCCACGTGAGAATGCAATCCATCAACTATTCGAAGAGCAAGTAAATCGTACGCCTGACGCGTTGGCAGTGGTAGATGAAAAACAGCAACTAACATATCGAGAGCTGAATGAAAGAGCTAATCAATTAGCCCATCATTTACAGAAATGTGGAATTGGGACAGAGTCATTAGTTGGCCTTTGCTTTGATCGATCAGTTGAGATGGTTGTTGGTCTAATGGGAATTTGGAAGGCCGGAGCAGCCTATGTTCCATTGGATCCATCGAATCCGGAAAGCCGCCTACGATATATTTTAGAAGATACAGGAATTAAAGTGTTAGTTACAAATGAAGTATTACTAGGCTGGATACCTAAAGACATCAAGGTAGTTTGCCTAGATAGGGATCAAGCCATGATTTCTCGAGAAAGCAAACTTTCACCAACATGTGAGATGACAGGGGAAAACTTAGCGTATGTTATCTACACTTCTGGTTCGACAGGGAATCCAAAGGGGGCTTTAGTACAGCACCATTCTGTAATAAACCTATCATATGGTTTACAAAAAGAAGTTTTCTCACATGAGATACCTAGTAATATGCGCGTCGGTTTGAATGCATCAATTGCCTTTGATGTATCTATTCAGCAATTACAAATGCTGCTTTATGGTTCAAGTTTATATATTATTCCAAGTGAAGTTCGCACTAATCCAGAACAATTTGTGTCCTATATTAGGGAGAATAAATTGGAAATGTTTGATATGACACCTTCATTACTTCAGTTACTAATAGATGGAGGATTGCTAGAAATAAGTGCTGATGTTTATGTACCAAGCAAGATATTGGTCGGTGGTGAAGCAATCATGCCGTCATTATGGGAACAGCTAGTAGAGACTGAAAAAATTGATTTTTATAACGTATACGGTCCTACAGAATGTACGGTTGATGCAACGTGTTATCATATCAAAAAAGATAGTAAGAGAGTAACAATTGGCCGTCCGTTGCCGAACGTTCAAACTTATGTATTGGATAAAAATTTGTTACCTGTTCCAGTTGGTGTAACAGGTGAGCTATATATTGGTGGTGCAGGTATAGCGAGAGGATACTTGAATCGCCCAGAATTAACAGCAGAGAGATTCATCCGTCATCCATTTAATGAAGAAGAGCGTTTATATCGTACGGGAGATTTGGTTCGTTATTTACCTGATGGTAATTTAGATTACTTGAGAAGAATTGATAATCAAGTGAAAATTCGAGGATTCCGTATTGAACTTGAAGAGATTGAAGCAAATCTAGAGAGTTATCCATTGGTAAAAGAAGCAGTAGTTTTGGTGACAGAGGATAAGCTAGGAGAGCAGAGATTGGTTGCTTATGTAGTTGGAGATGGTAGTATGCATGATTGGCGTGAATATCTCAAGACACAAGTACCGAATTATATGGTTCCCGCACACTTTATTAAGGTAGACGAGATTCCTCTTACAACGAATGGCAAAGTTGATCGAAAGGCATTGAACAATTTAACTATTCTAAGAGAAAATAACTTTTCTACACCAATCATTCCAAGGGATGAAATTGAATATCAGTTGATTAAAATCTGGCAGGATGTGTTACAGATAGAAGATGTCTATGTAAATGATGATTTCTTTAATAGAGGAGGACACTCTCTCCTTGTAATTAAATTAGTTTCAAAAATTAGGGAGAAGTTTGGAAAAGAGATTAAGGTGTCTACATTGATTAAGAATCCAACAGTGGAAGGAATCGCATGCCTTATTCGTGATAAGCATGATATGACGAAATCAGTAGCAGCGCTAGTTCCACTACAAGAATCAGAGAAAAGACCTTTCTTCTGCGTTCATCCGTTTATGGGTAATGTATTCTGTTACATTCAACTAGCAAGATTGCTTAAGAGCCGTTGTTCATTTTATGGTTTACAGAATCCTCTTATAGAAAAGAAAGAAATTGACGAGTTAACTTTGCCGGAAGTAATTCAACTTTACATCGAAGAAATAAAACGTGTTCAGCCAGAAGGTCCATATCGTCTTGGAGGATGGTCTTTAGGCGGTGCGATTGCTTATGAAATCGCAACTGTATTAAAGAATCAAGGTGAGGAAGTTGAGTTGTTGGTACTCATGGATACTAAAGTACCTTCAAAGCAGGATCATAAAACAAGTGAGGATATGCTCTCATATATATATGAGCATTTCATTCCTAGAGATCTTACTGAGCAGGAAGGAGACCTTGTCCATAAACAAGATATGCTTGTGGAGCAATTAATTATGGAAGGAGTACTCACGCCTGATGCAGATCTTATCAATTTGAAGCAAGTTATCAATGCGCATAGGAAATGCCTGAACCTAATGGCAGAGCATGATTTAATACCATACTCTGGAGAAGTTCTCTACTTTAGTGCTGAGGAAGGAAAAGAGTTGTTTACAGATTGGGGACCTTTATTAAAAGGTAGAGTAAATAGGTATTCAGTCCCTGGATCACATGAAGAAATAGTGGATTCACCTGCAGTTGAAAAAATAGCTATGTATCTACTAAATGAATTTGAAGGAATAAAAGAGAAATCCATTTTATTAACGGAAAAGTAGAGAGTATAAAAGATGCAATGCAATGAACGAAAAGGGTAGACTAATACCTGCATATCAAGTGTAGGGAATAATGAATATATTAAGAGCATTACTTTTTAAGGGGATAATCTAAAAAGTAATTGGTAGAGACATAGAAATCTTTATGAGTTACCCATAGTATGATGTAAATACTATGAAATCTTTGTAATAGAAGCGAATGCCTGATGATATTACTGAGGAAAGGTGCATATTTTCATTGATATGTAAATATGCACCTATTCTATTGTATATGCAATAGAATAAAGTTAATTTGAATTTCCGTAACGTTCATATATGAAGTAATTCTTTAAAAAAGGAAGTGATTTATTATACAAATTCAAGCTGTGAAAATACCAAAGAATATTGAAAGTCATTTGCTTAAGCAACTTAGTAACTTAGTTTCAAATGAGAAGAAAGAACGAATGAAGCGTTTATTAAATTCATGCGACATTAATAGAACTCTAATAGGAGATTTACTAATCCGATCTCTAATCTGCCAAAAGTATAAAATTAATAATAAAGAAATTAGATTTATATATAATAAGTATGGAAAACCTTTTGTTGAAAAAATTTCTGACTTTCATTTTAATGTGTCTCATTCAGGAGAATGGGTGGTTTGTACTACTGCTAATTTTAACGTGGGTATTGATATAGAAAAAGTTTCAGAAATAGAGGCTTTTAAATTAGCAAAAGAATTTTTTTCAGCGGAAGAATTTTATGATATATCTAATATGAATTCTGATGAAAAAATTAATTATTTTTATGATTTATGGACATTAAAAGAAAGCTATATAAAAACGATTGGAAAAGGGCTTTATACCCCATTAAATTCATTCTCTATAAAAAAAGAATCACGAACTTCAATTTCATACAAGAATATACCTAAAAACTTTTACTTTAAACAATATAACATTGATCCAAATTATAAGTTATCTGCTTGTGCAACAAGAGATGAATTTCCGCAAGAGATAATAATTAAAGACATTTATACAATTTGCCAAACTATATACAAATTTGAAAGTAAGGAGAAAATCAATGCAGAAGACTAAACTTTTTTGCTTTCCACATGCTGGGGGATCTGCGTTTAACTACGCAAAATGGAAAAATTACTTTAATCCATATATTAAAGTAGTCCCGATAGAATTAGCTGGTAGAGGATATAGAATTGAAGAAAGCTTGTACCAAGGTATGGAAGAGGCCGTAAATGATGCCTACACTAGTATAGTTAAGCAAATAGACGCTTCACCGTACATTCTATTCGGGCATAGCATGGGGAGTTTGATTGCTTATGAAGTAGCTAGAAAAATACAGGGTTCTAATAACGAATTACCCGAATTTCTTGTTTTATCCGGTAGAAACCATCCAAATAGTAAAATAAAAAATATCCGATATAATCTTCCTAATGAACAATTTAAAAGAGAAGTTATTGCAATGGGAGGTACACCATCTGGGGTACTTCAATCAGAAGAATTAATGGAGATTTTTCTCCCTATTTTAAGAGCAGATTTTAAGATTGTCGAGACATATATTCATGAAAATAATATACAACCATGTGATATTGATTTTCTTATATTTAATGGGAAAAATGATGAATTTACTACATATGATCAAGTAATAAAATGGAAGCAATATACAAGTAAAACGTGTACTTTTCATTCTTTTGAAGGTAGTCATTTCTTTCTAAATGAAAATATTGAAGAAATAGCAAAGAGTATTATAGGAAAATTAAATTCTAAAAGATTATCAACTAGTTTTTAGGATTTTTCTAAGTATGCTCATGCCTAAGAAACAAAAATATGAAAGATGAAAAATACAGGCATTGCTGAAATATTGTTGAATATATGCATAGAAGCCTAAACGAACTGTTTAAAGGTAGAAACTCTAAGCAAAATGTACATGAATTAACTTTAGTTTAAGCTGGCTTTACCTATAATACCATCAAGATTCCTTATTATACTTAGTACAAAGTACACAACAGTTAGAGAGGCTGTATGTAAAGCAAATGAATATGTGAAGTGAAAAGGCCGACTCTTATAATTATGAGTGGGCCTTTTGGTTTTATGGATATCAAATTAGTGAGCAACATTTCAAAGGGTATCTTGTGATATAACTAAGTAGAATTTTTTAAACAAGGGGATGATGAGATGAATAAATTGAAGGGGAAAATTGCATTAGTAACAGGGGCTAGTAGAGGAATAGGCCGAAGTATTGCATTACATTTGGCACATGCTGGTGCGTTAGTCGTTGTTCACTATAGTAAAAGAAAAGAAGAAGCAGAAAGTGTAGTGGATAAAATTAAACAAGATGGCGGTTCCGCATTTGCGATTCGTGCAGACTTAAGTACTTTTAATGGCATTAATAACTTGTATTCAATGATGGATCAATCTCTTCAAAAATATATAGGTAATACTACATTTGATATCCTTGTAAACAACGCTGGAATTGGGCAGGTTTTAACATTAGAGGAATCTACAGAGGAGTCTTTTGATGAGGTTATGAATATTAATGTGAAAGCTCCATTTTTCATTATTCAGAAGGCTTTGCCACGTTTAAAAGATGGGGGAAGGATTATAAATATTTCGTCTTTTGTCACAAGGGTAGCCTCCCCAAGTGTTTTTGCCTACAGTATATCTAAGGGGGCAATAAATACACTCACTCATACTTTAGCTCAACAACTTGGTGTTCGTGGTATTACAGTAAATGCAATTCTCCCAGGCATAATTAACACAGAAATGAATGCTGAGACATTGGGCAACCAAGATGGACAAAAATATGCTGCAGGTTTATCGACCTTTAATAGGTGGGGGGAACCTAATGATATAGCTGATATTGTAGGTTTTCTTTCATCATCAGACAGTCGTTGGATAACTGGTGAGTTAATTGATGCAAGTGGTGGATCTTGCTTATAATATTAGAGGAAAAGCCAACTTAAATTAAGTTGACTTTGCAATTCTATTATTTGTTTGTTAAACCAGTGAACTATGTACCATTTTTTAGTTCTTAGAATAGTCACCTTGAGATGGGGCCAAATGTAGTAAGTCAATCAGGGGAGAGAACTAATTATGCTTTAGTATGATTTATGATAAGTATAAATGGTAAAAAGCAATGAATATGCACAATTTCATATGTAAATAGGTACTTTTTGTTAACTCTTTTAAAGGGAAGGAAATGTATGAAATTATTATGATAGAATCAATTTGTATTAAATCGAAAGGGGATGAGAGTATGCTAAAAAGAATGATTATAGGAGTTTCATCATTATTAGTGGGAGCAACAGTTGGCTTAGCGACTGATGTATCCGCAGCACCTGCACCACCATTAACATCATTAAATGTGGTAAAAGTTGAATCTCAATTAGGCGGGGTTGAATTTATTGGTCCTAATAATTTAAGTACAGCTAAAGATCACGGAGGGAGCTATTTATACATTTATACAAATGAAATGGGATATGGTAGAAATCCAATTGCTCAAATGAGTGGTCAAAAACTAAAAAAAGTAGATTCTAAGATGATTGATATAAATGGGGATAGAACAGTGGATGGATGGGAATATAAATGGGATGCTTCAGGACAGCAAAATGGGCAATTTAAATATCAAAATACATCTACAAATGCACCTTGGAATACATTATCTACGTCATTAAATATTAAATAAACTAACAGAAGAATTCGATGTTATTTTTTTATGTTTGTTATATATGTAACGTTTGGATACCTAAAGGAGTCTACGTTTTTAAGTAGGCTCTTTCTAACTAATGATAAGATATCAGCAAATAGATAAACTATTTTTTCTAATCGACAAATTAAAAGTTTACATAACATTTTTCTGGTAAACAATTCTAGGTTTAATAGTGTAATCAATAAAGTAAGGAAATCTTTCATAAAATCAATTAAGTTATTTAGTGGGTCTTTCATCATAAATATCTAAAACTACATATTTATGAAATTTTATAAAATTTTCACTTTATATTTAGTCCTAAATCATACGATTTTAATACAAAATACTATAATTTGATTAGTAATAGCAGTGAAAAAAACATTAAATATATCTAGATTTTAAAGCTAATGTTACTTTATTACGTAATTTGTTTAAAGGGATATATAGGGTTATTATTCAATGTAACTAAAATAATTTAAAAGGAGATAGGAAGTTATGTTTAAAGTAAAAACAAGGGGAAAAATAAAAGAAATTGTTATGGTTTCAACGGCTTGTACCATGTTGTCAATGTATGGAGCACCAATTTCTAGTACAGAGGCAGCAACCCGATCTCATGCCCCATCAGTTTATGTAACACCACAGAATACTGCTGCTTCAGATATTATTAGCATAGACTGGTCACCAGTCCAAACAGCACCTTATACATATTGGGCTGTGCATAACTGGAATCAGGGAGGAGAAGGTGGTGGTTATGCGGGCTTCCAACAACAAAGTGGTTTTGATCAATTCGGTAAACGTACCCTTCACTTTGCGCTTTGGGATCCAATAGCATCAAACCAAGCAATAAAAGCTGAATATTTATCGCCGACTTCAGAAGCCAGTAGATTTGGTGGAGAAGGAACAGGTCTAAAGGTACAAACAACTTATAATTGGAAAGATAGTGAATGGTATCGAATGACTCTACGTTCTTGGCAAGAAGATGGCCATACAAAGTTTGGCCAGTGGATAAAAGATAATAAATTAAATCAATGGAAGTTAGTTGCTATTATGGATCATCCAGTTGCAAATGTGGCATTTAACTATGGTTTATCGATGTTTCAAGAGGACTGGGCTGGTAATGGACAAGATGTAAGAGAAGCACGTCTTAAAAATGGATACAGCAGAAAAGTTTCAGATAAACAATGGAATTCTTGGAATAATCAGCGTATCTCTGGGCAACATGATACGTCCTATCAATACGATGGAGGAGCAACTTCAGAATATCTATGGGTTAGGGCAGGAGGAAATACTCAATCAACTATTGGTACTGGAAAAACCTTTAATATAAATCAGCCTAGTCAACCAGAAATGGGAAATTTAGATTTTGATATTCAAAATACTCGCTTTGAAGATGGAAAATTAAATGTTTCATGGAAATTGAAAGAACAAAGTACTCCACAGTTTAAAGGGAAAATTGAAATCTATGACAATGAAAAGTTAATGGGACAACCTTTGAAAGTAATCGATAATATTAAGTCTTACAAAACTGAGGTAAGTCAAACTATGCAATTGCCTCAAACGGCTTTTGCTAAAATTACATTAACAGACATATTTGATCGAACTGTAGAGAAAAAAGTAGAAATTACAAATGGAAATTCTGATATTTTAGTAGGGAACCAATTTGCATGGTCCCTAAAAGGATATAGTGATCGAGAAATTGCAAAAGTAGATTATAATAAAACAGCAGAAGAGCTGAAAATCAAATTAGAAGCTGGTGTGCCGCATTCTTATTTCAATAGCACATATGCAAGTATTAAAGTCCAGAACTCATCTGGTAGCGTTTTGTACAATAAGGAAATTATGGGAAATAGACAACAAAATGCTGAAACCCAAACAGTACCTGTAAAAGTAGGAGATTATTTAGAATTCACTCATATAGAAGGGGAAGCAGCAAAGGAAAAAACACGCGCAACATTAACGAATCTTGAAAATAATAAAAATGAGACTATTGGAAAGTCAGCAAGGTATGAGGTTACAAAAGAGGGATTAAAGAAAGTAGAAAAAATGCCAGAGACAACAATTCTAGATGGAAAACAATTTGCATGGTCCCTAAAAGGATATAGTGATCGAGAAATTGCAAAAGTAGATTATAATAAAACAGCAGAAGAGCTGAAAATCAAATTAGAAGCTGGTGTGCCGCATTCTTATTTCAATAGCACATATGCAAGTATTAAAGTCCAGAATTCATCTGGTAGCGTTTTGTACAATAAGGAAATTATAGGAAATAGACAACAAAATGCTGAAACCCAAACAGTACCTGTAAAAGAGGGAGATTATATAGAATTTACTCATATAGAAGGGGAAGTGGCGAAGGAAAAAACACGAGCGACTTTAACTAACCTTGAGAATGGAAAACAGGAATATATAGGAAAGAAAAGAATATATCGGGTTACATCTACAGGTTTAATCAGACAACAGACGTATTAAAAAGTTGGGGGAATCCTCAACTTTTTTTATCATTTTAGTCAAGAGGATTCCTTCTTCAAGGAATGCGAAGTGAGTAGGTGGAGATAAACTGGCTTCGAATAACGGATAGCAGGAAGCTTTATCAATAAGTATGCAAATATTTTAAAAACTAATTTTTATACAAAAAGTGTATACTTATGACAAAAAAGTTTCGTTAAACCAATAATTTTGTTTTGGGTAAATTTAAGGTGCGTAATTAATATGCATTTTTCGAGAAAAATGCATAATTATGTCAAATTTTCTTCATTTACATGACCATGAACGTGGTATAAAAATGAAGCATATCCAAAATTATTAAAGGAGCTGAAAAAATGATTAAAAAACTTATTATTGGTTCTATTTTTTTAGGAACAGCAATAGGAGTAAGTAAACCTACATTTGCTTCAACAAATGATTCTCCATCACAGTTTCAAGATAGGGGAAATGCCCAAGTTCAATCAATACCATCACCATGGCAGTATTTAGGGCAAACCTCTAGGGAACTTCAAATTAAAACTAAGGATCCAAAAGTGCTTGCTTTTGAATTAGCAAAAGAGGCTCCATTTTACGAAGATGAATTAGTGGATGTGTGTTCTGCAATCTTAAGAGAAAATGTAAATGTAGTATATTGGACAAGTAAGGAATGGGCTAGATTTGAAGTAGGAAATTACGAGTTTAAACATGAAATGAAAATTTATAGAGATAAAGAACGTCAGCAATTAATTACTTCACTAGAATCATAAAAAAAATAGAAGCTATCTTTAGTAAGATATGCATCCAATGTAGACAGGAAAAGAAAGCACATAAAACTGTTTCGATATTGGAAAGTAAACTAAAAAAACAAGTATAATTACTTGTTTTTTTTAGGTACAGTAATTATTTAGAAGGCTTAGCTTGTGCATGGTCACCTACATTAATTGGATAACCATAATCCGCTCTACAACATGATTGGGATACAAAAGCTAGAAAGATATCAATCCATTTATTTTTAAATTGAATTAATATTCCTCCGTCATGGTATGATTCGTTATATTTTGAAAAATCATTTCACAAGCAATATGTAATACTTTATGGGAACATTATTAAATTTGAACGATATTAACAGAACTTTGTTGATAATTAGCTAAAAAAGTATTGTACGATTAAATACATTGTGTTACATTTGTGTTACAAAACTATTACTCAATGTTATTATTGTTTCGTTAATGTTTCTTGTTGTTTCTGTAATGTTACGAAATTTATAGATGTTTTATGTGTATAGGAGTGTGTGTAGTAAAGAGTCTGAGTTGAAAATAAGTGCACACTTTAAATTTCCTTTCTGTCTGAATGAAGAAGACTACCAACTAATTAAGGGGTTTAAAGTAAAACTTTAAATAAAATGTGCTTCCTTTCCCACACACAATTTAGTACATATTTAAAGTACAGTCTAGTTGCTACACAGACTCTTGTACATATAAACATTAAGGTGAAATAGAGATAAGGATTTATTACATAAAAAGCATTACTTAGCTAAACGTAAAAATATTATCTGTGCATTTTGATAAAATGTTAAAATGCCTAGATGATATTTTTTAGAAGATTTCTTGGATATGTTTATGAATAACAATTTCTAATACTTAATGATTCTCTACTGCTGAAATATCCAATAATTTATGTAATTGGATTTATAAGGTGTATGTACATTCACTTATATAGGGAAAATGAGGTTTTTCATATGAAGTATAGTTATAAAGTTTTTATATTTATTTGGACAATTATTTTATTGTTTTTTCTACTTTATTATGGTTACAGTGAATTTTCCGACACCGAGCAGGTGCCAGTCATAACAATCAAAAAATAGAAGTGAAAAATATTGAGAAAACCAAATGAGATAAAAATAGATACAGTAGAAAGACTACTACAGGAAGTAATTAATCGTACGAAGTTAGATGAAATATTGGAAATAAAAAACTTTAATGGAAAATATGTTGATTGCTGCTTGGGGAGAAAATTGTAGATATCACAATTGGTATAAAGATATTCATGAGTTATTCAGAGGTTACGATTTACACTGCCTTAGGAAAAAAAGGATAGGTTTCCGAGACACCCTTTATATTTAAGTAACGATTCAAGCTAATAGATTACATAAAATCAGAGCGGATTGTGCATCGTCTTATTCGAACTACAAGAAACCATAAACGAACAAGTAAAGCGGGACTTAGAGTAAACTGTAATGGTGAAACAGGAGGAGACGCATGGGTGTGGTGTTCAATTTGTCATGAAGAACATCCCGTTCTTTTCTGATATGTTTCAATATAATCAAGGAAACCCCTATCATTCCTTACCATTATGTCAGCACACATATATGGTATACGCTCATTTAACAGAGAATTATGTAGGGGAAGATTTATTTCTTCTGCAAAGTGCTGCAGCATTCCATGATACAGGTAAACCGTTTTGCCGTGTATTTAAAAAGCTCAAAGGGTACCATTCGTATTATGGTCACGAATATGTCAGTACTCACATCGCTTGCCACTTTTTAATGGAACTTGGTTTCGAATAGGAGTTTATTGAGAAAGTATTAATGATTACAGAGTTTCATATGAAGATGTTACATGGCGGGGAAGAGGCAGCACGTGAAATCTATCATTACTGCGGTGATGAGATGCTTACGAAATTATATTTTTTCCGAGATGCAGATGCATTTGCGAAGTAGAGAAGGGAAAAAATGCTTGTAAATATCCACGAACATTGCACGTTCCTTGGTCGATAGGGGTAACAAGTGATGACCGTGTTCTACAAAATATGGACGGATTTGAAACTCAAGAAGTAATCGTACTAGAAAAGTTAGATGGTGAAAATACATCCCTTTATAAAGATGCTATTCATGCAAGGTCGTTATCAAGTGGTCATCACCCATCGAGAACATGGGTAAAAACGTTACAAGGAAGTATGGGGTATAGAATTCCAGAAGGATGGCGTATATGTGGTGAAAATGTATATGCTTGTCATAGCATTCACTACACAGCACTGACTTCCTATTTTTATGTCTTTTCAATATGGAATGAGAAAAATGAATGTTTATCGTGGGATGCAACAGTTGCATGGTGTAAAAAGTTAGGCCTTGCACACGTTCCAGTGTTATATCGTGGCCCCTATAATGAAAAGGTAATTCGTTCGTGCTACAACGGTACTTCACTCTTTGGAGGGATTCAGGAAGGGTATGTACTTAGATTAACGGATGCGTTTCACTATAATGATTTTTCAAAATCCGTAGGGAAATTTGTTCGAAAAGACCATGTGCAATCCAATCAGCACTGGATGACACATGCGGTTATCCCCAATAAATTAGCAAAATAAAAACACGCAATTCCAAATGGAACTGCGTGTTTTTTCGTTTTCTAACATCATTTGACGTTCATGTATGGTTACTCTTATCAGAGAATATACTCCCTAACACGGAAAACTATTAATTTATTAGTTTTTATTCGTAACTTTTAAAGTATCTAATACGACTTTAGTCGCGTCAGCAATAAGCTTATCATTATATTCTGCATCTTCTTTATCATGATTAGAAAGGATGGCAAGAACAATTGGCTTTTTGTTTGGTGGCCAAATAATCGCAATATCATTCCTTGTTCCATAAGATCCTGCGCCTGTTTTATCAGCTACTTCCCATCCTTTTGGTACGCCCGCACGAATCAACTTATCACCAGTCGTATTTCTCTTCATCCAATCTACTAATAATTCACGTTTCTCTGTTGGAAGTGCAGATCCTAATGTAAATGATTGAAGTGTCTTAGCGATCGCTTCTGGTGTACTGGTATCGCGCGTTTCTCCAGGATGTACTTCATTTAATTCAGGTTCAAATCGTTCAGATTTAGTAACCGTATCTCCCGTTTCTCTCAAGATTTTTTCAAATGCGGATGGACCACCTAATTTTTTAAGAATTAAATTATGTGCCGTACTGTCACTATATCGAACAGAAGCATCTGCAAGTTCTTTTAACGTCATTCCTGTATCCACATGCTTTTCTGTAATTGGATTATAATTAGAAAGGTCTTCACGCGTATACGTAATCCTTTCATCAAGAGCTTCTATTGAGTTCTGACGTAAAAGAGCTCCCGCTGCTAATGATTTAGATGTAGAGGCAAATGCAAAACGATCATTTGGATGATAAGCAACAGTTTGATTTGTACCTGTATCCAGAGCATAAATACCAAGCTTAGCATTATATTCTTTTTCAAGCTTAGCAAAAGAATCATGACCTGTATTTTCTTGTTTAATTTGCTTTATTTGTTTTGTTTGCTTAGGTGGTTCAGATGGAGTATTACTATTAGAACACCCTATTAGTGTTACACATGAAAGTAATACGACAGGTACAATCTTTTTGTAGGTAAAGAACTTGTTTAAAACGTACATGAATTTTCAACCTCTTTCAACAATATAGGGATTTTGTTTTGGTATTTTAAATACCGATGTTAATTAAAGTGGGTGTTGGATACCAATACTTCTGAAGTTGAATTTTAACAGGATAAGCAGAACCAAAGCGTTTATATGAATGAACGGTTACTGTTTAGGGTGTTTCTTTTTTGCTTACACTTGTAATAGTTTACCTGTGAAAGTATTAAACTCGTAACATTTAAATGAAGTATTTCAATACACACTTTTTTTACATCACTTTACTTTTGGGAATAATAAGTCCTTTCATATTTTTAGGAATACACATAATAGACACTCTAAGTAATAAATTTGTTCCATTTTAACTTGGTGAACGGTAAAGAAAATACAATGAATTGTAAATGAAACCTGTACGGGAGTATAGTACAGTGCATATGAAAAACCCCTCAATGCTATCTCTGAAAAAATCATAATTCTCGGCTTTATAAACTGTATTTTCAAAAACATTGCGAGCTTGTAAGAAAAATGAAAGGTAATTCAATATGAGATAAACAACCTTACTACTACAATGAAAAACAGAATTATTCTTAAAAATCATGAGATACGATATCAAGTTATTTGCGTGTTTAATATATTTGACCAAATATTCCAGTTTCAATAGGAAAAGTCGAATCAGACCATTAACGAATGGTATATTATTCGTATTTTGGAAAAGTCAAAATGTAGACAAGCATCTTCTATCAAATCTCATTCTTAGTGTGTACATTTGGAGGGGATTTCTCATATGAAATTAGTAAAAGTAACAGATGTTAGTTAGGAGAAAGATGATAATGTTAACAAATTCTATGGGAAGGTGAAGAAAGAAGGTAGCGTAGGTCTATTCCTACGTGTATATCATTTAGATAAAAAAGGTGTAACAGCTTGGGAGGAAGTGCAGGAAGACGAGCTTCCTAAGAAAGTAAAAGAAAAACTAGGTGTGAAATAATCATTTATTTGTGATGGTGGATTCTCCTACGTCGAGGGTTTGCCTTTTTTTATTATATGTTATGTTGTAATTTTTTATATGAAGTATATTGAAAAGATAGGGTAGATCTTCTGGAATGATATTTCCATAATTAATAATTTGTACGTTAACCTTTCCATTATTACTAATTCCTTTTGTATCAACAAATTTCCCCACATATCCCTTTGTACCAATATCTTTTAAAGTACGTATAAAAAATGCCCTTTATCTTATCTTTACCTTATCTTTAAATTTTTATATTAAACTTGAAACCTTAAAGTATTGATGTTTGAGTCTAAAAAGGGCGGGAGATAGATGTTCATTACATAGTTTGTAAATAACCAATTACCTTTGAAAAATTGAATTTTTTATACGAGGAGGAATATATGAAGGATACAAGTAAAAAACAAATTATAAAAGTGTTCCTTATTAGTATTTTAGGCTTAGGAATAATACTTGGAATGCTTTATTTTAATCATAAAACCAATATTCAACAAAATAAAGCACTAGCCACCGAAAAACGTGTATTGCAATATGAGTCTACCTTAAAAAAAGAATTAGAAAAATATAATTTAGGAGAGAAAACTGCAGTTTTATTAGGAATTATGTACCAAGAGAGTAGAGGTGAGGGAAACGACCCTATGCAGTCATCCGAATCACTTGGATTAAAACCAAATGAAATTCAAGAGACAAGCTTGAGCATTAAACAAGGGGTAAAACACTTTGCTAAAATGTACAAATATGGAACGGACAAGGATGTTAGCATGGATACAATTATTCAAAGCTATAATATGGGGCCAGGGTATATTGATTTTATTGCTAGTCAAGAAGTTAAACAACACTCGGAGGATTCAGCCAAAACGTTTTCTAAGATGAAGGTTGATCAAAATCCAGCGATGTATACTTGTGGTGGAAATAAAAATAATTTTAGGTATCCATATTGTTATGGTGATTTCACATATGCCACAAAGGTAAATGAAAAAACAAAACTTATTGAAGAACTTCTTCGAAATGTACATATCTCTTCTAAATAAGTTGCAGAATGAAATATAATGATACCATCAGTTATTAACAATAATATCTAAGAAAAAAACTACTTTCTTTCTTAATTCACACAATTTTCAAAAATAAATTCCGTGGATGTCAATATTTGTTATATAGTATATTTGTCAAAGCATTACCCCTAAAGTTTCTAAAGTCAAGCTGTAAGATAGTTTGTTTGTTTGGCCCGTATTTTCACCTTAAAATAAAAAAACTTGTAGAGATTCCTGCAAGTTCTTTTTGTTTTAAGGGTTAAAAGTGGATTTTAAATATAGTTGCAATTTTTTGAGGGGGAAAAGTAAATGTTTATAAAAACAGAAAGATTATTAATACGAAAATTTGAGTTCAAAGATTGGCAAGCTGTTCATGAGTATACATCAGATATCAATGTTATGAAATACATACCTGAAGGGGTTTTTACTGAAGAAAATACAAGGAACTTTGTGAATGAAAACATTGGTGAAAACGCTAAGAACTTTCCTGTAGTATTAATTAATAAAGATATTCTGATTGGTCATATAGTTTTTCATAAATATTTTGGTGAGCATACATATGAGATTGGTTGGGTGTTCAATCCAAAATACTTCAATAAAGGATATGCTTCTGAAGCAGCACAAGCTACATTGAAATATGGCTTTAAGGAAATGAAATTACATAGGATTATAGCTACATGTCAGCCACAAAATATTCCATCATATCGAGTGATGGAGAAGATTGGAATGAGAAGAGAAGGCTATTTTAGGAAGTGTATACCACATGGGAATGAATGGTGGGATGAATATTATTACGCTATTTTAGAAGAAGAGTAGTTTTTTAGAACGCACTATTTAAAACGGCAGATTAAAAACAAGTAGGTTATATTTCTTCTGCATATGTTATGAAAATAGTATAATTTAAGAACCCACAATGAAGATAATTACTGATAAAGATATGGTAGTGATGAGATCAGTTGTAGGTTTTGGTGCAAAAAAGTTATCAAACTTGGACATACTAATACTATTCCTCTACAAAGGCTTATAAACGGTATGAAAACAAAACAGTTGTTCAAGTGTAAGAATTTTGAGCCTAACTTTATTTTGTAAATAGTGAGATGATACATGCGGTACAACTTGAATCTTCGTAAAGAAGTATTTCTACATGTATATTACACTGAAAAAAAGTGCAATAGCTTGGGAAGATGTGAAGATAGACGAGTTTCCAACAAAAGTAAATGAAAAAATAAATATGAAATGATTAGTTACTTGTGATGGCGGATTCTCTTACATGGAGGATTCGCCGTTTTTTATTTACAATGAGAAACCCATGCTAGGATGAATATTGGGATTAATTAGAATGTTTGACTGGTCGATACTGCTAATGTATTAATGATCGATATGTATAAGTACCTATACATATCAGATCAACGAAATTTTGTTCATTTGTTTTCACTAGAGGTTGTATCTCGGGTGAGAAGAAGAAATTGTGCAAAAGAAGTGTGAGAAAGCCGTAGCGTGACTGACAGAATTAAACTCGTAAGATATCTCGTAATAGACAGCATAGTAAAGAATTAATCCCATTGTACATTTTAATATATTGTTATAATATTACGAAGGTGCCTAGGTAATATAAGGTAAATACGCTATTGTATTTTTATAAATATGGAGTGAACAGGGGGAATGGACATGAAAAAGTATCTAGTAGCAGGATTATTGTTACCAAGTTTATTAGTGGGATGTGGTCAGGAGAACGTCTCTACCAAGAAAGAAACATCTAAGAATGAACAGATAGTGAAGAAGGATGAGAAAGCCGATAAGAAGGTAGATGATACAAAGCGTGATGAATTAAAGGACAAGGAAAAGTTGGATGACAATGTGCTAAAGGATAACGAAAACAAAGAGGTTAAAACGGAAAAGAATGAGGAAGAAGTTGATATTGTAAAGTATCAGTTTCCATCAGAAGATAGTAGTTCTACAATGCCTGTCGATTATTTTGAAGCACTTGAACATGGTATGCCATATGAAGAAGTAGCTAAGGCATTACACCGTAATGCGACAAGTGCATTTAAAACGAAGAAGTATGATATAGAATTAATTGAATATAATTACGAGGCGCCACAAGCGGTAATACAAGTTCAGTTTAAGGATGGTAAGTTACTTGGTGCGGATTATGTTGGTCAAGATAACAAAATGTATTCAGTTATTCCTGTTGGATGGGGTGAAAAAAATAATCTTTGGGCTGAAGAGAAAAACGTAGGCGTGCAATCTAATGAGAATAATCCAAATAATTACAAGCCTCAAATAAACGAAGGCAAGAATATTGAAACGAATGATAAGCCCGCATCTAGTACAGCAGGTATAAAGGCAGATAATAAGCCCGAAGAAGCTACTACCAATTGTAAACCTAATAATAAAGAAGTTGAACAATATCATAATAAGGAACAGCAACATAAGGAAGTAGAAGGATTTAAGCCGAGCGATGCAGACATGGAGCGTATTAAACGACAAGAAGACCGGTGGAATACACCATCAGGTGGTGTTGGTGCTACATGGCAAGAAGAAATGAAAAAACAGAAATAAAATAACATACCTATTATACGGATTAAGTGAATTTAAAGTGGAAAATTTATAGTCTTTATTATATTTCATTATATTCATTCTATAAAATTCAAAAAGATTTTCCAGCACCCTGTCTATTAAAAAACATTAATATTGTTTTTGATATTGTCTTATAAGAAGGAATTCATTTAAGATATTAATTGAAAATATTGATTGGGAGGATGTTAGAAATGGAATTAAATAATGTGGATGGAATTAGTATAGAAAAAAGTACAAGTATTAACATGGAAGAAATGGAGTTATTGTTACTAGCTGATCCCTCAACAGAAGTAGTTAATGGATACCTTAAAAAGGGAGATTGTTTTGTTTTAAAAAAAGGTGCTGTTACTGTAGGTATTATGATTTTAATTCCTACCCGAACAGAAACGATTGAGATTATAAATATAGCAGTTTCCGAAAAAGAGCAAGGAAAAGGATATGGGAAATATTTACTTGGGTTTGCTATAGACTATGCTAAAAAAGAAGAATATAAAACTATAGAAATAGGCACAGGAAATTCTAGTTTAATGCAACTAGGCCTTTATCAAAAATGTGGTTTTAGAATAACCAGTGTGGATAAGGACTTTTTCTTACGAAATTATAATGAAGAAATATATGAAAATGGTATTCAATGTATGGATATGATTAGGTTAACGCAAAATTTATAAAAATTATTTGTACATAAAAATCGCAACCCCCATTAAATGTAGAGGGTTGCAATTTTTTTGATGTAAAGCGTCATTATGATTTTTGGGTAGCATTAAGGAGTTTATGTATTTGAGAATTATTACAAAATCAACAAGTGTTAATAAATTCATCTGTTATGTCAACAATTTGAATATATTTCAAATTGTTTTTTATAATTCAGATAGATTTTTTTCCATTAATTTTAATGAAAAGTAAAAAATATGAAACTCATCCATTTTAGTTATGGTTAAATGTTCATTTAAATCACTAAAAAATGGGATTTATTGGATAATTATAAGCATAATTTTTTCTTTATTCAAGGATGAAAATCGTACTAAATGTAGATATAACAACTATTATATTGTTTTAATGATATAAAAATATTTGGTTTTTTAAAAAAGAATTTTCTGAATTGTAAATATTATTATATATTGAGAAAGTAAAAAAATAGAAAAATATCAATTGAATCCCAAAAAATAACGTGTGAATATTATAGATATAAATTACATCTTGATATTTCGCATGAATTTCTACAAATTTAGATGTTTATTAAATTAGGAGGATTGATAGTGCCAAAAATGTAGTTTGTTGCTAATTCAGTATTTTATATGCATCCATGGGATTTTAGAACGCACAGTTATTATTTGCTAGTAAGCATTTTAATATCAAATCTTTTGGGGAAGTGATAAGTAATGGTCACAGTATTAAATAATGAAACTAAAAGTTTATTAGTTGAAAAAATTGCAAATAAAAATGCGTGTATTGGATATGTAGGCCTAGGTTATGTTGGACTACCATCGGCTCTTAAATGTTTAGAAGTAGGTTATGCGGTAAGAGGTTTTGATAAAAACTCAGTAAAAATAAGAAAACTAGAACGTGGAATAAGCTATATCAGTGATATTCAAGATACTGAAATCCAAGATGCTTTACATACAAATAGATTTTTTGTTAGTACAGAAATGGATTATATAAACGAATGTGATGTTGTAGTTATATGTGTTCCTACACCATTAGAAAGAACTAGTAAACAACCAGATTTAACATATATTCATTCAGCAGTTGATGAAATAGTTAAATATATTAAAAAAGGTACATTAATTATCTTAGAAAGTACTACTTATCCAGGTACTACAAGAGAAGAAGTTTTATACAAATTAGAACAGAAAACTAATTTTAAAATTGGTGTAGATATATTTGTAGCATACTCTCCAGAGCGAATCGATCCTGCAAATCAATCGTTTTCAATTCAAGATATTATAAAAATCGTAGGTGGAGTTACATCTAATTGTACCGATTGTGCAGCAGCTTTCTATAGTAACTTAATTAAGGATATTCATAAGGTAAGCAGTCCAGAAGTAGCAGAGACAGCTAAGTTATTAGAAAATACGTATCGTTTTATAAATATCGCTTTTATTAATGAAATGACACAAATTTGTAATGAGTTAAACATAAATATTTGGGAAGTAATTGATGCCTCAGGAACTAAGCCATTTGGATTTCAAAAATTCTATCCTGGCCCTGGCGTAGGAGGACACTGTATTCCGATTGATCCTATTTATTTTAAGTGGATTGCAAATAATAAGGATTTAGCAACAAAAATGATTGATGTGGCAAGAGAAATTAATGAAAACATGCCTAAGTACGTTCTTAATAGAGCACTACAGTTACTAGATGATAAAGATGGTAAGGATATTCTTATGGTTGGTGTTGCATATAAAAAGAATGTTAATGATGCTAGGGAATCGCCAGCTTTGGATATTATGAATGATTTAATGATAGAAGACTATAACGTGGATTATTACGATCCGTTTATAGAGGAACTCATTGTGGGCGATAACACATTGAAAAAATCTATAGATTTAAACCTAAGTCAATTAGACAAATACACTTTAATTATTGTTCATACGGATCATGATTGCATTAATTTTAAATTGCTTAACGAGGTAAATTGTTTAATTTTAGACACAAGAAACATATTTAAAGATGAATCAGTATATAAAAAAAATATTATAAGTTTGTAGGTGATTACATGGTAGAGTTTATTCCTTTTTATCGACCGGAAATCAATGATGAAGATATAGATAGGGTAGTTTCTGCCCTTAAATCTGGATGGCTTTCAAAGGGGCCAAAAGTGATAGAGTTTGAAGAGAATTTAAAAGAATATCTGAATACTGAACATGTAGTAAGTTGTAATTCAGGGACTGCCGCATTACATTTAGCATTACTGTCTCTGGGAGTTGGATTAGAAGACGAAGTAATAGTTCCAAGTTTTACTTTTTGTTCAAGTGTAAACGTTATTATGCATGTAGGTGCAAAACCTGTATTTGTAGATATAGATGAAGAGAATTTATGTCTTGATCTTCAAGATGTTAAAAGAAAAATCACTAAAAAAACGAAAGCAATTATTGCAGTTCACTTTGCTGGATATCCGGCTAAATTAAAAGAACTTCAAAAATTATGTAAAGAATACGGACTGTTTTTGATAGAGGATGCAGCGCATGCATTAGGAACAAAATATGATAATACTTTAATTGGTACACATGGAGATGTTATTTGTTTCAGTTTTTATGCCACAAAAAATATAACAACAGGTGAAGGTGGAGCGTTAGTCACTAAAAATGAATCGATTGCTGAAAAAGCTAGATTATATGGTTGGCATGGTATCACCAAAAATGCATGGAATCGTTATGGTGAAGAAGGAAGCTGGCGTTATGATGTTCTATTACCTGGGTTTAAATATAACATGATGGATCTACAAGCTAGTTTGGGTATTAGTCAGTTAAAAAGAGCTGATGAAATGATTGAAAAACGCAAGAGAATAGCTGAAAGGTACCAAGAGGAATTAAAAGAGGTTCAAGAGTATATAACGTTACCTAATTATACTAACAATCCAAGTGTAAAACACGCATGGCATTTATTTGTTATAAAAATTAATTCTAATTCTCCTGTTAGTAGAGATCAGGTAATTCAAGAAATGAAAAAGAGAAACATTGGGCTAAGTGTTCACTTTATTCCTGTTCACATGCATCCGTATTATGAAGAGAGATTTAACGTATATTTACCTAAAACGGAAGAGATATTTAATCAAATTATTTCATTACCACTGTATAGTGCTCTTACAGACAATGAGGTTGAACATATTATAACGTCTTTAAAAAGTCTATATCAATTAAAAATAGGGAGGTAAATATTTATGAAAATTGGGGTTATTGGTGGCAGCGGATTTATTGGTAAGCATGTTACAAAGGAGTTACTAGCAAGGGGGTATGAAGTAGTTATATTTGATAAATTTAAACCAAGTATTGATGTTCCTTTTAAAGAAATTGATATTTTAGATATTGCAACATTAAGAGAAAATCTTATTGATGTCGATGGGGTAATCCATTTAGCTGCATTAGTGGGTGTTGATAATTGCCGTTTAAATGAAGAAGATGTAGTGAGGGTGAACTTTGAAGGCACGAAAAATATTGTACAGGTTTGTAACGAAAATGGCATAGAAAAATTATTGTTTTCTTCCAGTTCGGAGGTATATGGGGATGGAGTGAGTGTTCCGTTTAAAGAAAATGATATTAAAATTCCAAAATCAGCTTATGGAAAAGCTAAATTAATGTCCGAAGATTATTTGAAAGAATACGCTAGTAATAGTTTGAAAATTAGAGTGGTTCGTTATTTTAATGTATACGGTTCACAACAAAATGATAACTTTGTAATTTCTAAGTTTTTAAAACAAGCTCATAGTGGTGAAGATATTACTATTTATGGAGATGGACAGCAAATTAGATGTTTTAGTTATATAAGTGATATTGTTAACGGAACTATACTAGCCTTTGAATATGAAGGAGAAAACTTTGCAGATTTTAATATTGGCAATAACAAACCTATATCTATGGAAGAACTAGCAATAAAAATTAATGAATTAATGGGCAATAAAAGTAAAATTAAATTTCTTGATTTAGGTGAAGAGGGAGTCCGAAATTCTAGCATTGAAATCTTTAGAAGAATCCCTTCAATAGAGAAAGCTAAATTATTTTTAAACTATCAACCAATTATTTCATTAGATAAAGGACTAGAGATAATAATAGGGGAGAAGTATGGAAACACAGTATCTATATCCTAAGAATCCAAAGAAAATTAAGTATCCCATATATTCTTCTCCTTGGAGTATATCTGATCATGTATTTTTTTTGAAAAGTGTATATAGACCTAATGATTCTAAACTTAAAAAAAGTCTTCAAGCTCTTTATCCGGATGCAGAAATTGTATTAACTAATAGCGGTACATCTGCATTAGTAGTTGGTTTAAAGTACTTAAAAGTGGCAAAGGGAGATGAAGTAATTCTATCAAACTTTAATTGTCCTAATGTAATAGAAGCAATATTAACGGTGGGAGCAAAACCTGTATTAATTGATTTAAACACTAATCATTCAATTTCTCTTAATAAAATAAAAAAACATTGGAATGCTAATACAAAGGCAATTATTCTTACGCACTTGTATGGATGTCATGACGATTTAGAAATTATTGACTGGGCTAGAGAAAATAATATTTATATCATCGATGATGCTGCACAAGCAATGTTTTCTTATCAAAATGGAAAGCCAGTTGGTAGTTTAGGCGACATTGGTATTTTAAGTTTTGGGGGAACTAAACCGATCCCAAGTATTGGGGGAGGAGCGTTACTTCTTAATCGTACAATAAGTGAATTATGTGACATGGGTGAAGAAAAGAAGGAAGAAGTAATTTTAGATTATAAGAATCATTTAAAAACACAATTAGCTATAAAAATAAAAAAGAGTAGAGTACTGAGTTTATTTACTAATTATTGGAGGAAATTAGAGATTCTGCCCTCCTATAATAATAGTAAATTAGATTCTTTACCGGAGAAAACGGAAGTTATAAATCCAAAAAGAATGTCTATAGTACGTTCATTGTTAATTGATAAACACCTACAGAAAACAAAGAAGATTTTAGAAATAAATATATGCAACGCTAGTCTGTGTTATACAATGCTGCAGGAAATTGAAGAAAAGTATGGCGTTAAGATTATATTTTCAGCTCAGAATGTTTATTTAAACTATTTTACCATTATATTCAAAGAATCATCTGATAGATATGAGTGTTCTGTACATTTAGCGGAAAAAGGTATACAAACTTGTTGGAATTACTTACCCCTGAGTGAGATCCCTATTTTTTCGAAGTACGCAACTGAGTCAGAAAATATAGATTATTTATGGCCAAGGGTATTATCAATACCTTTTAAATATCCTTTAGTGAATAAGGACCTTAAGTATATATGTAGTCAAATTCTGAAATATTTAGAGAATAAGAATTAAAAGGTGATTATATGGAAATCGAAATATGTACTGACGCCCAATATTGGGATGCCTGTATGGAAGAATACAATGGTTCTGTATTTCATAGTTACGAATGGGGAAAGTTAATGGAATTATTACCTGGTGTTCAATTTTTCCCAGTACTAATAGAAACACGAGATACAGTAGTTTTAACTCCTATGTATGTACAGGATGGTAGGCTTTTGGGAAGTTTAATTGGTTATGGAGGTCCAATAATAATTGGCCAAGATAAAATAGATTTTTCAGTTTATGAATCCATAATAAATAAGAAGTTTGAAAATAAAATTCAAAAGCTTTTATTACCTATAACGATAAATCCTTTTCAAAGTTATAGTAAAGAAAAGTGGGATTATAAAGAAACTTATATGTTAGATCTACCAAATAGGTTTGAGGATTTATGGACATCGTGTTCTGGAAAAGCTAGGACAAGTGTTAGGTATGCACGTAAACAGAATGTTGAAGTTCGTCCTATAACTGTAGCGGAATTAGATGAGTTTTACCAATTATATCAAGAACATAATACAAGTATAGGAGCGAGTTATTCATTTAGTAGAGAGTTTTTTAATCATTTAGTTCTTAATTTGCAAGAAAAAATCCTTTTCTTAGGGGCATTCTTAGAAGAAGAATTAATTAGTTCCAGCATTTTTATAATGGATAAAAAGGTTTTATATTATTGGATTAACATTAACAATACCGAAGGGAAAAATTCACAATCTTCATATTTACTACTAAATGATGCGTTTGAATTAGCAATTCATAATAAATTAAAGTATGCGGATTTAGGATATTCACATAATAAAGGGATTGCTAGACCTAAGATATACTGGGGGGCAGCTTTGAAAAAATGTTTTTGTTTAAAAGAAAGGATTTAAACTATGATTATTAGTGGCCACCAACCAAGTTATTTACCTTGGTATGGTTTTTTTGAAAAAATTCATAAATCAGATGTGTTTGTATTTCATGATATAGCACAATTTGAAAAAAAAGGTTTTTTAAATAGGAATCGTATTAAAACTTCACAAGGAGCGTCTTGGTTAACTGTTCCAATACAAATGAAGAATTATAAAGAAATTCCATTTAATAAGTTAAAGATAGACAATACTCAAGATTGGGAACGGAAGCATTGGAAAGCAATAAGAATTAATTATTCTAATGCACCTTACTTTAATGTATATAAGGATTATTTAGAAAATTTTTATTCAGAAGATTGGATTAATTTAAATGATATGAACATGAATTTTATTCATTTTATTATCCGTGAATTAAACATTGATACGGAACTATATTATGTATCAGATTTAGAGGGGATTACAGGTAAGAAAAGTGATTTTGTATTAGAGTTGTGTCAGAAATTTAATGCCAGTACTTATTATTCTGGAAGTTTAGGGCAAGATTATTTAGACGAAAATGATTTTGAGAATGAAAATATAGAAATTATCTACCAAAGAATAAGGGATTATTCCTACAAGCAATTATTTGGGGAATTTATACCACATTTATCTATTTTAGATATTTTACTAAATTGTGGACCAAAGGAAACAGAAAAATTAATTAAAGGAGTCTAAAATTTTATGAATGTACTTGTATTTGCCGCTCATCCGGATGATGAAATAATTGGTGTTGGTGGAACAATAGCGAAACATGTGAAACAAGGTGATGATGTACATGTTGTAATACTTGCAGAGGGAAAATCTTCTAGAGCTAAAGAATATAAAGAGCTAGATTTAGAGGTTAAGAACTTATCTTATAAAGAAACAGAGGGGGCATGTACTACACTTGGTGTAAAAAGTTTTGCAAGACTAGATTTCCCTGATAATCGTCTTGATACATTACCCTTACTTGATGTAGTGAAAGAGATTGAAAATCACATTAAAAAAATAAATCCTACAATTATTTATACTCAATATGGTGGAGATATAAATATTGATCATACTGTTGTTTACAGAGCAGTAATGACAGCGACACGCCCTCTGCCAGATACTAATATCAAATGGGTATTTGCATATGAAACTTTATCTTCTACAGAGTGGAATTATAATGAAAAAGATAAGTTTCTTCCTAATTATTTTGTGAATATTGAAGATCATTTGGAGGAGAAATTAAGTGCGATGAGACATTATGAATCTGAGTTAAGGGAATTTCCTCATCCACGCTCTATAGAAGCAATGAGACATAACGCATTTGTATGGGGTGCCAAATCTGGATACCAAGCGGCTGAGGCATTTATGTTAGTAAGGGGGACATGGTAGGTGAAGAGAATATGTTAATACCACAGGTCCCGTTCTTTGGTTTAGATAGTAAACAGATTGACTTAAAATGGGTTGAAAAAGGCTATGGATTAGAAGCAAATATTTTTGATGGGACATCTTTATTTGATAACTCATATACAAAAAGGTTTTCTGAGGTCCTGTCTTTTGTTCAAACCCTTAATCCATCCTTGTTAACGCTGCATTTTCCTACTGATAATGCAGACTATCTCAATGATGAATTTATTAAAAAGCAACTATATGAATTTATTAACCTTGCTATAAAGTATAATGCATCAGGTATAACAGTGCATGCTAATCAATTCATGAATGTCGCGGAATTTCAAAACTATAATCTTCTAGATAATAGAAAAAGGATTATAGAGTTCTTTAATATGCTAGATGAGGAAATAAAAGGGACTGATATATGGATTGGCGTTGAAAACCTACCCATTATTGGAAACTTGGGCGATGATTTTGATCCTATATTTATATATCCCGAAGATTTTACTGATTTGGTTAATCTGGAGTTATCTAACGTTGGAATAACATGGGATATATGTCATTGGTCTATAACCTATCTTACACGTTTAGGTATTTCTAAATTATTAAGGCAAGAAGAAATTGAATATAAGGATTTTCATAAGTATTTAAGCTTAATGGATTATATTAAACATTTTCATTTTAGTTCTTTTAAGCATTTAACGATTCCTTATAGTGAGATACGTTGCTATGAGGGAGAGAATCCGGCTAATGGATCTATTGATGAAAGTTTATTACATGAAACTTTATTAAAAGTGAAGAACAATACTTTGGATAAAAACATAGGAATTGTATTTGAGGTTCAGGAAACTGATTATACGAATAGAAAGAGGTCATGGGAGACTCTTAATTGGTTTCATAAAAATATTACTGGTATGCAAACAAAAATGAATTATTTGGAGATATAAAAGGCACTATCGGTTTATTTATTTTTACATGTAACTTGAGTTAGAGATTATTTTAATGAACCTTTTCTTCTAAGTAAGTGTGTTAGGAGGGAAGGTTTTACTATTAATCTTTTTTAATCATAGGGAGGACAAATGAAAAAACTAACTCTTATAAAGAAGCTTATTGTAACTTTTGGGATTTTGTTGCTTTTCCTTTTTAGTAATTTATCTGAGGATGTAATACTAGTACATGCTATGACTAAGAACGACCAAAGTTCTCTCATGTCAGATAAGGTTCGTGCTAGTCGAGCTATTGAACATACACGTTTTCTGTCTGAGAAAATTGGTCCACGTCCAAGTGGGACTAAGGAAGAACATAAAGCAGCTACATACATTGGAGATACATTAAAAAAATTAGGGTATGAAGTTGAGTATCAGGCCTTTCCTGTACCAGATCAATATATTGGGAGTATCTCTTTTAGTGTGTATGGAGAAAAAGAATGGCAAGTTGGAGCAGCATCTAATGCATCTATACCTAAAGATCCTGTCGTAGGGCCGGTAGTTTCTATAGGAAAAGAGAACGATATTAAAAATTCACCTGAGCCAATTCATGGGAAAATAGTATTACTGGAACAAGCTGATACGTATGAGAAATATAATGAACAAGTTGAGTATGCAGCAGAAAAGGGAGCAAAAGCTGTATTGTTATATAGTACGATTGGGGATAGAGGCAACTATGGAGAAGCCTTTAACCCAGTTCTAAAAAAGAAACAATCAATACCTGTATTTGGGCTTGCTTATAATCAGGGAATTAGAATGAAAGATAAAATAGTGCATAATAAAAATATAGTTAGTTTAAAGGCAAAACACGAAATGAATTTGAGTTCATTAAATGTTATTGCGAAAAAAAAGCCCAAATACAAGACAGATAATGAGGATGTAGCAATAATGAGTGCTCATTATGATAGTGTTATCGGAGCACCTGGAGCAAATGACAATGCTTCTGGCGTAGGACTTTTATTAGAGTTAGCATACAATTTTAAAGATATAGAGATTAATAAAGAAATTCAATTCATAGCGTTTGGAGCAGAAGAAAATGAATCCTTAGGTGCTTACCATTATGTTAATCAGTTATCTACAACAGATAAGAAACATATTCTAGGGGTTTTTAATGCAGATATGATAGCGACAAGTTACCAACAGGCTAAGGACTTATATGCAATGACACTAGATGGCTCTCAAAATGAAGTAACAAATACCGCAGTAGCTACTAGTAAAGCATTAGGGAAATCGGTTGTATTAACTGGAAAGTTTGATTCTAGTGATCATGTACCATTTTATGAAGCTGGAATTTCCTCAGCACTATTTATTTGGATGGATGTAGAGAGTTGGAATCCCCTAATTTATCATGTTGAAAAGGTATTCCATACACCTCAAGATACCGTTTTAGAAAATATTTCTCCTCAACGTATGCAGGAGGCACTAGAAATTATAGGGACAAGTTTATATTACTTTATCAAAAGATAGGTTTTTTCGGGGGGGGGGTCAGCATAGCCGACTAAATTTAGATTTTAATAATAATATAGTAAAACTTTTGTTGGGATAAAAATATACTTTGAGCATAGGCGAGGTAACTATATGAGGAGTACATGGAAAGAATTAAAGGGGATGGATCTTAATGTCTGGATCCGCTTTATCGGAGAAGCCTTAAATGGTATTGCAATGATGATGTTAATGCCATTTTTTGCATTATATTTGAAGGATAAAGTGGATTCTCTACTTGAGGTAGGTATAGTTATAGCTTTATCCCCAATTGCGGCGAGTTTTGGTTCATTAATTGGAGGGCATATAGCGGATACTTATGGACGGAAACCAACTATGGTACTCTCTATGGCCAGTAATGGGCTACTAATGCTTGTTTTTTTGTTTATTGATAGTTTTATAGGGTATGCCATTTTATCTATTGGTTTAGGGCTATGTAATTCTTTCTTTGAACCAGCGGCATCTGCAATGGTTACCGATGTAACAGAACCTGAAAAAAGAACTGAGGCATATGGATTACTTAGAATGGCTCATAATATAGGAGCTGCGATAGGCCCTATAATTGGTGCAGCAGTTGTGGTTGTATCAAAAGATGTCATATTTTTGATTACTTCTGGAACCATGCTGTTTTATACAATATTAATGTTATTGTTTCTAAAGGAAACAAAGCCTAAAAATATAATGATACATGAGGAAACACATAAACAGTCAATAAGATTTACGTTAAGAGTTGTTATAAGAGATAGAATATTTCTATTCTATATAGTGACGGGAATCATTATATTTATGGGATTCTCACAATCGGAAGGTATGTTACCACTTCATTTTAGTAATGAGAATACAATGATTTTTGGAAATAGTAATCCATTTCCATATTTAATGACTTTAAATGGCTTATTGGTTGTATGTTTCCAATTTCCTATTTCAAAGTGGTTAACTCACAAACCAATTGGTAAATCAATGCTATATGGTGCTATTCTTTTTGGCGTTGGCCTTTTAGCAATAGGATGGTTACCAAAGTGGTTTCAAGTAATAGACGCAAATGATTTAATTATTCTAGGCTCATTATTAATAGCTTATACAGTTTATACAGTAGGGGAAATGATTATGTCACCTATCCAAATGACATTCGTCGCTAATATAGCTCCAGAACATTTGAGGGGGACTTATATGGGGGCGGCTAATCTGCAATGGATTACAGGTAATGTATTTGGACCTCTTCTAGGCGGTGTATTACTGGATCAGCTTTTAGGACATATGTTATTTACAATCTTAGGTGTGGGTTGTATTATTTCTGGATTTGTTTACTTACTATTAGATAGACTTATTGAGAATAGAAGTAAACAAATACCTATAAAACAAACATCTTAATTTTAATATTGTTAATGAGTTGAAAATTAAATTTTATGTTTTAAGGATTAAATAAAGTGCACGTTTATTAAGAGTAAACGTGCACTTTATTTATTAGTGTTTAAACTTAATTTATATATAGTGAGTTTTTTAGGTGACGACTTAAGTGTATAAAAGTAATTTGCTACTTTATTTAATTAATTTCAACTAGACTTCTTGTCTTATCAATATGATTAAGTAACATACGATACTCTTCTTCGTACATAGTTACACGTTGTAGAAGGGAATGATTTTCTGTCTCTAAAGTTTTTATTTGACTTTGTAAGTTTGTAAATTCATATGTTTTTTTATAATTTTGTAGAAAGAGAATAATATCATCTAATGTCATAGATAAAGAGTATGTTTCTTTTTTTGTTGAGAGGGAGAAATATTGTTTCCCACTTCTCGATTTTGTTTTGCTTGTTGTATTTCCTCTTGGTATTGTTTTCTCACGTATGAATTCCAGCGAAATCCACAAGCTGCAGGTGTCCGATTTAGTAGCTTTGCTACTTCCTTGAATGCAGTTAACTGTGTTCCACCGTTACGAATATTCTGGAGTACTGTGGATGCGAGAAGTAAATCGTTATCGTTCGTCCAGGAATCTTGTCTTGAGAGTACCACGTTTTAACCTCCTTTATATGTTTTATAACATTAATCAAATTAAACGTTCTCTTTTCCTTTTGTAAATTTGATATCAATCTCTCATTTTAATCTACTTAGAATAAATCCGTTAATACGTAGATTGCTGATGATGCGTTAGGTGGATTTACTTATATCACCCACCAATTTATTAGTGAAAAATTAATTTCGTTGTACATAATATTATAGGATCTTCTGACAAGAGACAATTACGCTGATATAGCCACTAATAGGAAATAAGAGTACTTTATCTGTTTGTATTTTGGGTTCTGGATAACGATTGTAATATGAGTTTTTAATAGACATTTAGTAGATATTTGTTAATTTAGCATCTCTAAATGAAGGCATGTAACTTGAATATAATAGATTAAAAGAGGATATATACTATTGGGGTTAAAAAGAAAACGAAATAGAGAGGATATTTTAGGTTAGGAAAATTTGAATGGAATTGTCATTAAAGATAGGACCTTTCAAAAAGGGAGGATAATTGACAACTGTAGGTACTATGATTAGGAATTTAATTCTAATCATTTTATGTTGAGAAATAAAAAATTATTTTGTAAAAGGCGAGATGGGGTTTTCTTACTGTAACCATTTCTTATTTATCACTAGACAGCTTGATTAATAAGAGAAAAAAGTTGGTGAGATAAAGGGCATCATTCTAATTAGAATGATGCCCTTCTTAATTTTAAATATAATTTAATGAAATACTTTTTCAATTGTGGGCATAACAGCTATTGGTGGTAGGGATTTAGTCCATGCAGCTGCATATACATTTAATTTCTCACCTAATGTGTAGTTTTCACTATCTGAAACAGGAACTCTTAAAATCTTATTTTGAGAAACTAGATTCCACCAATCATGTTGATAAGCAAGAGCTTCATCTTTTGTAGACGTAGCTGCAACTACTAAATAATTGTTCTCTACTGAAATGACATATCCAGTAAAAGGTTCTTGTTCTTGGTTCTGAATAGAATGAACAGGAATATTGTTGGCGGAAATCTTGTTAAAATCTGCAAAGGCCGGTGTTAATCCGAATGTAAATCCACATCCTAGTGTTAAAGCTGTTACCGTTGTTACGAATGTTTGTTTTTTGTTAAACATGATATATCCCCCTTATATTTTATCCTTACACTATCCACTTTCAATTTACATACATATAAAGCCTTTTAATATTAAGATATTTAACAATCCTGTCACAATTATTCCATAAATGTTAATATTATCTATTAATGGAATTGGGTTTATGTTATAATTCACTAGGTGAACTATTATTGTTCATTTCATCTCTTGATGAATGTATGCCCTTCCTTAAGTGTAAAGATGTTCGATTTTATTGGTGAAGAGAGGATATATCCCTCTTCTTTTTTTATTAATATGGGACTTTAGGGAATGAACAGAAAAAGAACCCTATGGGGTTCTTTTTCTAGGCATATTAACAGTAAGGAGAGTAATGAAATGCTAATTTCAAATCTTTATCAGGAGAAAAATTTGAAAAAGCTTATCATGTTATTATTTTTACATATATGTAATATAAAGTGAATTGATAATATTTAGACTTACTATTACTAATATTTAATTAAGATAGTTAGTACTACATTAATAGTGTTAACTATCTTGATTGGTATGGAATGTGATAGAAAGCATAAGTTTGTCGCAAACTTATGCTTTCAGAATTTGAAGAATATTCTTTATATGGATTTTAAAGAAAATACAAAATTTTTACTAGATGTGAGAAAAAAGAATCGAAAATATCCTTTAAAATAAGATATATTTGGTTCAAAAAATTAGAGGGCACCAATTCATTAAAGCAGTAAAAACGTTTTAATGAATTAGTGTCCTTTTTGTTTTAAAAAGAGAATATATTTTCTCAACAGGACAAATGGTAATCAGCTATAAGTATTAGTTATAAGAATAAAAGGAAAATAGAAATTAATAATAAAGGAGAATGCGAAATGATAACATTAATATCTGAAAAAAATCTAGCTGAAATCCACGAAGACGATGTAGATGTATTAAAAGTAATGGCACATCCTGTTCGATTACAAATTGTAAATGAATTAATGCACCATAAAATGTGTAATGTTACACAGTTAACGGAAATATTAAGAATCCCCCAATCTACTGTTTCACAACATCTATCAAAATTAAGGGGAACCGTACTCCGTTCAGAAAGAAGAGGGTTAGAGATGCATTATTATATAGATAATGCTAAGGCACGTCAGATTGTTGAAATTTTAGGTTTGTAGATTAATAATACATAAAAGGTTTTCTGTTACAAGGCAGGAAACCTTTTTTATATGTATAACTAATTGTGTGATAATATCATACTGTAGAAACTACCTAACAATAATTTAAATTTAACAGCTTGTTTTATCTTGCCATACACAATTTAACACGATATATAGGTATAAACTTACAAAGAAGGGTTTTAATTAGAAATTAGATATAACAATGGATAATGGTAAGTGTATTAAAGAAATTATAGAATTAATGAAATAAAAAATAATCAATAGTTGTTGTAAAGGCATATATTTATAAGAATGTGGCAGGAATGAAATGAACTTTACAGTTACTTTAACTTGGATGAAAAGAGATTTAATAATTGTTTAATAGAGTTCATTACCTAGTAAATACGGAGTTCCTGGGCTTGAAGGGGAGGATATAAAAAGATAATGTGAATAATCCGAAACAAATATGTTTCGGATTAGAGGTTCGAGATTTTATCCATTTTCATTCAACGGTTTGTAAAAGGTAATAAGTTGAATTTTCTGGATTTTAATAAAGGAAATGTATTAGGTTAATCAATAGATACTCCACCAGAGACAATCAGTTTTGTTGGTGCTGGCGTATCTCCACCATTAAACGAAGAGTGTTGTGATACATTTAAACTAATTATGCTACATGCTAATGCACTTACTACTACCATATTTAATACAATTTTCTTAATCTTTTTCATTATTTTAACGCTCCTTTTCTCAAATATTTCTTATCAGCATTATTACTAATATAGAAATATTTGCTTGCCTTAACATGATTATCTGCCTCATAAAATTGGATTGCTAAAATCCCTGCATATTCTTTTACACAATCCCACATTTCCTCTTTTTCAAAATAAGAAATAGCATCAGTAACTACTTTTTCTAGTTTAATTCTAGGTAGTTCTGTGATTAGTTCATTTAAAACTGCGAAACGATGCTTATATTCCTCATTTCCTGATTCATTTGTATACTTCATTCCTTGCTCGATATATGATTTTGCTGTTTCAATGCCTTCTAAATTATAATATGCTCTTGCTAAGACAAATAATGCTTTAAAATGATTCGGTAGGGTATTTATAATTTCAGAACTCTGTCTGATCGCCAATGGAAATAAATCTTGAATATTATATAACCAGCCCAAATTATGACGTACTCTTAATAATAATTGTTCTTCATTATACTTTTTAAAAACATCAATAACCGTATTGAGACATTCTTCAGCTCTTTCAAACTCTCTTAGATCTATACAAGCTAAACCGTATACATTGTCGCATAAGGCAACATTAATTTCATAGCCTACATGATTCTGGTATACTTTTTTTGCCTTTACTACATGTTGAATTGCTTCAAATGGTTGATAAGATTGATAACAGTAAGTTGAAAATCTATACTCAAACTCGGCTTTTTCTACTGCGTCAGGTATATCAATTAAAAGTTCTTCCGCCTTTTCATAGTGTGTTTTCGCTTCAGTATAATTTGCTAAAATTGTAGAATGAATTGCCTTAAAGAAATGATAATAGTAAGCTAAAAATAAAAAATCATCTTTGATAGTAGAGAGTTTTTCTATTTGATTAAAAGAATCTTTTGTAATACTCATTGCATCTACCAAGACCATATATCTAAAATTCAGTAGGGAATAATAGAATGATACATAGTGATCTGCTTTTAGTCCTTTTAAACTTTCTTTTACTTTTAGGTATGTTTGTTTTGCTTCTTTTACATGATATAAACGAATTTCTTCATACCATTCGTGTAATAATCCCATCAATTGCTCATTACTCTTCTCTTGAACAGTCATAATATCCCCCTTTTCTATGTAAAGGCTTATTCTGATAATAACAGGAATTAGATACATTAAATTTAACAATGAGTTTTTTTCATCAATATACAGAATATTCAGAATATATCAGTTACCCACCCTTTGTAATGCGACAAAATATAGCTAAGATAGTACAAATTTCGCTAAGTGATTTTTTGATGCTTAAATGTTTGCTATTGAATATATCGTATAAGAGGTGTCTTAGTACTATGGTAGAAAAGGAGGTAGCTTACATTGCTATTTTTTTGAGAAAATATTGGACTTATTAAGTTTCAAGGAATTCAATATAAGTATACTCATGTCTACTTATATTGAAAAGTGAGCGTTAGTTTATGATAAGTTTTGGGATTAATTTACTAAGGACAATGACAAATTTAAGAACAAGAAGAAAAGTAATGGATGCTAGAATTCTGCAAGCGTTAGGGTAGAATTTAAATGTTTTTTGAAAAAAAGAATTAGCTGAAGGGGATACAGTTGCTCTTCATGTACATTCTCGTACTAATTCTCAAGATAAGGGAGTTGCTATAGTTGATATATTTCGTATCAAGGATGGAAAGATTGTCGAACACTGGGATGTAATTCAAGAGATTCCAAGTGAAGCAGTTAATGATAATACGATGTTTTAGGTAGAAGGATATATATAAATTCAGATTTATAATAAAAAACTCCATTTTGATTAACCTTTTTTCAAAATGGAGTCTTTTTATTTTCCATATGAAATTAACAGTACCCTTGATGTATGAGTCACATCATAGTAAAAACTCTTCTATAGGCAAGAAGAGTTTTTTAGTAAGTCTATAGCATTCTGGGAGAAATTAATGTTTTTATTATTAATAATGAAAAATAATTAGGATAAGAAGGGGAAAATAGCATGAAAATGAAAGTAATGATTTTAACAGGTTCAGTACTTGCAGCAACAAATGTTACGGGCAGATACAACTTTTAAAGATGTTCTTACTGATCATCATTTGGTCATATAAAGCATAAAAGAGAAAAATATCGTAGCAGGTTATAGAAATCGTATATATGGTTTCGGTGATAGTATTATACGTGGTTAAGTTGCTAGATTACTTTATCATTTTAGCCAAGATGGTTTTTAAAACATAATCAGTACGATTAAATGGGAGACATGAGTCATTGCTTATCGATGGTAAAGTAGACGTATATAATTTAAAAGGAAACCCATGCAACAATATAAATAATAATTTGTATGTGAACGTAAAAAATACCAAGATGGCCCTGAAGGGGAGGGGGGCTTGGTGTTTTTTAGCTAATATCACGATTTTTAAGTAATTTTCATATTCTGTTAACCGCACTAATATCAAGTTTTTTAATTCAATCGTTTAAATTTCGCAAGTGTATTCTTTATCTCTTTATCTTCCACATATCAGTGGGTAATCTTTGTATAATCTGATCTTATCTCTAAATCACAACTGTTACCCCAGTACCATCAAGTTAAAGTTTCATTTTATTTTGCTAACTTGATGGTGATGTGACGTAACCTTAATTATTTGGAAATTTTAAAAAACTCCCCTTAGTCATGTTAAAGGGACCTTGATCACGCAAATAATCTGTAAATCAATTCATTTTTGATAGACAGATCATTTGTATGATAATTTTTGTAAATAATTGCTGAATAGTGAATTTACATAAATGCTTTTAGAAGTTCTTGAATTAATGGGATTGCTCCACCTATAAATTTTAAAACTGCCATTGCGATTTCCATATTATTCTCTCCTCTTTTTTCGTATTAGGATATGATAAATCTTTATAAATTCATTATAGTAAGCGCTTACAATTATTACAATACATTTTCGTATGCAATATTGCATATTTATACATTAGATCTCTATCATTCATTTTTTAATGGTACTATAGCGAGGTGAGAGTCTTTAAGGGTTCTCCTTAATAGGAGGAAATATGGAAAGAGTGCAAGCGATTTACAGTAATCAAAAATTTAAGAGTTGGGTTAAACAGGTATTAGCTGTAGGAGGAGTAATAGGGTGCTGTTATTTGGTGTTATATGTTTTCTGCTTCTTAGTTATCATGTAAATATTATACAACGAAACTAGTAGAGTCTTACCTAGAGAGGTAAGGCTCTTTTATTGTAGTACCTCGAGATGAGCAAACTACATACAATATCTATCAGGTTTTTCAGATCACTTTGTATGGTTCCTTGTTTAGAACAATAATTCCTATCATTGAAATTAAATAAACTTCTATTTAAAAGTTTGAATTTATATTGAAAACAGAATTCTATTGATAAAAAATATGTTTTTACTAGATACATATTAAAAAGACAAGTATAAATTATATTAGATTTTGGCAAAGTCTTTTTGACTTGGAAAAGGATTTAAATATTACTTGTAGATTTGATTCCTTTTTACATACTATAATCCTTATATTGCTACGTAAACATAATACAGTAATAATGATTTAAAAGCAAGAATTTTAGTAGCGGTACGTTCACACATCCATCAACTTAAGATTTTAAAGTAGCTCTTAAACAAAAAACTTCTTTTTTTAATTGATTCATAGTAAACAAGAAAGGTTGGCAAATTAACAACTAAAGAGATTTCTTCAGGTAAGCTAATAAGTAATCTATCAAAAGGTCCTTTACAAAATTTATACATAAGTCAATTATAAGATCATGTAAAATTTAAAATTATGTAAATGTTATACATTTTTGTAAAAGACATTCATTGACACTTGCGTATATAAGTAACTATACTCGTTACATCAAATTGAATGTGTGATAATACGATTTTATTATTATTACAAACATGTAAATATAAAAATAGAAAATCCCAATTTGATAAATACAATGGTAGAGGTGTTTATTTTAATGAAGCACAAATTAATTGCAACAGGTATCCTTGCAGGATCTATATTATCCTATTCTTCTAATATTTTAGCAGATACTCATAAATTCCCTGATGTTCCTGTATGGGCTGATAAATCTGTTAATTATTTAGTTGATAAACAGGTATTGAATGGTTATCCAGATGGAACTTTTGGTTCAAATGACTCATTAGACAGAGCTTCGGCTACAAAAATTATGACAAAAGTTTTAGGGATACAAATTGATCCTAATGCAAAACCATCTTTTACAGATTCACAAAACCACTGGGCTACTCCTTATATTGCTGCTGCTGAAAGAGCTGGTATTGTTAAAGGTGAAGGTAATGGAATCTTCAATCCATCCGGAAAAGTAACTCGCGCTGCTATGGCTACGATGCTAGTAAATGCATATAAACTACAAAACACACCAAATTATAACGAGCAGGTTAGATTTGAAGATTTAAAAGGGCATTGGGGAGAAAAATATGCCAATATTTTAATAGATTTAAAAATTTCTAATGGTACTGAGAACGGTTGGCAACCAAATAGATTTATAACACGTGCTGAAGCTGCTCAACTTACTGCAAAAACAGATATGTTACAACAAAATTCAAACGATGAAAAAGAGATTATTACTGCTACTTCATATGAAGATTTAAATTTAACAGTGGCTTCGAAAATTACAGCTCAAGAGATTGATAGTTTTATTGCGAAATATCATTCGGATAGTCCTTTAGTTGGACATGGGCAAGATTTTATCAATGCGCAAAATCAATATGGCGTGAGTGCTCATTATTTAGCAGCGCATGCGATTTTAGAATCTGGATACGGAAAATCAGAAATCGCATATCAAAAACATAATCTATTCGGTCTACGTGCATATGATGGAGATCCGTTTAAATATGCGAAATATTTACCAAGCTACGGCGATAGCATTGCTTATAACGCTAATTATGTACGAGAAAGATATTTAGAAGAAAGTGGTATGTATTATAACGGGCCAACATTAACTGGCATGAACGTGAAATATGCATCAGATAAAGGTTGGGCTAAGAAAATTGCGGGTATTATGGAACGTATTAAACCGTTTCGTGTAGAAGACTATACATATGCAAAAAAATTACCAAAGAATCCTGAAACATTAGATGTCGACGCATTATCTAATGAAATTCCATATAAAATGTATGCAGACGGTTCAAGCTCAAATGTTGTATCATCAGCTACTTACTATCAGGTACCTTATCCATTTAATTTAAAAATTAAAAGTAGACCAGATGTAGCTGTCGAGGAGAATAAAGTTGGTACAGTAACTTCTGGAACAACCATCTTTATTTATCGTGAAGATCCAAATGGATGGGTAGAATTCTCTTTTGAAGCGAATGGAGAAAAATACTGGACATTAAAAAGTAAATTAAGTATGTAATTAAAAAGATCTATTTCACTACTTTTAATCGATTAGATTATAATCTCATATAATTGAGAGACAATTTTTTTACTTTCTTAAAATAAAGTTATGTATACAAGAAAAGTTAGAGGATTATTTTCTCTAACTTTTCTTCGCTAGTATTTGAAATTAAAAAGATGGTGGAGTTACTCCAAATATAACAGTGACCTTGTTTAAAGAAGTGTTTTCCCATTTATGCTTTGCATAAGGTGGGATTTTAACACTATCACCTGTATTGAGAAGTAAAACCTCATCATTTAGATATAGTTTTACTTGTCCTTCCATAATAAATGCTATTTCTTCCCCTTTATGTGCCACAGGCTCCATAGATGAAGCAGTTTGAGGTAACAGATTCATTAAAGCCAATTCTAGTGATCCATCTAAATTAGGAGATAATAGCTCATACGAAACATTGCCGCTTTCAGGAAAAGTTATTTTTTTTCTTTGGTTAGCTCTTACAACTAATTCTTCTGTACTGGTATCCTCTAAGAAAAAATTAAACAATGGAATATTTAATGCTACAGAAATTAATTTTAGTGTTTGTAATGATGGATTTGTGATTCCTTTCTCAATTTGACTTAACATGGAAGGTGTTATATCAGCTAACTCTGCTAAACGTTTACTGGTTAATCCGGCACCTTTTCTAAATGCCATAATTTTTTGACCAACATTAATATTGTTCATATATGTAATCCCCTTTAAATAAGTAAATGAAATTAAATTATTATTAATTTTATTTACTTATACTTAATATATTGTTAATATATACTTAATTATAATAAATTATGATTAATTTTAAAATATCGTATGTACATATGGCAGCAGCTGCGAAAAAGTGGGAAAAAGATTTACTTAGAAATAAAGGGGCTACTATTTTTGAATATACAGCTGGTTATAGTAAAGCAGTAGAAGAAGGAGGAACATAAGTTAATAAGAATCAAATGTGCTATTTTATTAACGATGAAAAATCAAAGCATGTATTTTAAGGTAATGCAGTAGTTGCTACTCGTCTGAATAATTGATATACAAATAAAAGTTGATGGATCGCATCCTCTATTTGTATATCTACCATGTGGAGTAGGATTTGGTGGAGCTTCGTTTAGTTTAAAAATTATGGTATGGGATCATGTACATGTAATTTTTGCTGGGCTATCCATTCTTCGTATATGCTAATAGGTATGATGACCGGATTATATGATGGGATTCCCATACAAGATTTTTAATGAAAAGGATTCTAATAAGTAAAGGACAACTTAAGAGTAGACTTCAATGCTGTATTGTAAAATTTTTAAGGAAGTGAAAAAAGTATGAAATCAGCTTTAAATAGTATTATGATCTCCTCGATTTTTGCAGTAGGAGGGATCCTTTCGCTTTTGTTTAATTTAATGGGGGATCAAGATTGGATCTGGAATTGGGTAGGGCTATTACTAGCATATCTATCTTTGGGCATTTTAATCGGTTTATATAATAAAACTGTGGATCACAAAACATTTCCTAAAATACTAAAAAGAACTTTGTTTATTTCCTTTAATGTTACTATATTAGGGATAATAATAGGGGTAACATACCAACTATTAGGAAAGTGGAATCTTACTATAATGATGTATTATTGGCTGATAATTTTATTACTACATTTAATTACTGTAATAACATTAGTCATCCTAGTATTCGAAAACGGTAATAGTAAAAATTACAGCTTACTATATAGTTTTATTATACTTTTAAACATTGTCCTTACCTTAGGACCAGTATTATTTCCAGTAGTTCTAACTATTATAGGAAATGCCATGAACGTTAGTGCAGGGCACTAATTTTCACCTATATAGATTATTAAAATGATTAGTCCAAAATTGAGATTGGTTAAGTTAAAAAACTTAATAAGCTAATAGGATAGTAAAACTAAACGACATAAAGTGGAATGATTTGATAGAAAGAAGATTATAATATGAAAATTAAGCTTAAGAAAAAAAGAATTATAAGTGTATTGTTAGCTATTACATTAGTAGCAATAGGGTATTACATGTTTCAATCTATTACAAATCCTAAGCTGGTAAATGCGGAAGAGGGAAACAGTGTTCAACAAGTGAGCAGTCTACCTAAAAATGAATTAAAAAAACCAATACCTAATCGTTTTGATGGTAAAGAAAGAAAAGTTGCATATTTAACTTTTGATGATGGACCAGGAAAATATACAGCTAACCTATTAGAGGTATTAAAGAAAAATGATGTGAAAGCAACATTCTTTTTAATTGGCGATAATGTGAAAAGGTTCCCAGATTTAGTGAAACGAGAGCATGTAGAGAACCATTATGTGGGTATGCATAGTATGACACATGATTTTAAAAATTTATACACCAATCAGGAATATGTGAAGGAAATGAAAGAGGATCAATCTTTAATTAGAAATGCTATTGGAAACTCCCCGAAATTAACACGCCCACCATATGGATCAATGCCTGGATTAAATGAATCACTTCGAAATGAAGTAGTCAGAAATAATTTAAAAGTATGGGATTGGACAATTGACTCTCTAGATTGGAAATATAATAAACTACCTGTGGATGTAGCGGCCGCAAAAATTGTTCAAAATGTCTTAGCAGGTGCGACGTCTTCAAAGGAAATTGTTTTAATGCACGATATTCATCCACAATCTGTTGCGGCAGTTCCAGCAATTATAAAAGGATTAAGAGAAAAAGGGTATGAATTTGAAGCTTATGATGAGAACAATCATTTTCCAATAAACTTCTGGCATGATAGCCGGATATAAAAGTATTTATGAGTTAAATGAATGGAATAAGAAATTGATATAGGGTTTAAATATATGTAAGAGCGCGTTGATCTAAATATATACCAACACGCTCTTTATTTATTATTTAAATGTAAGTATAGGGTTTTTATCGTATATAAATAATTAAATATCTTTTATTTTTATACAATAAAAGATATTTAATTGTTATATAAATATTGAATGAATTTAATTGTCGTTTTTAAAAAACAGTAAAATTGGCACAACACTAAACGTAATGGTAGTTATAGCAAGTGTCTCTTGTATCATATTATCTATACTAGGATTTTGGGGCCTTAATAAAGGGGAGCATTGTGAAGTCTTTTAATAGTATGCTGGATAACTTGCAAAAATTAATTGGAGAAGTAAAAAACACAACACAAGAAGTTACTTTTTCTACTGATGGGATGTTACAAGTTACTAAACGAGCATCTCATATATCAAGAGAGGTTGTTCATACTTATATTTGTTATCTATCTTGTCTCTTATTACTTGTATCTTCCAACCACTTAGAAACATATTCTTGCATACGAGATTCTAATGATTGAATCGTTTCATTTGATATAGCAAGTGCTTGATCCGCATACTTATTCGGGAACATGTTGCGCAAAGTAGGTTCATTTTCAGCACCATCTCCTGGTTCACGGTAATCTTCAATGATGTAATCATCGCCATTTTTTGTGACTGTCACACGGACTGGAAGTAAATGTCCTGCTTGAGGAACTGTCTGTGTTTCGCGGTTATATCCTTGCATGAGGGAATGGAGATAGACATACATTTTTTCATCCTTCATCTCAGTTCCATAGATTACATGCGTCTCAAATTGTTTTTTTGTATGATTTAATTTGTCTTGATTCCAGGCAATGATACTTTCTGAAATAAGGGAATCTAGTTTGCTGTTTAGCGGAATCTCCGTTACATCCTTTGCATCATTTTGGACTGAATCACACCCTGTTGTAATGAAAACGAGTGTGATAATGCTTACGGTAATCATTATCTTTCTCAAAATCTTATTTTCATATGTTAATGCAAAACGTCTGCTCATCAATTCACTCCATTTCTCTTCGTGCTAATCATCCACTGACATAAATATTTTATATAACAATAGTAAAATCGTCTTCAAACTAGAAACTTATTCTATCCAAGGGAATATAATACATACTATACCATTCTTACACATAACGGGAGAGACTCTATGAGAAAAGTTATAATGTATTGTGGGATCTTTAGTATGATTCTTTTAAGCGGTTGTATCCGATTCGGAAAAGACACTACAGATACCATTTATCTCATTCCAGAAGCATACGAAGGAGACCTTTTGGTTCTATACAATGTTCCAGGAGCTGAGTTGTTGCCAGAAGAAGATGGGTTTCGTGTTGTTACTTTTTCTGCAGACGGGACCGCAGTAACATCAACACCTAATATGAAATATGGGGAAGTCAACGATACCTATTACACGGTTAACAAGGAAGGAAAGCGCACCAAACTTGACGAAAGCTGCATACGCGTTGGTTCAAATGGAAGCACTACTGAAAACATCGGTGAAGAAAATGAGCATACTTTCTCATACGCGAAATTGGAAGTCACACCTAGTGCATGCTCACAAAGCTTCTCATCATACGGGAGAGAAGTACCAGAAAATCAAGAACATCCTGTAGAGAAGAAACTGAGGGACTTACTGGTGCGTGTAAAAGAGCAGTATATGAAAGTGAAGAGCTAAATTTTAAAATTCTAAAAAGGGTGAATGGATGGATGATGTTAGGGATAGGGCTAATTGTATTAGGCATTTTACTTGTCAGCATAGTATCATACCGAGAAATAAAGAAAGCAGGGGGCGTTACCTGGATTGAAATTCTAGTCTATCCCTTTTTATTATTAATATGCGCGCTACTCGAGCATATTGATTTGCCAGGGTTTTTAATATTTTTAGGTTTGGTATGTATTGTTTTTGGTAGCTGTATGGTCATGTGCGTCAATATTCTATAACATTAAGAGCAAAGCATCTAGTTCAGTTGCTTTTTTATTTTATTTTGTAATTTTTATTTTTAATGTCTATCACACTAGTTACCCAGACATACAGGGTTCCAAGTGCTGGTAAAAAACTTAGCAAGTTGAATGTATTCTCTATAATATAGAATGAAATAAAAATGGAGGAAAAATAAATAGACAATGGAAGAAAAATGTATACGTCACGTTTTAAAGATTTTAAACTTTGCACTTTATTCACCTCAGCTTTTCTGGCATTATGTTTTAAATAAGAACCCGTAAATTTGCAGATTCTCCTGGTGATGATTTTAAAATATGTAACTCAGTTTTAATCATAGAATGTATTGAGTCACTATAAAAATCAAATATTAATTTTCTAAAGAATCCTATACAAACCTTATTGCGTTAGAAATACAGACCTAATTATAACCGTTGTAAATGGATCCAATTAGATTTCGGCCATCCCAGTATCCGCATCATAACTAGTAACACTTCCTGTCATCCCTTTTAAAATACCAACATGGACTGTTGCATCCGCACTAACTGTTACAATTTTCATCACATTCAGCTCCGTTTCGATAATATGCTTTGAATTCCCGCGTGATCATTTATTCGTTAGATAACAAAAACGCACCGTAACCCAGTGCGTTTCAGACAAATATACCTATATGTTTTACTTTGTAATTTGGAAGGAGCCACCATAATAATATGAAGTGTCTATCTTCAGTACTGCTACATATGTACCTGGTGTGTAAACCGTTGTAATTGGTGTTGTGAACCTAGAATAGTAGTGGTGTCCAGCCTCACCTGCAGAAATGGTTTTGTAGCGCTGTAATTCACCATCTCCGTTCAATCGATAAATCTTTACAACACCCACATCTTTTCCGCCTATATATACCGTCGTATCAAACGTACCACCCTGTTTTAACGTACTAGGGGCTAATTCTTGTAGATAGTCCGCATTGTGATGCAATAAGAAATACGTTTGCCATGGCCAATCATCCACAACAGCTGAAGCTTGCTTAATCGTATTTACTTCAGCGCGCGCTTTATCAGGTAGCGTACTGTCTAAAACGATAAAACCCGAAAAGGTTAAGGTACCAATTAAAGCAAATGAACATAATTTTTTCATATTAAATTCCTCCCGTTTATCTGACATTTTCATAGTCTACTTACAGGTATTAGGTTGTCATCCATTAATTGGATTGTTATTATAAAATCAATATATCACTTTCTTTTAATTTAATCAAATTAGAATTTTCTAACAAATTATGAGAATAGATAAAATTCTACCTTTCTCCGTTTTTTCTATCATACAGAAGAAAGAACAGAGGCGATAAAGAAATTTTATTCCTCTCTCTTTTCAAATTAACAACATTTCCCGTTTGTACGGTACGAGACTATATTAAACATAAAATAGACACGAAAGGGGATTGGAATTAGCGAATATTTACATGGAATCTAGGAGATGCAAGCTCAACATTTCATAACGGATCGATGGTTCCATTTCAACAGACTCCTAATCCGACAGTAATTTTGTTCTGTTTATTCATGAGGTAACGGAAGAGAATTTAGAAAAACTTGCTACAATTGCTCATCAGTATATAGAGGAGACCATCCATTGTTACAATTACGGCATTGTAGAAGAAATAGGTTAAAAGAATAAAACATACTGTTCCAAATTAATATTCCGTGTGTTTTTTGAACATATATCCCTTACTTTTATGTATATATTGAATATATAAATATATTGTGTTATGATGTTAATTAGAAACTCGCGTGTTTCAAATACAACATTTTTATCTTCTTGATGACCTCTTATCTTTCCGTAAGAGGTCTTTTTTTTATCCCTTCGTATTGCATAGCCGCTAAAATACTATGAAAAGATACTAGAGATTACTCCACTGTGATATTCTCTAGTATCTTTTCTTTATCTATATTATCTATTGTTGGGTAAACGATGAATTATTACCTTTTGTATAATTTTTATACATCCTGCAAATACGTTATTTTTTTAGTAGGCAATTAAAATTTATATACATAATGCATAGAACAGTAGTGAGGAGATAACAGGAAGTAATAAATATAAGTTTGGATGACTTCTTATTTTGTAAAACTAGGGTGTAGAAAGGATGAAACAGATGGAAGAAAAACGAATTGCGATTTTTGTAGTGGATGGCAATGTCAAAGTCGCGAGCAAACTCCGTGATGTTGTGTTAGATATTGTTGATTTTGATAATTTAGGAGAATACGTAGAGCCTGCTTTTACAGGGATATTGTATTAAGAACAGGAGGGAGTATGATTCCAAAAGAAGTAATGGTAGAATACGTCTCAATTTCCTGATTTAGCAAATCTGCTACCAACTGAAATTGTTGTTTATCCGGCTATTTGCCGCGCAGCCCGATTGGTGAGGGCTGATTAAAGTTTCACTTTATTAAATTGGATTAAGAGATTCTTGAAATGAGGTAGAAACAAAACAGCTTTGTGGGAATTAAACAAAAGGCTGTTAAAACAATTAAAGTGTTAGTTAAAAAAAGCTGATAGCTGAGCGAGAAGTAAACAATTAAAAAACTTTACTACATATGTAGCAAGTTTTTTCTTAACGTACGAAAATCTCATTATGCATTACTATTAACTTAAGATCATGTATCTTATGATGAAATTCTATCTCTCTATTCATTTATTCGAAGATTCTTAAAACTCTTGCGATAAAACGTGGATGTATTTATAATTATAGTTAGTTAAGCTAACTAATTATAGTTGGATTTTCAACACAGGAATAGTTCAATAAAAAACAAGAATCTGAAGCAAATTTGTTAATCTATAGGGCGATTCCTCAAAGAATAGAGCTGTACGCAGAATGAATTTAAAAAAACGGTAGCGAAGGGAAACTAATTAAATGGCAGCTAAGCTTGGTTTATTTATGTTATGAGTATCTGATAATGCACGAGACAAAGAAATGGTATGTCGCTAATTACTTGCTTTCTGTGCTTCTTGTGCATCATTAATTGAGAAGTAAAGTTATTAAATAAAATACATGTAAGTATAAAAGATAAAGTTGGAGAAGGTAGATAAATACGTTGGATTATTAAATTCAACGTATTTTTACAGAATAAAAGTTAGTCTAACTTATTATAAGTTAAGCTAATTTAATTAGAAGGAGGTGAAAATTGTTTACAACTTGTCTTAGTAATAACACAAATTACTTAAATATACTGATTTCTATGGAACTTAAGAAATTTGGAACAAATAACAAGGAGGGTTTAATTAATGAATAGTTCTAAAGAAAATAATCCTATTTTGGCGGTCGTTAGCTCCAGCGGTAATCAAATTCATTTCTTCAATACGAAAAATTTTGAAAGAATAGGGGTTATAGATTCTCCAGTTACAGAACCTCATGAATTATGTTTCGATTCTAAGCGTCAATTGTTATATGTAAGTATTACTTATCGCTCAGGTTTTTATAGAAATAATCCGGAAAAAAGCCATGAAATTTTAGTTATCGATATTGATCAATTTAAAGTAATTGATATCATTGATATTTCGCCGGAATTTGCACCACATGGTTTAGTTTATAATGAAAAAAAAGACTTATTGTATGTAAGTGTTGAATCTGGTGAAGGAGGAATTTTAATTATTAATCTTAACACAAGAAAAGTGCTAGATAGAATCTCTACAGAAGCAACAGGTCCACATTGGTTTGTGACGAATCCAGATGGTACAAAAGGATATTCCTCTAATAAAGAGGCGCCCTTTATATCGGTTTTAGATACACATAATAAGGAGTTAATTGGAAAAGTATCTATGCCCTATGGTAGTGAAGAACTAGCTATTTCTCCTAAAGGTAATCGAGTTTATATCCCTTCACCATGTTTACTTGGAGACTACAAAGAGGAGCAACCTACACTTAGCATCATTAATACAGAAACCGATAAAATTATAAAGACAAAATCATTTTCAGATTTAATTACTCCGGTTCATGTAACGAATGATGGGAAAGTATTGGTAGGACATACGCGTTTTCAGAATAAGAATGGAGAGAGAACAAGAAGTATGTTTTCTCCAGCACCAGGGTATGTTTCTGTTCTTGATGGAGAATCGTTAAATGTGTTAGGTACAATAGAAGTAGATTTACTCCCAATTACAATGCGTTCTTCTACGGACGGAACGGTTGGATATGTTTCTAACCTTAGATCAGGGACAATAAGTGTATTAGATTTAGTTAATTACAAGAATGTTCATACCATTGAAGTTGATCCAGGAGATCGAAATGCAGATCCTTCTGTAAATCAAGGAGCTCACGGTATAGCATATATAGAAAGGTAAAATAAGAAAACGCTATTCTTTTTGTAGAAATTTACAGAAAGTATGGCGTTTTTTATGTATCTATTAATTTCTGATGAATTCCAATTAGGTCTATTTTTTTTGCTGGTTAGGAGCGCCTGTTATTCATTATTGACTTCTGATAAATAGATTATGTTTCCATGTTAAAAGAGTAGGCAAAGTTTTTTAATGCTCGTTATTAGCTTTTGTATGAAATTAACTTTGGATAATTGATTATTGTATTCTTCTAATTGGATTAGATATTCATAATTAATTTGCAACAACCAAACTTCTTTGAAAACGAACTAAAAGGTATTTTAAATGTATGTTTTAAAACACCACTAATAATGATAACGTTTGCTAAATATAGGAGCTCCTTAAGTTTGTAAGAAGCTTACAAACCTCCTTCTTCCAATGCAACTTAAGCGTAAATTAATTTTTTGTAAATATGGAACAATGTCCTTACTTACACTGTCTATTAAGCGTTAAACATTTTTTATTAAATAAATTAAGAAAGGAATCATCATTTTTAACTAAGGGAGAAGATTGAATTGAAAAAATTATGGATGCTGCTTTTCGTTTGTTTCGCAGTTATGTTGGTAGGATGTAATAAAAACGAACCGCCAAAACAAGCATTTGAAGAATATATCAACTTATGGAATGATAGAAAATTTGCAAATATGTATGATCATTTATCAGATCATGCCAAAAAATCGATTTCTAAAAAAGAATTCACAGAAAAATATCAAAAAATCTATGAGGGGATTGGAGCTAAAAATTTAAAAGTTAAAATGAAAGGAGAGAATACGAAAGATAAAGAGCTTTTTCTTTTTGAAGTTAAAATGGATACGGATGTAGGATCAGTTTCATTCATCCACGAAGCAAAACTTGTGAAAGATAAAGAATCTTGGAAAATAGATTGGACACCGGACTTCATTTTCCCAGGAATGAAAAAAGATTACAAAGTACGTATGCAAATAGAGCAAGGAAAACGAGGAGAAATATATGATCGAAATGGAAAAGGGCTTGCAACGAATGGTAAAGCAACTGAGGTTGGAATTATTCCAGAGAAACTAGGCGAAGCAGCAGCGCAAACGAAAGGAATAGTAGCGCAATTACTTGATATGTCTATAGAAGAGGTCGAACAAAAGCTCACAGCGAAATGGATAAAACCAGACTCCTTTGTACCAATTGGCGTTTTAAAAGAGGGAACTAGACAGAATGATTATATTGAATTAGAAGGAGTTTCATCTCGCCCAGTAAATATTCGTACGTATCCATTAGGTGAAGCAGCGGCACACTTAACTGGATATATAGGAAAGGTGAATGCGGAGGAGTTAAAATCACTTCAAAAACAAGGTTATCAAGCAGATGATTTAGTAGGTAAGACCGGTTTAGAGAAAGTGTTAGAAAATAAATTGCGTGGTGAAAAGGGTGGACGCGTATTTATAGAAGATGAGAATGGGAAAGAGATTAAAAACGTAACAAAAAAAGAAGCAAAAGAAGGAGAAAATGTTACGTTAACAATTGATGCTGCAATTCAAGAAAAAATCTTTAATGAGATGAAAACTGAAGCAGGATCTAGTGCAGCGGTCAATCCTAAAACAGGTGAAACAATCGCACTTGTAAGTAGCCCTGCTTATAATCCAAATATAATAGTTAGAGGAGCATCGAAAGCCCAACGAGAAGCATGGAGTAACGACTCGAAACTACCAATGATGAATCGCTTCACACAAGCATTTGTACCAGGTTCCGTATTTAAAACGATTACAGGTGCAATTGGTTTGGAAACAAACACAATAAATCCGAAGGAAGAATTTAAAATTCAAGGATTGAAGTGGACAAAAGATTCATCTTGGGGAAATTACTATGTAACGCGTGTAAAGGATGCAAGTCCAATTGATTTTGATAAGGCAATGAAGTACTCTGATAATATTTATTTTGCTCAACAAGCTTTGAAAATGGGAAAAGATCAGTATATAAATGAATTTAAAAAGTACGGATTTCATGAAAAATTACCAATCGAATACGAATTTCCTATTTCAATCATTGCAAAAGATGGGATAAAAAATGATATTCAACTAGCAGACACGGGCTATGGACAAGGACAAGTATTAATGACGCCACTTCATTTAGCATTAACATATGCACCGATTGTGAATGAAGGGAATATTCCGTCGCCACATCTTTTAAAAGAAGCAAAAGTAGCGGGGAATTGGAAAGAAAATGTGATTTCTAAAAAGAATCAAGAAATATTAAAGAGTGCATTAATCAAAGTCATTAATGACCCTGATGGCGCAGGGAGAATTGCAAAGGTTGATGGTGTAACGCTTGCTGGTAAAACTGGTACAGCAGAACTGAAAGAGTCGAAAGAAGCAGACGGAAAAGAACTGGGATGGTTCGCAGCTTTCGATGCAAATGCACCAGACATGATTGTTACAATGATGATTGAAGATGTAAAAGGAAGAGGAGGAAGTAACGTTCCAGGTGAAAAAGTAAAACATGTATTTCAGAAATAATACTTAATTATAAGGTGAATTTTTTCACTAAATTTATTACATGTTTGCTTAACTCAAAGATATAAATTGGGAAAAATATAGAACAATTAAATTTCAAAAAAGCATTCTTTCTAATCGAGAATGCTTTTTTGCTGTGATTCTAGAAAAGTTGGCATTGCTAATGGTAAATAGAAGGGGATAGCAAATTGAAATGGACAAGTGGAGTTTTACGTTAAATTCAAAAAAACAGATTTTTATGAGTGGATTTTTATCATTGTATGCTTTACTTGTTTTTTAGTAGTATTATACTGCCTGAAAAAAGATAAACAATGGAACAAATGAAACTTGTATCTTGTCTATATATTGAAACCATAATAAAAGTGAGGGCAGTTTTATGTTTATTCAAATAAGTTTGAGGTGTGGAAATGGAACAGACGTTTATTGAAAAGTGTAATCATGATGAGCTGGACTATGTTATAAAAGACTATTGGCAAGATGTATGGAATTATTCATTTATTATTACGAAAGATCCACACTTATCAGATGATATCACGCAAGATGTATTTATAAAGGTGTTTAAAAATTGGAATTCATTTCGAAAGGAGTCATCTATTAAAACGTGGATATTAAAAATCACAAGAAATACGGCAATAAACTATTTGAAATCCTCCTATTTTAAAAGGATATCTTTAATAGGATTTTTTAGTGACGATAAGCAATCCCTGTCAGCAGAACAAGAATTTTTTAAGCAAGAAGAAATGAATGATGTGTGGAAGGTTGTATTAGAACTACCTAAAAAGCACCGTGAAATAATTATATTGGACGCAAAATATGAATTATCTTATGAAGAAATGGCTGAAACATTAGGAGTATCCATTGGAACTGTAAAATCGAGATTAAGTAGAGCGAGAAGTAAGGTTTCAAAATTAATAGGGGAGGGTAGTAGTGATGAACAATAAACAAAATCCTGACTGGTATAGAAAAATAAAAAAAGGGCCAATGGAGAATCGTAAAGATGAAGAAGAATTTATTTCTAAAATAAAGCAGTCTATATATGAAAATAATGAAGTGGATTTTGTAAAACATAAAAGACCATTTCGTAAAAAAGCATTACCTATTGTAGTTGTTTTAGTTTGTACAATGTTATTTTTCATTGTTCAACAACCTTGGCTTGATGATAATAAATCACCGGTACAAAGTAGTACTCAAATTAAGCCTAAAACAAAAGATGAGTCTGCTCAAGATCCATCATTAAAACAATTTATGAATGAACTATATCAAAGTACGAACTCGAAAAATGAAAATGAGCTGTACAAAGCGTTAAATGATGAAGTTCTATTTAAAGGGAAGAGTTATAAGAAGGATGAACTGAAGTTTGATGAAGATATTTTTCATGAGTTGCAAGTCGCTCTTACAATGGGGGGAGAGTTTGCAAATGATACAAAAAAAGTATACAAAGTACCAAGTGGATTGACAGAAAGTAACCAACCAAAGCAAGCGCATTTTATATATGCAACGGTTACTGGAAATAAAACGAAAATTTTAGCTGAACCAAAACGAGAATCACAAGTTTTATATGAAGTATCTAATGAAATGGTAAAAGCTTGGATTCCAGAAAAAGTAAATAATGATGGATATATAAAAATTTCGACAATTGATGGTAATACTGGATATGTACAGAAAGAGTACATTTTAACTGATATTAAATATTCATTTATGTTCGAAAAGAATAATGAAGGTATATGGAAAATAATAAATGTAGATTCTATATGGTAAAAGAGGAAGGTTCACTTTAATGAACCTTCCTCTTTGTTTTTATTCTCTTTTTGAAGTGTATGCCAAGACTCTAAAATTTCTGATGTAACGAGAGCGGCAATGTTTTTTTCTGAATTACTACCAGGAATAACGACAGAAACGGCAATTTGTGGATCTTCAGTAGGAGCATATGCAATGAAAAGAGAATGATTTATCATTCTTTCTTGCTCATTTGGAAAGCCTGTAATACCTGTTTTACCTGCGACGTCAAAAGGCAACTTTTTAATTTCCTCTATATTTTGACTCATTCCACCTTGCACGACACTCCAAAAGTTCATCGGGTAACGATTTGAACTTTCTAAAATTGGTTTAAACTTTTTTGTTTCCTTACCGTCCGGACTAATAATTGCACTTACAGTTTGAGGTTTATATTTATCACCTTTACTTGCCAAAGTTGCTGCATATTGAGCGAGTTGAAGAGGGGTATGCACTTCATTTCCTCCCCAAGAGGCGTTTAATAAAGCGGAGATTCCATTTTCAAACTTATTAGATGGAAGGAATTCATATTGTCCGTCTTCTTCAAAGGGTAAATCAATCCCGGTTTTAGAACGTAGGCCGAATTGTATTAAATAATCTGTCCATATATGTGCCACTTTTTCTATATTCCCATTATTTTGGTTGAATAGGGGCAGAGCTACTTTTGCTGTCATAAATGTGTTAGATGAATTAATGATAGCCTGCCTCGGTGTAATCTCACCTGTTGGCGTTCCAGGTGCATTCGTAATGTTATTTTGATTATCATACTGAAAAGTCCCTTTATCTAAATAAGTATCTTCGGGTTGGAAAAGCTTTTCGTTTAATCCAATTAAAATAGTGAGTGGTTTTATAGTAGAAGCCATATTTACATAAGATTCACCATACTTTAATTTTTGAATTGCTTTATTTTGCGAAAGAGAGTTAATGTTTTCTTTTCTAGAAGATACACGTGTATTTAATATATTTGGATCAAAAACTGCCGTGTTGGCCATAGTTAAAATTGCGCCAGTTTTTGCATCGCTTACTACAGCATAACCAGCTTTAGCATCAGGTGTTTTCTTAATTTGAGATCTTAATGCTTCTTCTGCCTTTTGCTGCAACTCAGAGTCTAAAGCTAGCCGTACATCTTTACCTTTTTGTACTTTTTGAATATTCCATAAGAATTTTTTATTATTCAATTTAAAAATAAGAGTTTTACCTGGTTTTCCTTTTAAATCATTTTCATATTGCAACTCAATCCCGCTTTTTCCAACAGCCTTATGCTTTGAATTAAGGTCATTTTCTACATACCCAATTACTTGTGAACCAATTTCGTGTTTAGGATAATATCGAATCCATTCATTTTTAATTATTACATTATTGGGTTTGTTTTTGTTTATGAATGCAAGTTCATTTTCAGTTATATCAGAGTATAACGGTATATCATTCATAGTCTGCTTTTTACAAGATTGTTGTAATTGAGATTTTATGTTCTCTGTAGAAATATCATGTTGAAATTCGCTTGAAAATTGATTAAAAAAAGCTAATGTGTTTGATGTATCTTGTTTCGATAGCTTTTCGTCATTAGAAGTGCAATATAGAGACTTAACTTTCTTATTTGTAGCTAGTATTACACCATTTTGATCAAAAATCTTTCCTCTTTCAGCTAAAGAAGTTGCGATAGTAATTGAAATGAAGTTGATTTTTAATAAAATTAGTAAAATCAAACCTACGATAGAAAAAACCGCAAAAAATCTCCATCTTTTTATATGTAACATATAACCCTCCCTTATGTAGCCTATTTCATCTTATATTTAATTATTTTTTTTGTAAATGTGGAACAACTTTATTGTTTAGGTTGTCTATTAAGTATTACAGCATGAAGAAAGGAATAATTAGCATGAAAATTTACTAGCAAGTTTATATGTAAGTTTAATAAGAGTCATTATACAGTTTAGCACTTCTAATGCAAGTGGCAAAAAAATAGAGAGAAAACAGGAAGGGAGAGTTATTAATTCCGTATCTAAACGAAAAGAAATGGTTGCTTACAAGGATTAAGCAAAAAATTGAGGCGATATTTATAACCGATTATCGGTATCTAATATATAAGGAATGCTTTTAGTATTTGTAGCAATTTCTGAAAGGATTAAATGGAGGATTTATGAAAGAACAAAAAGGCAAGAAGCAGAAGACATATATATCTATTCGATTAAATATAATGTTCCTTTGCATATTTGTACTATTCTCAGCTATAATTATGCAGCTAGGAAAGGTACAAATCGTTGAGGGAGAGGCTTATAAGAACCAAGTGGAAAGTAGTCAAAATGCAATAACTAGTATTCCAGTTCCACGTGGACAAATTTTAGATCGAGAAGGGAACACAGTTGTTAATAATAAATCTCTTCGCACAATTACGTATACAAGGGTGAAGGGAATTACGAGTGAAGATATTTTAAAAACAGCAAAAGACTTGGCGAAAGTACTTGAAATGCCTGAACAAGATATAAATAAATTAACAGATATCGATAAAAAAGATTTTTGGATGCAGTTGAATTCGAAACGTGCGGAGACAAAGATTACTAAGAAAGATATAGAAAAGTTTAAAGAAAAGGGTATAGAGGGAAAAGAGTTAGATAAAAAAATAGAAGACTTAAGACGAGGTCGTGTTACAGAGGTAGAATTAGCAGAATTAACAGCACAAGATTTAAAGGTGTTAGCTATTAAAAGTAAAATGAGTTCAGGTTATCAACTAACACCACAAATCATTAAAAAAGATGTAACAGATGAAGAGTATGCGCGGATAAGCGAAAATCTTGCGAATTTTCCAGGAGTAGATGCAACTGTTGATTGGGAACGTAATTATGTAAACGGTAATTTATTTCGTTCTGTATTAGGAAATATTACGAGTAGTGAAGAAGGATTACCGAAAGAAAATTTAGATTCTTATTTAGTACGTGGATATAACCGTAATGATCGTGTTGGAAAAAGTTATATTGAACAACGATATGAAGATGTATTACACGGTACAAAAGAAGAAGTGAAAAATATTACTGATAAATCAGGAAACATTGTTAGCACAGAAATAATCTCTAAAGGAAAAAGTGGTAATAGTTTAACATTAACGATTGATATGGAATTACAAAAGAAAGTGGAAGAAAGTATAGAGAAAAACTTGAGAGCTTTTAAGAGTTCAGAGCCACTGCTCGATCGAGCTTTTGTTGTCATGACTAATCCAAATAACGGACAAATTTTATCAATGGCAGGCAAAAAGATTGTAGAAAAAGAAGGGAAAATAGAAGTTGAGGATTTGGCATTAGGAAACATGACAACTTCGTATGAGCTAGGGTCAGCTGTAAAAGGTGCTACTTTATTAACTGGATATGAGACAGGCGCAATACATCCAGGAGATCAATTTTATGACGCGCCGATGAAATTTAAAGGTACACAAGCTAAGAAATCGTGGAATGTATCCGGATTTGGTAATATTAATGATTTACGGGCTTTACAAGTATCTTCGAATGTATACATGTTCCAGACAGCTTTAAAAATTGCGGGAGTTAATTACGTACCAAATGGCTCATTGGATATTAAACAAGGAGCATTTGATACGATGCGCTATTATTTCAAGCAATTTGGTTTAGGTGTCCCAACAGGTATTGATTTACCGAATGAAATAATTGGACAAACGAGAAAAGTAGATAGTCAACCTGGGTTTTTACTAGATTTTTCTATCGGTCAGTATGATACGTATACGCCGTTGCAATTAGCGCAATATATTTCAACGATTGCGAATGGTGGTTATAGAATGCAACCTCAAATTGTACAAGAAATACGAGAACAATCAATAAAAGAAGAGGTTGGCAAAGTTATACGTTCCATAGAGCCTGTCGTATTAAATCGAATTGATATGAAGAAAGAACATATTGATCGGATAAAAGAAGGGTTTAGATGGGTATTCCAAGAAGGTGATGGAACTGGCGTGAAATATTTCAAAAACGCGCCATATAAACCAGCAGGAAAGACAGGAACAGCCCAAACTGTATATGGTGGAGATGACCCGATTGGTAGAAATGCAAAAGGAGAACGTATGGAATGTTACAACTTAACGTTAGTTGGATATGCTCCATATGATAATCCAGAAGTAGCATTTTCCGTAGTAGTTCCATGGCTTCATGATGATAAAAATGGAATTAATTCTATAATCGGAAAGGAAGTATTAGATGTATACTTTGATTTAAAACAGCAACGCATACATGGTGAAGCTACTAGTACAAGTAGTTCTAAGCAAAATTAGAGTACTTTTCTCAGGGAAAGACCCTGTTCATATAAAGCCATTTATAAGTAAAAAAATGAAATATGAAATAAGAGATAGAGGCGTCGTAGCTACTATCTCTTATTTTGTTAATAACTCTCATACTAGCTATAATTTTTTTAGTTTATGGAACAAATTTGGTTCGGTGATTGTCTATTATGTGTACGTATAAAAAGGTGCTAAAAATTTGGAAGGAATGATGATTTTGAAAAATAAGAGGATGCTAAAAATAGGAATATGCGTTGGTATATTAGGTTTAAGTATTACAAGCCTAGAAGCTTTTACAGGAGGGGCACTGCAAGTTGAAGCGAAAGAAAAGACTGGACAAGTGAAACATAAAAATCAGGCGACGCATAAAGAGTTCTCTCAACTTGAGAAAAAATTTGATGCTCGATTAGGTGTATATGCGATTGATACTGGTACAAATCAAACAATCTCTTATCGACCTAACGAAAGATTTGCCTTCGCATCAACCTACAAGGCTTTAGCTGCAGGAGTATTACTACAGCAAAACTCAATTGATACATTAAATGAAGTAATCACATTTACGAAAGAAGACTTAGTGGATTATTCACCTGTTACAGAGAAACATGTAGATACTGGAATGAAACTAGGAGAAATTGCTGAGGCTGCTGTTCGTTCAAGTGATAATACTGCAGGGAACATTTTATTTAATAAAATAGGCGGACCGAAAGGATATGAAAAAACGCTTAGGCATATGGGGGATCGGATTACTATGTCTGATCGCTTTGAAACAGAATTAAACGAAGCTATTCCAGGAGACATTCGTGACACTAGTACAGCGAAAGCTATTGCTACGAATCTTAAAGCTTTTACGGTCGGAAATGCACTTCCAGCTGAAAAACGTAAAATTCTTACAGAGTGGATGAAAGGAAATGCTACAGGGGACAAACTTATTCGTGCAGGCGTACCAACTGACTGGGTAGTTGGAGATAAATCAGGTGCTGGTAGTTACGGGACAAGAAATGATATTGCTATCGTTTGGCCTCCAAATAGAGCACCAATTATCATCGCAATTTTATCTAGTAAAGATGAGAAAGAGGCTACCTATGATAATCAACTCATTGCAGAGGCAACTGAAGTTATAGTTAAGGCTCTTAGGTAATAGTATTTTAGTTTTCGCATTTTTAACATAAAAGTATTAAAAGTGTAAAGTTAGAAAACGACTCTTTTCGTGTGATAAGAGTCGTTTTTGTGTTCTTATTATTAAAAAGGTAAAAGTAAAAATATAACGAATATATATGACGTATCTCATATGAAATTTTATGTACTGTATTATTTTATTAATTTAAATAAATTTCAAGAAAGTATAATATAATTCAGTTAGCATATAGAAGTGTTTGATGAGAATATAAAGGAGAAAATATGAAAAAAAAGATTAATAGAATCGTAATGATTATTTGTATATTAGTAGGTTTTACAATCTTTTTATATTTACAGAACAATTTAATAAGTATAACTGAGGTTAAAATAACCTCTAGTAAAATACCATCCTCTTTTAAAGGGTATAAAATTCTACAAATTTCAGACTTACACAATAAAAAATTTGGCGATAATCAAGATGTGTTAATTCAAAAAATAAAAAGTATAGACCCAGATATTATTGCGATTACGGGTGATTTAATTGACAGTAAATCATACGATGCAGAAGTTAGTATGCAATTAATACGAGAAATTGTAAAGAAGTATCCTGTATATTTTGTGACAGGAAACCATGAACAATGGTCTGGAAAGTATAACAATTTAGAAAAAGAGTTGAAGAAATATGATGTCAATGTTTTAAGGAATGAACATGTAGGCATTCGAAAGGGTGAGCAAGAAATAAACTTGCTAGGTATTGATGATCCAGAGTTTGTTACTGGAAACCGTGATGAAGGAAATATTATAATAGATGAAATTAAAAAAGCGAAAATTGAAATGCAGCCAGATAAATATAATGTATTATTATCCCATCGGCCTGAATTTATAAAGGAATATACGAATGAGAGGTTGGATTTGGTTTTATCGGGACATGCTCATGGAGGGCAAGTTAGATTGCCATTTATCGGTGGATTAGTTGCGCCAAATCAAGGTGTTTTACCTAAATATACAGCAGGTTTATATGTAGAACAAAATACATTAATGGTAGTGAGTAGAGGATTAGGAAATAGTATCATTCCGCAAAGAATTTTGAATAGGCCAGAGATTGTAGTCGTGCAGCTAAATTAAGCTGTACGATTTTTTTATACAATAATGAGTAAAGGGGCTTTATGTATTTTGCAGGAGTTAACATTACAATTTTGTTAAAAATTTTCTACGTTACATAAAGTAACAAAATTTGACCCTGAGTGTTTGTTATAGTGTAAATAATCAAAAAACTTAAAATTTGTCGAGTGAAAATTGTGATAAGTAATTCATGTAAAAAACTTAAAGGGGTGTACACATGCATAAAGAATATGAAATTGAAGAATACACGGCGATTGAGGAACAAATACATTATTATTGTAAATGTTTATTAGTAAGTCATCCTGATCAAATAATAAAATATTTAGAAAAAAGGTTAGAAAAATATGCAGAAACATTACAATATGCCCATTTATATCCTGACACAGTTATTTTACCGTTACAGCAATTAGTTATTGAATATTCTTTAGACGTTGCTAGAATTCGGAAGTATATGAATTTAAAAACGTAAAGTGAAATTTATAGTTTAAATGAAACAGAGTCGACTTTAGGAAATGAAATTCTAATGTCGACTCTGTTTCATTGTTTAATATCGTTGATTGAACATACATACTAATCAATGAAGTTTGACATATAATTAAGCAAGGGTAAAATAAAAGTGAGTACTCACTCATTTTATTGGAAAAGGAGGATGAAACGTGCAACAACCTTCAATTATTTTACGGACTGTATCAAAAAGTTTTGGGAAAAAAGAAGTGTTACACAATCTTTCATTACAAGTTGAAAAAGCAGAGATTTTTGGTTTTGTTGGACCTTCTGGATCGGGGAAAACAACGCTCATTAAAATGATTGCAGGTATTAATGAGGCAACGAAAGGTGAAGTGCTTGTTAATAATACTAATATGCCTAATTTAAATGAAATGAAACGAATTGGTTATATGGCCCAGGCGGATGCATTATATGAAGAATTGTCAGCATATGAAAATGCAGATTTTATAGCAACGATGTATGGATTAAAGGGAAAAAGTAAAAAGACAAGAATTGCAGAGGTTTTTGAACTTGTACAATTGTCACAGTATATGAAAAAGCAAGTACAACAATTTTCAGGTGGAATGAAAAAACGCTTATCATTAGCAATAGCACTCCTCCATGAACCAGAAATATTAATTTTAGATGAGCCTACAGTGGGGATAGATCCGCTTCTTAGGAAAACGATTTGGGAAAAATTTTATGATCTTAAAAAGAAAGGCACAACGATTATTGTAACGACGCACATTATGGATGAAGCTGAATTTTGTGAGCGTCTAGGATTAATTAGAGAAGGGAAACTAGTTGCGGTTGGAACAACTGAAGAATTGAAAAAACGCGTGTCATCTGGACGGATTGAAGATGTCTTTTTGCTGGAAGAGGTGGTGCCATCATGAGAGTTACTGGTGTAATTATACGTATTATTCGTCAATTTTTTCGAGATAAGCGTTCGTTAGCAATGATGTTTGGAGCACCGATGTTATTACTTTGGCTTTTGTCACTAGTGTTTACACAGAAAGACTATATACCGCAAATTGCTGTTGTTGATATGCCTGCTCAAATAGTAAAAATGATGAAAAATCAAGAAGCGTCAATTTATGAATACAGTAAGGAAAAGGCGATTTCTGAGTTGGAAAAACAAAAGGTAGATGCAGTATTTCGTATAGAGAATGGAAAAATGAAACTTCTGTTGGAAGGTAGTGATTCGTCAAAAAATCGTGCTGTACTTCAAGTATTGCAAAAAAGCACAGAGAAGAATGATGTATCGATTATGAAACCTGAAGTAAATTATTTACATGGCTCTAAAGACTTTACGATGTTTGATGGGCTTGGTCCTGTATTAATTGGTTTCTTTACATTTTTCTTTGTATTTATATTATCAGGTGTATCTTTCGTAAGAGAACGTTTAAGTGGTACGCTAGAAAGGTTATTATCCACCCCAGTAAGAAGATGGGAAATAGTCGCAGGTTATATTATTGGTTTTGGAATCTTTGCCTTTATACAATCCATTATTATCGTAAGCTTTTCCGTTTATATTTTAGATTTATACGTAGCTGGCTCCATATGGCTAACGCTACTTATTACATGTATGCTCTCTTTAACTGCACTAACATTAGGTACGTTTTTATCGGCATACGCAAATAATGAATTTCAAATGATTCAATTTATACCGCTTGTTATTGTGCCACAAATCTTCTTTTCTGGATTGTTTCCATTGGAATCTATGAACAAGTGGCTACAAATGTTAGGGAAAGTATTTCCACTCACATACGGCGCTGACGCAATGAGACAAGTGATGATTCGGAATCAAGGGTTTACAGAGATTGCATTAGATCTTACTGTATTATTACTTTTTTCAATATTATTTGCAGTAGGAAATGTATTTGCTTTAAAGAAACATCGCAAAATATAATAATGACAAAAAGGAGCTTTATAAATGCAGAAGGATTGGCTGGAGGAATTAATAGCTGCAACTAATACGGATAAACGAAATGAACGTCAAATGCGAATATTAGAGGCGGCTGTTGATATGTTTGGAGAAAAAGGATACGCTTCAACTTCAACAAGTGAAATTGCAAAACGGGCTGGTGTAGCGGAAGGAACAATCTTCCGCTACTATAAGACGAAAAAAGATTTATTACTAGCGGTCGTAATGCCAACTTTAACTAAGTTCGCTGCACCATTTTTCGTACAAACCTTTGCAAAAGAAATATTTAAATCGGAGTATGAATCATACGAAGGACTTTTAAGGGTTGTAATTCATAATAGGTTTAAATTTGCTCAAAAACACTTTCCTATGATAAAAATATTAATTCAAGAGGTGCCATTCCAACCAGAACTGAAAAATGAAATACAGCAATTAGTAGAAACAGAACTGTTTTCACATTTCAAAAAGTTGATTGTGAAATTTCAAGAAGAAGGGGAAATTATTGAGATACCACCATCTTCCGTACTACGTCTTACTTTATCAGCTGTATTAGGTTTATTATTAACACGATTTTTATTATTGCCTGAAGAAAAATGGAATGATGAAGCGGAAATTGAAAATACGATTCAATTTATATTGTATGGATTAACTCCACGAATTTAATCGTTGAAGTGTGAATTACATACATTACTTTTAAGTAAAAATAAATCGCCTTTAAAAAGGCGATTTATTTTCATTATATATTTTTGATAAATAAGTGCTTGTTTACTAAAAACATTCTAAATCAGCGTGTTTCTTTGTCTCTTCTTCTAAGACCTAATAATCCTGCTAGTCCTAATAAACCAAGCCAAGCCCAATTATTATTTTTATCACGATTATCATTTAAATCATTTGTTGTATTTACATTTCGAGTTCTTACATCATTATTAACTCTGTCTAAGTTATTGTCATTTACTCGAGTTGAAATATCAGTGTTATTAACTCTATTCATATTATTTCCATCGTATTCAGCTTGCGCAGATGTACCTAAAAACATAATAGAGAGTGCTAAAACACTTAAAATAGATGATAATTTCTTTTTCATAACAATTCCCTCCTTTCTTAATCATTAATTTCTCCGAAGCATGTGTGTATTATTCATTTCACAATATCTAAACCCTCATTAATAGGGCGCACATTTATAGAAAATAGAGTTGAATGATTGTTAATGTATCATTGGATTTATATTTCTCATAAAAATAACTGAATCAAACTTTGCTTAAAATGTTAATCTTAGTACAATTTATATTATACGGACTAGTAATAAGGAGGTAATAAGATGCGACAATTTGCAAAACCTACAATCGTCGTAAGTAAATGTTTAGAATTTGATGCTTGTCGTTATAATGGAGAGATGATTCCAGATGTAACAATACGAAATTTGCAGCCATTTGTTACATTTATACCTGTTTGTCCAGAAGTCGAGATTGGATTGGGGACTCCTCGTGAAACGATACGAATTGTAGAAGAAAATGGTGAGAATAGACTTGTGCAACCGTCGACACGAGAAGATGTAACTGAAAAAATGGAGCAGTTTTCAAATGACTTTTTACAAATGATACCGGATGTGGATGGTTTTATTTTAAAGAATCGTTCACCAAGTTGTGGTACGCGTGATGTGAAAATTTATTCTGGTTTTGAAAAAGCGCCAGCAAAGGGAAAAGGAGCTGGCTTATTTGGCGGAGCAGTAGTAAAAAAATTTTCGCATCTTCCTATTGAAGAGGAAGGTAGATTGTCGAATTTTATTATTAGAGAGCATTTTTTTACAAGGCTATTTACAATCGCATATTACAAAATGATTAAACACAATAAAAATATGAAAGAACTTGTATCGTTTCAGTCGGATAATAAATATTTATTTATGGCATATAATCAGGTGAAACAAAAGGAATTAGGTCGTATAATTGCAAATCACAAAAATGAAAAGATTGAAGTGGTATTTGAAAACTATGAGAAGACTTTATATGAATTATTTATGCGTGCGCCCCGTTATACATCGAATGTAAATGTATGCGAGCACATTTTTGGATATTTTAAAACAAAGTTAAAAAAACAAGAAAAAGATCATTTTATAGAACTGTTACAAAAGTATGCAGAAAAGAAAATACCACTTAGTAGTTTACTTACAATTTTAAAATCATGGGCTATTCGATTTGATGAAAAGTATTTATTAAGACAAACATATTTCGAACCATATCCTGAAGCATTAGTAGAAATTTCTGATTCCGGAAAAGGTAGAGATTATTAAACAATAAATTACATAATTCGACACAAAACCTCCTATGTTGTTGTAGAACAATGTAGGAATTTTTTTGTGCATTAGTACAGAATCTGTTTTAAAATTAAGTTATGACAGAATTATAGCAATTATCTAACTAATGTTCTTGTCTTTTAAGTTGTTATGTTTGTAGTAGAAACTCGCACGCTGTCGAAACTCAATATTCGATAAGGGGTGTGTAGCGGAATGGAATTTACTCTAACTCGCGAAAAACAAATGATTAAAGAAATGGTACGTGACTTTGCTGAAAAGGAAATCGCACCGAAAGCTGTATATTATGACAAAACTGCAGAGTTTCCATATGAAACATTTCAAAAAATGGGCGAACTAGGATTACTAGGCATCCCATTCCCAGAAGAGTATGGAGGTTCAGGTGGCGATACGGTATCGTATGCGTTAGCAGTTGAAGAAATTGGTCGCGCTTGTGGTGGCACTGGTTTAAGCTATGCTGCAACAATTTCATTAGGTGCTTCTCCAATTTATTATTTCGGTACAGAAGAACAAAAACAAAAGTATTTAGTTCCAATGGCGTCAGGTAAAACATTAGGTGCCTTCGGATTAACGGAGCCGAATGCTGGATCTGATGCAGGTGGTACTCAAACGAAAGCGGTATTAGATGGCGATGAGTATGTAATCAGTGGTGAGAAGTGTTGGATTACAAACGCAGAGTATGCAAATACAATTATTGTAACCGCTGTCAATGGCGTTGAAGAGAATGGTAGAAAACGTATTTCTGCATTTATCGTGCCTACTACTAGTGAAGGATTAACGATTTCAAGTCCATACGATAAGATGGGTGTTCGTGCTTCTAATACTTGTGAAATCGTACTTGATGGTGTGCGTGTACCGAAAGAAAATATTCTTGGTGATGTAAATAAAGGTTTTAAACAATTTTTATATACACTTGATGGAGGGCGTATTTCAATCGCAGCATTGGCAGTTGGTATTGCGCAATCAGCCTTTGAACGTGCATTGCAATATGCGAAAGAACGTCAACAATTTGGAAAGTCAATCTCTAATTTCCAAGCGATTCAATTTAAATTAGCTGATATGGCGACTGAAGTAGAGCTAGCACGCAATTTAGTACATAAAGCAGCTTGGTTAAAAGATAACGATAAACCTTTCGGCAAAGAAGCGGCAATGGCAAAACTATTTGCATCGGAAGCAGCAAGCCGTATTGCGAATCAAGCAGTACAGATTCATGGTGGATATGGTTATATGCGTGAATATGAAGTTGAACGACATATTCGTGATGCGAAGCTATTAGAAATTGGTGAAGGAACTTCTGAAATTCAACGTCTCGTAATTGCTAGACATTTAGGATGTAGATAAAAGGGAGGAATCACTATGTTTCAAAAAATATTAATTGCGAATCGCGGGGAAATTGCTGTTCGTATTATGAAAACTTGTCAAAAAATTGGCATACGCACTGTTGCTATTTATTCTGAAGCAGATGAAAATGCCCTTCATGTGAAGATGGCAAATGAAGCTTACTTAGTAGGTGGACCGCGTGTTCAAGAAAGTTATTTAAACCTTGAAAAAATTATTGAAATAGCTAAGAAGACAAATGCAGAAGCGATTCATCCAGGTTATGGTTTATTATCAGAGAATCCGTCTTTTCCGGTTCGTTGCAAAGAAGAAGGAATCGTATTTATCGGTCCTTCAGAAGAAATCATTACGAAGATGGGAAGTAAAATCGAATCACGTATCGCAATGCAAGCAGCAGATGTCCCAGTAGTCCCAGGTATTACTACAAATATTGAAACTGCTGAAGAAGCAATTGAAATTGCAAAACAAATTGGTTATCCATTAATGCTTAAGGCATCCGCAGGCGGCGGAGGCATTGGTATGCAGTTGATGGAAACTGAGCAAACGCTCACCAAAGCGTTTGAAAGTAATAAAACAAGAGCGCAAAACTTTTTTGGTAACGGAGAAATGTATTTAGAGCGATATATAGCAGACGCGCATCATATTGAAATTCAGCTTTTAGCAGATACACATGGTAACACAGTGTATTTATGGGAGCGTGAATGTTCGGTGCAGCGCCGAAATCAAAAAGTAATCGAAGAAGCACCTTCACCATTTTTAGATGAAGGTACACGAAAGGCAATGGGAGAAGTTGCTGTACAAGCTGCCAAAGCACTTGGCTATACAAATGCAGGTACAGTTGAGTTTCTTGTAGATGATCAGAAGAACTTCTATTTCTTAGAGATGAATACGAGATTACAAGTAGAGCATCCAGTGACAGAAGAAATTACGGGATTAGACCTTGTAGAACAGCAACTTCTTATCGCAAGTGGAGAGAAACTATCATTTACTCAGGATGATGTAAAACGTAGTGGTCATGCCATTGAAGCTCGTATTTATGCAGAAGATCCGAAAACATTCTTCCCATCACCTGGGAAAATTACAAATTTAACATTACCGTCAAATGTACGGATCGATCACTTCTTAGAAAATCATGTAACGATTACACCTTTCTATGATCCAATGATTGCGAAAGTCATTGCACATGGCGAGACTCGTGAAGAAGCAATTTCGAAATTACATGATGCTCTAGAAGAATTAAAAGTAGAAGGTATTAAAACGAACACGCCAATGCTACTGCAAGTTTTGGAAGACGAAGTGTTCAAAGAGGGTATTTATACAACGGGTTTTGTAACGAAACAACTCGTTAAAAAATAAGATTTAACAATATTAAGGGGGAAAAAATGATGACGAAAGTATACGCATCGATGGCAGGAAACGTTTGGAAGATTGTTGTAGGAGTAGGAGATACAGTAGAGGAAGAGCAGGATGTCGTCATTTTGGAATCTATGAAAATGGAAATTCCAATCATTTCAGAAGAAGTCGGCACAGTTATGAAAATTAATGTGCAAGAAGGCGATTTTGTAAATGAAGGAGATGTATTATTAGAAATTGAATAGGGAGATATAGGGGGAAGCGAATTGAAACTACCTAATTTTGCTGTCATTAAAGAAGTCGGGCCACGTGATGGCTTACAAAATGAAAAAAAGATTGTTGGCACAAAAGATAAAGTAAAATGGATTCAACTACTTACAGAAGCAGGATTGTCGTATGTTGAAGTTTCCTCATTCGTTCACCCAAAATGGGTCCCTGCATTAGCAGATGCAAATGATGTATTTTCTGAGCTGAAAAGGGATCCAAATGTTACATATGCTGCGCTTGTTCCGAATCAAAATGGTTTGGAACGAGCTTTTTTGCAAAATGTAGATGAGGTGAATGTTTTTTTATCAGCAAGTGAATCTCATAATAAAAGTAATATTAATAAATCGATTAAAGAAGCATTAGTTGTAATTGAAGATATAACAAAACAGGCATTATTCGAAGGGAAAAAGGTAAGAGGCTATGTTTCTACTGTATTTGGATGTCCTTATGAAGGGGATATAAGTGCTACAGCAGTTGACGAATTATGTAATCAACTGTTTTCATACGGCATTTATGAAGTTTCTCTTGGGGATACAATCGGTGTAGCGAATCCATTACAAGTAGAACAAGTATTAGAACACCTATTAAAGAAGTATGATGCTTCGCAGTTTGCAATGCATTTTCATAATACGTATGGAATGGCTCTAGCGAATGTAGTTAAATCATTAGAATACGGTATTACAACGTTTGATAGTTCTTGTGGTGGACTCGGGGGCTGCCCTTATGCACCAGGAGCATCAGGTAATGTTGCTACTGATGACCTAGTACATATGCTCCATAAATTAGGAGTCCAAACGAATATAGACGAAGAAAAGTTATTGAGAGCTAGTCAATTTATTCAAAGTAAGTTAAATATCCAATTACCGAGTCATGTGTATAGAGCGCTTCAACATAAAACGATAAGTAGGTGAGTAGATGCTACAATTACAAAACATTTCCGTTGATTACGTAACACCTCACGTAGTAAAGATTTCGTTAAATCGTGCGAGACAAGCAAACTCATTATCTTTGGCATTATTAGATGAATTACAAACTATATTAACTCAAATAAGTGAAGATTCAAGCGCACGTGTAGTTATTTTGACTGGTGCTGGTGAAAAAGCATTTTGTGCTGGTGCAGATTTAAAAGAGCGTGCCGATATGAATGAAGAACAAGTTCGTCATGCTGTTAGTATGATTCGCACTACTATGGAGATGGTTGAACAATTACCACAGCCAGTTATTGCTGCTATAAATGGAATCGCACTTGGTGGTGGTACGGAATTAAGTTTAGCTTGTGATTTTAGAATTGCTGCTGAATCTGCAAGTCTTGGTCTTACTGAAACGACACTTGCAATTATACCAGGAGCAGGTGGTACACAGCGCTTACCAAGATTAATTGGAGTTGGTAGAGCGAAAGAATTAATTTATACAGGTAGACGTATTTCAGCGCAAGAAGCAAAAGAATATGGTTTAGTAGAATTTGTTGTACCAGCTAATTTACTTGAAGAGAAAGCGATTGAAATAGCAGAGAAAATTGCTAGTAATGGACCTATTGCTGTTCGATTAGCAAAAGAGGCAATTTCAAATGGTATTCAAGTTGATTTACATACCGGATTACAAATGGAAAAACAAGCGTATGAAGGTGTAATCCATACGAAAGATCGAATAGAAGGATTACAGGCATTCAAAGAAAAACGTAAACCGATGTATAAGGGGGAGTAAATATGTTAGACCAAAAACAACAATCTAATTCATTTGAAGAACGTGTTGAAACGATTAAACAAGGCGGGGCACCGAAATATCATGAACAAAATAAAGCAAAAGGAAAATTATTTGTTCGAGATCGTTTAGCGCTTCTATTTGATAATGGCGAATATGTAGAAGATGCATTATTTGCTAACTGTGAACAAACAGGCTTACCTGCGGACGGCGTTGTAACTGCAACGGGTAAAATACATGGTCGTACTGCGTGTGTAATGGCTAATGATTCTACTGTAAAAGCTGGATCATGGGGATCACGCACAGTTGAAAAGATTTTACGTATTCAAGAAACAGCTGAAAAATTACGTGTTCCGTTATTTTATTTAGTCGACTCTGCTGGAGCGCGTATTACAGATCAAGTAGAAATGTTCCCAGGGCGCCGCGGTGCAGGAAGAATCTTCTATAATCAAGTGAAATTATCAGGTAAAGTTCCTCAAGTATGTTTATTATTTGGACCTTCTGCTGCTGGTGGTGCATATATTCCAGCCTTTTGTGACGTTGTAATGATGGTAGAAGGAAATGCATCTATGTATTTAGGATCTCCTCGTATGGCTGAGATGGTTATCGGTGAGAAGGTAACTTTAGAAGAGATGGGCGGAGCTCGTATGCATTGCTCTGTATCAGGATGCGGAGATGTTTTATGTAAGACAGAAGAAGATGCGATTACACAAGCAAGACAATACATTTCATATTTTCCAAACAACTACTTAGAAAAGACTCCATTGGTTACACCTCAAGAACCGAAACAATTCGATAAAACATTAGAACAAATCATTCCAGAAAATCAAAATGCTCCTTTCAATATGAAAGATCTCATTAATAGAGTTATTGATGAAGGTTCATTCTATGAAGTAAAAAAATTATTTGCTCAAGAGCTAATTACAGGCTTAGCACGTATTGATGGTAAGCCAGTTGGTATTATTGCAAATCAGCCGCGTATGAAGGGCGGTGTATTATTTCACGATTCAGCTGATAAAGCTGCTAAGTTTATTAATTTATGCGATGCATATCATATTCCATTATTATTCCTTGCGGATGTACCAGGATTTATGATTGGTACAAAAGTAGAGCGTGCTGGTATTATTCGCCACGGTGCAAAAATGATTTCTGCAATGAGTGAAGCAACTGTACCGAAGATTTCTATCGTTGTTCGTAAAGCATATGGCGCTGGTTTATATGCGATGGCAGGTCCAGCATTTGAACCAGATTGCTGCCTGGCATTACCGACAGCCTCTATTGCGGTAATGGGTCCAGAAGCTGCGGTTAATGCTGTATATGCAAATAAAATTGCAGCTTTACCAGAAGAAGAGCGCGCTAGCTTCATTGCTGAAAAACGTGAAGAGTATAAGAAAGATATTGATATATACCACTTAGCATCAGAGATGGTGATTGATGGTATTGTTCATCCAAACAATTTACGTGAAGAGTTAAAAGGACGTTTCGAAATGTATATGAGTAAATATCAATTATTCACGGATCGTAAACATCCTGTATATCCAGTTTAAAAGCCCTATTTAGGGCTTTCTTGCTCAAAAAGTTAAGGAGGGGAAAACATTGAAACAAGCAGTTTGGTTTCCAACAGAAGAGTATAAGGAAAAAACACGTTTATATGGTTGGATGAAATCATTGGGATATGAAGACTATGAAACTTTTTATAATAAATCTATTGAGGAAACAGCTTGGTTTTGGGGAGAGGCAGAAAAAGCAGTAGGCTATCAATGGATGAAACCTTATACAGAAGTGTTAGATTTAGAAAATGGTACACCGTTTGCACAGTGGTATAATGGCGGAACATGTAACGTTGTAGAATCAGCTTTATCCCGCTGGCTTGCGGATGAAGAAACGAGAATACAGCCAGCGCTTCAGTACGAAGGGGAAAATGGAACTTCAAAATCATTTACATATGAAGAGCTTGATAACTGGGTAAGCCGTGTTGCAAATGGTTTGAAACACGCGGGTATTGAGAAAGGTGACCGTGTAACAATTTATATGCCGATGATTCCAGAAACAGTTGTTGCGATGCTAGCTGTAATGAAAATCGGTGCAATTATTTCACCAATATTCTCAGGCTTTGCGTCTGATGCAGTCATGACACGTGTGCAAGCGGCAGGTTCAAAAATGATTATTACCGCAGATGGATTTTCACGCCGAGGAAAAATTGTTTCTTTAAAAGATGAAGTAGATAAAGCTTGTGAACATTGCCCAACTGTTGAAAAAGTGGTAATCGTTCGTCATGCAGGAAATGATTTTACACCACATAACTATGACTTTTCGTGGAGTACGCTAGAAAAAGAAAAACCATTCATACATGCCGAAGAAATGCAAAGTGATGATCCATTAATGCTCATTTATACATCAGGAACGACTGGTAAGCCGAAAGGAACAGTACACACGCATGCAGGATTTCCTTTGAAAGCAGCTTTTGATGCAGGATTTGGAATGAATATTAAACAAGGTGATCGTGTATTATGGGTAACTGATATGGGCTGGATGATGGGGCCATTTCTATTATTCGGTTCACTCATTAATGGAGCAACGATGGTTATGTACGAAGGTGTTCCAGACTTCCCAGAAGCAGACCGGTTATGGGAGACAGTTGATAAATATGAAATTACTCATCTAGGTATTTCACCAACGTTAATACGAGCATTAATGGCAAAAGGTGATAAGTATGTCAATAAACATTCTTTAAAGAGTTTGGAAGTATTTGCATCAACAGGAGAACCTTGGAATCCTGATCCATGGATGTGGCTGTTTGAAACAGTTGGAAAAGGAAATGTACCAATCTGTAACTACTCAGGTGGAACTGAAATCTCTGGTGGGATTTTCGGTAATGTTCTTATTAAGCCAATAGCACCGATTAGTTTTAATGCATCTTTACCAGGAATGGCAGCTGTCGTACTGGATGATCAAGGTAAACCAATTCGAGATGAAGTCGGAGAATTATGCTTAGAGAAACCTTGGGTAGGTATGACGAAAAGCTTCTGGGAAGATGATGAACGTTACGTAAACACATATTGGTCGCGTTTTGAAAATAAATGGGTCCACGGTGACTGGGTCATTTACGATGGTGAACAATATATCATCACAGGGCGTTCAGACGATACGTTAAATATTGCAGGTAAACGTATTGGACCTGCTGAATATGAATCTATTCTTGTGAAACATAACGATGTAATCGAAGCTGCTGCAATTGGTGTACCTGATGAAGTAAAAGGTGAAGTTTGTCATTGTTTCGTAGTATTAAGAGACCATGTAACATTCACAGGAGAATTAAAGAAAGAATTAATGAGTTTAGTAAACTCTCATATTGGAAAAGCGTTGTGTCCTAAAGACATCCACGTTGTAGAAGATTTGCCGAAAACACGTAATTCTAAAGTGATGCGCCGTGTTATTAAAGCAGCTTATTTAGGAAAAGAATTAGGTGATTTGTCTTCACTTGTAAATCCTGAAGTAGTTCCGTTTATTCAGGGGTTACAGTCTAGTAAATTATAAACATAAGAAAGGATCTCTATATAAATAGAGATCCTTTCTTATGTTTATAAAAAGAGAAAAAGTGAAGTTGATGAAGAAAAATTCTACTATTAGTGTTAAGTATGTTTTATAGTTTTAATCAAAATACGATATTATGGAATGTCTACTCAATGGAGAAATACTAATTTACAACAAGGTGATAACAAAGCGTGCCTGCTTTATATGTCTGTTAAAACTTTTACGTGTTAATATATAAAAAGCTGACTATACTCAGTCAGCTTTTTATATATTACATTCTAGTATTTATTTCACTATTTGCCGGGCAGTAATGCCCCCACCTAAAAATTCAGCGAAAGTAAGGAAGTAGGTGTGGGATTAACTTTCCGGAAAAGCCCGATTGGTTCCAAAAGCCATATTCTTTCCTTTACGTTGACATTAAAAAAATTACCAATTTTTTCTTTTACAATGGCAACAAATAAAGAAACATTTACAACGACACTTATTTCGTTTAGAACCCCAATCATCATCACGATGACACTTTTCTTTAGATTTCCACCAATCATCGTCACGATGACACTTTTCTTTAGATTTCCACCAATCATCATTACAATGCTTTTTCTGAGAACTCCAATCATCATCACAATGATGCTTTTCTTTAGATTTCCACCAATCATCACAACAATGCTTTTTCTGAGAACTCCAGCAATCATTTTTCCAAGACATTCATTTCTACCTCCTTTCAATAGTGTTCATATTATTCTATGTTTTAATAAAAAAATGGCTTGTTTATTAACCTACTATTTTATCTTTATATGATAGAGTGTTTTCTACTCGATATAGAGTTCATACAAACCATGCTAATTTTTAAGAGATAGTGGAGAGAACTACTACTAGTTATGGTGTTTTCCAATAAACATTTGTTGAAGAAAGCGTTCTGATTAGAAATAATATCTTATTTTCGAGTACGCTTTTTTAAATGTATATTTCACAATGAAAAATGGGAAATCCACAAATAAAGTCTATGTATATGTGAGTTAATGGAAAAATCTAGTGTGTTTTTAAGGAGCGTCTTATTTAAAAGAAAAAAGATTTGTTTTAGAAAGTGGTGTCTAAACATTAAATGGAGTAGGACTAAATTCACGGCCGCTCATTAAACAAGCTTTTAATTAGGAGAAGTCTGTTTTTATAATGAATAATGAAAAGAAAGTATAGTACAATTGTTTGTTTTTTTCTTTTTATGTGTTTGCCTCGTACCCTTTTAAGCTAGTGGACATACTTTACTAATAGAAAGGATTAGGGGGTGAGGTATTGGGTTCTCGATTTAATAATTGTAAAAAGAAGTGTACATGTAAACAAGATGATTGTTGGGAAGTATTCGAAGAGTGTAAAAAAGAACAGCATGAGAAATGTGATAATTCTTGTGTACAAGGAATTAGAGATGAACTTAAGAAATTAATTAATCGAACAGTTCAAATTAATACAGAGGGACGTACTTATGTAGGTACTGTTTCGTCTGTAAGTTGTGATCTAGTTAGGCTTGCGGCTATTCCTGGATCGGTTGGAGTAATTATTTCCATTTGTAAAATTGAAGCAATTTTCCCACCTGTTACAACGGTTACTGCTGACTTTGATTTTAATGGTATTGATGTAGCAAACAAAGCATAATTATGCTGCTTTTTTGTAAAGCCATTCACATGAATGGCTTTATTTTAATTTCATATAAAAGGAGAATATATTCTTTATATAGAAATAAGTTTCAGGTTATAAAGCATGATGTATGAAAGGAGCAAGGAAGTGATTAAACTAGAAAGCTTTAAGAAATCTGATTTTAAACAATTAATAAATTGGATTAACTCCGAAGAATTTCTAATACAATGGTCAGGAAATGCATTCACATTCCCTTTAGACGAACAGCAATTAGAGAAGTATATAGAAAGTGCAAATACACTCGCTTTCAAAGTGGTAGATGAAGTGACCTCAGACGTTATTGGTCATATTTCGCTTGGGCAAATAGATAATATTAATAAGTCCGCTAGAATTGGAAAAGTATTAGTTGGTAATACGAAGATGAGAGGACGTTCTATAGGAAAACATATGATGAAAGCAGTACTTCATATTGCTTTTGACGAATTAAAACTACATAGGGTAACTCTTGGTGTGTACGATTTTAATACATCGGCCATTTTCTGTTACGAAAAAATAGGGTTTGTAAAAGAAGGCTTATTAAGAGAGTCAAAAAGAGTAGGAGAAACGTATTGGAATTTATGGGAAATGAGTATGTTAGAATATGAATGGAAGAAGTAGCAACAATAGTTATTTATAATTATATTATGTTAACAAAAGGGGCTTGGTGGGTATAGTGGATAATAAAACAAAAATAATTTCAATTGCAGCTGTTTCAGGGGGAGAGCTAGTATATTAAAACTGACAAAGAAACCATTTTTGAAAAAGGCCCACCTGCATTGTTTCTGAGGAATAAGAGGGTGAGCCCTAATTAAACGAAACTGAATGAATCTGTAAAAATTGTAACTAAAGTATGCATCAACAAGGTATTGAAAGGGATGAATAGTAAACTTTACAAATTATTCCATATGTAACAAAACTGGTTAGCTTCTGATTTAAGCGCTACTAAATGATTATTATTAATAGAGTTATTCGTATACATTCTGTTCTTTTGGATGTTAAGTACCGTATAATTCACATCGTTTCGTTCATTTGAAAATGTTGATTCATTTAATAGTGTAAGTGTCGAGTTAATGTTGTATTTATCAATTCGCTCTTTTTTTCCTTTGAAAAACAGTTTGATAAGATGTGGCTCATTATTAATGAATAAGCCAAGTTCAGGTGATGAACGGACGATTAAATCATCTGATTTCCAATGTGATTTACCTGGATCAAACCAGGAGATGTCTTTATTTTTAATGAATTTTTTGAATTGCTTTATAACATCAATGTAGTTTTGTTTTTTTTTCTGATCAACCGTTTGTACTAATGTTTCGAAACATTCAAAAGGTAGTTTGTTTTGATGAAATTTAATAACAGTTTCTCGTAATTGTTTCCAGTAATCAAAAGCTGGTTGATATTCAGGTTGGGATTTTAGATTTTTTATAAAGTTTGTTTTAGCTGTACTACCTTTCAGTGTGAAGTCTAAAAATTGTGTAAGCCCTACTTTAATTTCTGTCATATTACATCACCCTTCCAAACATTATTCATATAATAATAGACGAAATACCCTACATTTTTAAAGAAATGAGCTAGATGCTAGAAAACCTAATGTCCATGCACAATAGATACGGGAAAGCCAATCCGTAAGTATAAATGATGGACCATCCAATTGAAGATAAATTAGATAATGGTTACCAGGTGATAGGTTATTAATATAATCGGATAGTGAGGCGAGTTTAAAAGATAACAATATAGATTATTTAGCTTGGATTTGAGAAAAAAGTGCATGGGAATAAAGAGGGATATAGGGAAATGGGCTCTCATCAAAAAATATAAGTTGGTATCAGTATACCGTAGAGAATGAGTGTATAGAACATACAAGTAAAAGTATTGGCTAGCACACTTAAAATAAGCCGTATAAAAAGTTAATCATCGTGTGCTTTGATTATATAATGTCGGCGAAATAAATAGTGTGAAGGACAGCGATCTTAACAAGTGTTTCATGTAACGTTCATGTACTTTAATTTTTTATAATTAATCAAATTTGAATTTTGTTTGTTGTTAAGAAAAGGTGAGAAGAAAATAAAAAAAGAGGGCTAATGCCCTCTTTTTTTATTAATTTGGTAATTAATCACAGATTGGTATCCCAAGCACTCTTAGAGCTAATGCTACTTGAAGGGAAATCTCTAATCTAGCAATTTCAATACCAGCTACTGAAAGAACTAAAAAAGGTTGTCCGTTTACAAATACAACGCAACTATCCATAGTTAAGCCTCCTTTCTAGTAATCTACTATAGTATATGAATAGAACTTTAATATGTAATAGTTAAATTGTTGGATTTAATAGAATTAATAGATTAACCCATTTAAACTAAACAAACGAACACAACGAACGGAAACAGAGATGGATGTATGCCTCGAAAAACATAGGTTTTAAGACATGGGATATGAAATTCATCATATTGGTCAGCTGTCTATATGGGCGAGGCAGTTAAACTTGCAACCAGTTTCAGCAAATTTAATTGGAAGAGGATGATAGAATTAAAAACCGACTTGCATCTCAAACGCAAGTCGGTTTTTATATATAAGAAGATTTCTTAATTGAAATCCTCGGATTTTTTCTGACGTATATGTAAAAACATTAAGGTGGTAATGATTAAAAAAATCATTATAGTTTGTATAATTAAATTTTTAAACTGAAGCAATATTGTCCACGATGTAAGGGTGTCTTTAAAAGCTTGGAGTGCAGAGTACGAGGAAGGATCAAAACCATACTGTAGCAACTTTTTTGTTTCAATAAATGAAATGTTTTCTTCATCTGCATCTAATATTACTGAAATTAGTCTAGTATCTTCAAGTTTTGCTGTACTGACAAAACTATAATTACCATTAGTTGAAAAACTAGTTTGTAAGCCATCAACACCTTGAAGTTTAATGTTTTCATTAAGGGAATATATCATTTTATTCGTATTGAAAACCTGGGAATCTTTGAAGGAAAATTGGTAAGAGGTTAGTTTCGTAATATTCAATACATCTGGAAAATCTTTTATTAATCGTGCTGCTAATTTAGCTGCGTCTATTGCTGTTGTAGTTGATTGTTTATTTGTATCATTATTATTTCCAGTAGAGTTTAGAAATGGAGATGGTTGTAATAACTTTAGTTCTTTTGCTTTTTTATTCATTAATACTGTAAAGTTATCTTCATTTCCAGCAATGTGTTCTGCAAGAGCGAGTGCAGAACGATTATTCCCTGCCAGTAGCAATGCATGAAGTAAATCACGAACCGTTGTTTTATCATTCGATGTTACTTGTATAGGGCTTGTTTCTACTCGGAAAACTTCGTTACTTATTTGTACGAAGTCATCTAACTGTATTTTTCTATCATTTAGTTGCTCCAATACGATATATTCTGTCATTAATTTAGATAAAGCAGCTGATTGTACTGGAGTTTCTTCATTTTTTTTATAAACAATTTCACCTGAATTAGCATTTATTAAGATAGCTGATTTAGCTTGAATAATCGGACCATTTACATAAAGGTAAAAATATAAAACGATAAGTGCAGTAATGAAAAAAGATAATAATAAAATAGCGAATTTTTTTAAGAATTGCATAAGCGATCCTCCTATTATGACATCAATAATAGTATTGTAAAAAAGAATGCTTAATTAGGAAGAAAGAAAAGGTAAAGAATTTCTAAAGAATTATAAAGGATTATTATTTTTTGTAATTAATGGAAAAAGTTCAATTTCTTATATGATAAGAAATTGAACTTTTTATTTGTGATATTAACCTTTGTAGGGGAGTAGTTTTACAGTGAAAGTAGTTTTTTCGTCATCACTATATACTTCAATTGTTCCTTTATGCAATTCGACTATACTTTTTGCAATTGCTAATCCAAGTCCAGATCCACCAGTGTTTGTAGAGCGCGATTTTTCAACGCGATAAAAACGTTCAAAAATATGAGGTAAATCCGTACTAGGAATAGGTTGTCCGTAATTTGTTATATCAATTGTAATCATATTATTGCTTTCATAAGCAGTAAGGTCAATATAGCGACCTTCGCTTCCATAAGCGATAGCGTTTATAATAAGATTTTCAAACACACGCACTAATTTGTCACCATCAGCTAATACCATGAGCTTTTGAGATGGGAAAGAAGGTCTACATTCTATATTAGCTTCTTGAACCTGTATTCGGAATTGAACAGTTAATTGTCCAAGTAACTCTACAATATCAATGGGGACAGAATACAAGCTTAACTCTTTATTTTGAACACGTGTATATTCGAACAAGTCATTCATTAATGCATTAAGACGAGTTACTTTATCATAAATGACTTGAATATAGTATCGCAATTCCACTTCATCTCTATAATTATCATGATGAATTAAATTTACGTATCCAACTATAGAAGTAAGGGGAGTACGTAAATCATGTGATACATTTGTAATAAGTTCACTCTTTGCTTGTTCCGCTTGTCTTTCTTCATCAATTGAGACTTTTAATTGTTCAACAATTTCATTGACCCCGATTGCTAACTCTTCCAAATAATTATGATTTACAACAGAAACTTTATGATTGAAGTTTCCATTTGCAATGTAACGAATTTCTTCTATCATTTTTTTTATACAAGTTTCATAGTAAAGTTTTCTCTCGTGACGATAAAAAATGTAAAGATAGGATGAAAAAATAGAAAATAAAAACAAATAAGAAACAATCATCATCCATAAAGATTCTTTAACCCCTTTATACTTTTCATAACCAAAAATTCGAATGAATTCTTTACCGAGTTCGGTTAGAGTAAGTGAACTTTCAATTACACTCGTAACGAGGCGATAAATAATTAATTCAGTAATAGGAGTGAGTGTGATAGCTAGTAAGAGCCAAAAAATAAGTTTCCATTTAGGGATATCTTTTAATATATCAAATGCTTCATTTCTCAATTTTATAGCCAACTCCCCAAACAGTGTGAATAAATTTTTCTCCATTCATTACCGTTTCAAGTTTATCCCGTAAGTTGCTAATATGGACCATTACCGTCTTATTTGAACCATAACCATCTTCATTCCAAACGCGTTCGAAAATTTCTTCTGAACTAAATACTCTTCCTGTATTACTCGCAAGTAAATATAAAATATCGAATTCAATAGAGGTTAGTTTAATATACTCTCCATTTACTTTAACAGTATGATTATGTTTGTGTATTTCAACAGAGCGAATACGAATAATACCATCTTCATTCTTTTGCGAAGTAGCATTTTGGAAAGATGATCTTCGTAATAAAGCTTTCACTCTAGCTACTAATTCTAATGGATTGAATGGTTTGATCATATAATCATCGGCACCTGTCATAAGACCTAATATTTTATCCATATCTTCTGCTTTTGCACTAAGCATTAGAATTGGTACAGTATTATTTTCACGTACTTCCTGACAAACTTCTAATCCGTTTCGTTTTGGCATCATAATATCCAAAATCATAAGGTCAACTTCATATGTAGAAACCTTCTGCAATGCTTCATCGCCATCATAAGCTTTATAAATGTTATAGCCTTCATTTCGCAAATAAACAGCAAGTAATTCAACAATTTCTTTATCATCATCAATAATTAATATGTTTTTATTCATTTTGTAGTTCCTTTCCTTACAAATCATCAACATTACTATAATATCAAACATTTATGTACTTGTAGCAATGATTCTGTATAAAATTTCATGTAACGTATTAAAAAGGAGTAAAAAGATTAATAACGAATATAAAATAACAAAGATATTTAAATTCTGCATTATACTGAAAGTTAGTTATAAGGGGGATTTTCTATGTTATATAATGATATATATTCATTTGCTCCAACTGGAAAAATAGACAATGATATTAAAGATTTTCTACTAAAATATAATAAAGAGTTTACATATAAACATTCAATTCGTGTGGCAAATGAGGCAAAAAAGATTGCAGAAAAGTTTCACGTAGATAAAGAAAAAGCAGCAATTGCAGGATATTTACATGATATTAGTGGCATTTTTCCGAACGAGGAGCGGATTGCAGTTGCTGAAGAATTTGGGGTAGAAATAGAGGAAGCAGAAAGAAAGTTTCCTATGATTATTCATCAAAAACTATCGAGAGTAATCGCAAAAGAAATATTTAAAGTAGAAGATGAAGACGTATTAGATGCAATTTGTTGTCATACTACACTGCGTAAACACCCAACAAAGATGGATTTAGTTTTATTTGTTGCAGATAAAATAGAATGGGATCAAAAGGGGACACCACCATATTTAATAGAAATAAAAAAAGGATTGGAAAAATCTTTGGAAAAAGCTGCTTTTGTATATATTTCATATTTGTGGGAAAGGAAAGATACATTGAAAGTTATACATCCGTGGCTAGAAGAAGCATATTGGTATTTAAAAAGAATTGTACAGTAGAAGGGACAAGGAAATGCAATTAAAAGAATATATGAATCAAACATTTCCAGGAGTTACATTAGTACCGTACTTATATTCTCAGTGGGGAAATCATTTGTATTTTGATTTTGGAAAAGATAAATATCAAATTGTAGAAGGAACCGACGATTTAAATATGGAATACTTTTCTCAGCTATATACATATAATAAATTCTTATTTGAAGACATATTTTCAAAAGAAGATGTAGTGTTTGTAGTGACAAATGTTTATAGATTTAAAAAGGAAAACACAAAAACTCCACAGAAAATAAATGTATACAATAAATATATTAAGAAAAGAGATTTAAGATTTCATATAAGACAAGAAACGTTACCGTTTCTATTTGAAGATGAAGAGGCAGATTTATCTCGCTATTTGCCGGGCAGTAAGACCCCCACCTCAAAATTCAGCGAAAGCAAAGAAGATAGGTGGGGGGCGGGCTGCCCCTAAAAGCCCGATTGGTGAGGGCTGATAATCAGTGGGGGATGAACTGATTAAAGTTTCACATTATATTGTACATATCAATTTTCTTTAAAATGTCTTGCGGAAGATATTAAATATGAATCGCTTATACAAGCTGCTAATCATGAGGATTTCTCTATTTTGTATCCTCGATTTGGACGGAAAAAAGAAATTTCTTATCCAGATGTATTTCTCATAAATGCAACGAAAGATATTGTCATGTTTATGTATGATGATAGAGGATGTGAAGTAATTGCGAAGAATAAAGAAATAATACGAGATTTATATAAGAAATATAAAGAATGGATTCCAGATTATGAACGAGAAAGTATAGATAACTTATTTAAATGACAATAGGGGAAGTGAAGCGTGTAATGAAACGTATTGCAATTGTATCTGCATGGGAACCAGAACTGACGTATTTGCATCAACATTATCCGAGTGAACGTGTTGAAAAAAGAGCAGCTTGGGAATTTCATTTTCATACTATCAATGAGCTGGAAATTATATCAGTTGTAACTGGTGTCGGTAAAGTAAGCTGCGCTAGTTGTGTACAATTGTTAATTAGTGAGTTTCAGCCAGATGAGTTGTTTATGACAGGAATATGCGGAAGTTTATCAAACAAAGTGAAAAACGGTCATATTGTAGTAGCACTAAACGCAATACAACACGATGTTACTGCTGCTGGCTCAGGAGAAGATGTTTTTAATTTATATAACGGTAGAACAGCACCTATTGAAACAACAAAATCACTTGTAAGAAGAATAAAAAAAATACGATTGTATGATCCGATACATTTCGGTACATTTTTATCTGGAGATCAACGTATTCGTAGTTCAGAAATGAGATATTTACTTCATACTGTATACGGAGCATTGGCAGTTGATCAAGAAGTAGCAGCTTTCGCCTATGTGTGTCAAATAAATAAAAAACCATTTTTATGTTTAAAAGCTGCTTCAGATCAAGCAAATGATAAAACGAAAGAAGAACAAAAAATCTTTAAAATGCTAGCATGCGAAAGAGCATGTGAGCATTTAATTGCTTTTTTACGTGTTTATGAGATTAATGTAGTAAATAATAGATAGTTTGTTATAAAACAAATTAATAGTAAGTTATATGTAGGGAAATGTCCGTTCATTTCAAATTAAGAGCTGAAATTTATAATAGATGGAATATATTATATGGGTACATGTTGAGGTTAATACAAGCAATTGGAGGGCAATTTTATATGATTCAATATAAAAGGTGTAGTGAAGTAAATATTGATTTAGTATATGAAGCTTTTAAAGATGGATTTTCCGATTATATTATTAAGATGGAAGTTTCAAAAGAGGGTTTTATACAACGTTTTTTTGGACCAGAAGGTAATTTGCTAGAACATTCTTTTCTTGCTTTAGACGGTGACAAATCAGTTGGCGTAATATTAGGTGGTATAAAGGATTATGAAAGTATAAAGACTATGCGCTGTGGAACATTAGCGGTTCATCCTAATTACCGCGGTATTGGTGTGAGTCAAAAATTATTTGAACTGCATAAAGAAGAGGCGATTCAACATGGATGTAAGCAACTTTTTCTCGAAGTCATTGTAGGAAACGACCGAGCGATTCATTTTTATAATAAGTTGGGCTATGAAAAAGTGTACGATCTTTCTTATTATAATTTAAATGATTTGACTAAAATAATGAATAAAGATTGTAAGGATATTGAAGTAAAACAATTAGAATTTCCAACTTTTAAAGATGAAATTCAGAAATGGTTAAACTTCCATATAAATTGGCAAAATGATGTTGATTATATCGAAAAAACAAATAATGTATTTTATGGTGCATATGTCGATAATGACTTAAAAGGCTCTCTATGTGTAAATGAACAAGGTAAAATTAGTTTTATTTTCGTAGACAAAGTTTATAGAAATATTGGTGTTGGGATGAAATTATTAGAAGTAGCAAGAGAAGAATTAAATTTATCAAGTTTATCAATTGGGTTTCCTAACAATAATTTACTGGAGGGTTTTTTTAAGAAATGTGGATTTGAAAAGAATTCTTTAGCGCAATATGAAATGTATTTATTACTCTAAAAGCGGAAGGGATTTTTTCTGTTAAGTTGGTAAATGCTTCGCAACTATAATTTGTAATGAGAGGAATTTGTTTATCCTTAAGTTATCTTTTTAATTGTCAATTTCATGCTAATAATTTTCTTTGTATAATATTCTAATTTTATGTAGAATAGATACGATGGGAGGGGATGAAATGAATAATGGATTAAAGTTTAAGATTTTTGAATTGCATTGTCTTGTTCAAAAGACTTATTCTGATATTAAAATAGCGTGTGATATTGCTATTTATCAAGAAAACACTTCTAAATATTTAATTTCATTAGGATTTTTAAATAAATCATATATGACTTATATAGAAGCAAAAAGATTCTATCGCGAAAATGAAGAGCTTGTAAGTGTAGAATTTGATAATTTCTTTGATATGTATGATAAATTAGAAAACGAATTAAAACAAGTTATTTCAACTGAAGATAAAAATCCTTCATTGCTACATAGCAGACTTGATCAGTTTCAACAGAAAGTTGAAAATATAAATGACCTAATAAAAGTATTGCAAAATGCTCGTTAATGAGTGCTTTTTTCTTTTTTGTATAGAAATTATGTATTAAAAACATTTTAGGGATATTACATATTAAAGAGGTGGCTTTTGTTGATTACAAAAGTCATCTTTTTATGTTAGGAATAGATTGTATACATTTTAGCAGTTTCATATAAATAATAGGAATTTATACGAGGGGAATATCATGGGAAATAAAAAAGAAATAGCTATAGTTGCATTAACAACAGGATTCGTTTTAACAAGTGTAACGCCATATGGATTAGGTCATGCAGAGGAAACTGGTCAAATGCAAGTAGAAATTCAAGAGGATTCGTTCCGTACAGGTGATCTTACACAACCATCAAAAAAGGCGCCAGAGAATGTAGTGAAAGATGCACTTAAGGAAAATACGGAGCATGCTTTGTCTCCAAAACAAGTTAGTGCAGAAACAGGAGTAGATTACAAGGTTCTTCAAAAACGTGGTTCTTATGATGGAACTACACTTGTGCGCATGCAACAAATATATGAAGGAAAAGAAGTATATGGTCACCAGTTGACTGCTCACGTAGATAAAAAAGGTATTATTAAAAGTATTTCAGGAGATAGCGCACAAAATTTAACACAAGAAGGTTTAAAGAAACCTATTAATTTATCAAAAGAAGAAGCAAAACAATATATTTATAAAAAGTACGGAAACGATACTAAATTTATTTCTGAGCCAGAAGTTAAGGCAGTTATTTTTGTTGATGAAAATCATGGACAGGCTAGCAATGCATATCAAGTTACATTTGCTGCTACAACACCAAATTATGTATCTGGAACTTATTTAGTGAATGCTCATAATGGTGAAATGTTAAAAGATATGGTACAAGAATCAAGTTTGAAAATAAGTGAAGAGTATGTTCAATCCGTTAAGGAAAATAAAACTAGCAATTTTACATCATTAACTGGAACAGGAAAAGATGATTTAGGCGTAACTCGTACATTTGGTATTTCTAAACAGACCAGTGGGAATTATGCGCTTGCTGATTACACAAGAGGACAAGGAATTGAGACATATGATGTAAATTATAGAGATATTACAAATGAAGAAAGTTATTATCCTGGTATACTAGCAACTAGCGTTTCAACAACATTTAATGATCCAAAGGCGGTAAGCGCTCATTTCTTAGCAACAAAGGTATACGATTTTTATAAAGAAAAATATAAGCGTAATAGTTTTGATAATAAAGGAAACAAAGTAGTTTCAGTTGTACATGCATGGGATTCTGGAGGAACAAATGATCCTGAAAATTGGGAAAATGCATTTAGTACTAATATTAATAACATTAGTATGCTTTTATATGGAGATCCTATGGTAAAAGCGTTCGATATAGCCGGTCATGAATTTACACATGCAGTTACATCAAGTGAATCTAACCTTGAATTTTCAGGAGAATCTGGGGCAATTAATGAGGCATTATCGGATATTATGGGAACGGCTATAGAGAAATACATAAATAATGGGGAATTTAACTGGACAATAGGAGAACAAACTGGATCGATTTTTCGTAATATGAAAAATCCAACTGCAATTAATTTTTCAGATGGACTACCGTATCCTGATGATTATAGTAAATATAATGATTTAAATGGAGAGGATTATGGAGGCGTTCATTTTAACTCAAGTATTATTAATAAAGTTGCGTATTTAATTGCACAAGGTGGTACTCATAACGGTGTAAATGTAAATGGCATTGGTGAAGATAAAATGTTTGATATTTTCTATTATGCAAATACTGATGAATTAAACATGACTTCTAATTTTTCTGAATTGAAATTGGCATGCCTTAAAGTGGCAACTAATAAATATGGAACGAACTCAATTGAAGTTCAAGCAGTCCAAAATGCTTTTGATGCTGCAAAAATTATAGAAAAAGTGAAAGAAAACGAAAAAACAGCAGAAAACCAAGCTCCAGAGTTAACTGTACCGTTTACGATTACACTACGTGTAGGAGATACGTTTGATCCAATGAGAAATGTAAAAGCTGTTGATAAAGAAGATGGTGATTTAACAAATAAAGTAAAGCATAAAGGCGATGTAAATACTTCAAAACCAGGTACATACATTGTGGAATACTTGGTTGTTGATTCTAAAGGCGGGAATGCAACGGCTATACAGACTGTAATTGTAGAGGGAAATGGAGAAATATCAGATTTAGAACCTAAATTAACAGTGCCTGTTGGAGCGATACTTCATGTAGGAGATTCATTTGTTCCAATGGCAGAAGTATTAGCTATCGATAAAGAAGACGGTGATCTCACTTCTAAAATTAAAGTTGATGGTGAAGTAGATACATCAAAAGCCGGTACTTACGTATTAACGTACACGGTTACAGATTCTAAAGGTCATGAAGTAACGGCGAAGCAAACTGTAACGGTCAAAGTTAGAGAAGAAATTAAAAATGAAAAACCAATACTAAAAGTACCTGCTACAACTTCGATTACTGAGGGTGATCAATTTGATCCGTTGATAGGAGTATCGGCTACTGACAAAGAAGACGGTGATCTTACTTCTAAAGTAGCGTATAAAGGAACTATAGATACAACTAAAGCTGGTATTTATGAAATAATATATAGTGTCAGAGATTCCGTGGGTAATGAGGTAAATACAATACAAAAAGTATTAGTGAAACATAAAGAAACTAGCAAAGCAAATGGCCTTGCTAATAAGACAAATAAGAGTAATATTTCAAACAACAGTAATAGCGATAAAAAAGAATATACATATAAGGAGCTTCCAAAGACGGGTGTAAGTACAAATAACAACAGTGCAGAAATCGGCATATTGATGATTATTTCGAGTACAGTACTTACTTTGGTTCGCAAATTTAGAAAGATGCAAAAATAATAGTAGGGATTATTCGTTTGAAGAAAAGAGTTCATTATCCAGAAGAAATAAAGTAGAAAGTAAGTAAAACAAAATATGGATTTTTTACTTAATAAGATTTTAGTAGTTAAGCGGTGCATTTGGCTTCTATAAAAATTTGTAGTTGGATTATGTTCTGTCTACAAAACTACATTACATAAAAAACACGTTATTATTCTCATTAAAATAAAAGAATAGTAACGTGTTTTTTGGTTTGGAAAAAGCATAAATCCTATAGTTCATGAATCTGGGAGTGCTTCTAATCTGCCATTGATGAGTTACTGAAAACATTTTGTTTTAATGGAAGTTTCATTCTAAATGACAACATGAGAATTTCGATATTTACCAGGTGTTTCATTTGTGAATTTTTTGAAAATTTTAGTGAAATAACTTTGGTCGCTAAAATTAAGCGAAGCGCATATGTCTGATAAGGGATAGGTGGTGAAAGTTAATAATTTCTTTGCTTCTTCGATTCGTTCACGTTGAATGTACTCAATTAATGAAATACCGACTTCTTTTTTAAATAATATAGATAAATAATCTGAATTTACATTTGCAAATTTAGCAAGTTGTTTAACAGATATTGGATTGTAAATATTTTTTAAAATATAGTTTTTGCAAATAGCAATAGTCTGTGAATATTGCTGTGTTTTTTGTGCCTTTACACGGTCTGCAAAGGTACAAAAAGCATTTTTTAATAAATCCCAAACAGATTTTTTATCTTTTAAATCTTCTGTTCTTTGAATGTGTAAATCATAAATTTTGTAAGCAATCCCAGATGGAAGTCCCCCTTTTATCGCATATCTAGTAGCGAGCGTGATGGATGAAATACAAATGTTTTTATGACGTCTTAATTGATGGAATGAAGATAAAGATGAAAGAGTCTCTTGTTGGAATTCGTAATAATATTTGAGTACGGTTTCTTTATCCCCGTTTTCTATAGATCTAAGTAGTTGCTGCTCTATATATAAATTATGATAAATGGATTCGTCTTTTTGCATTGAAATATATACATCTTCGTTTAAGATTCTGCTATGACTTATATGAAGTGAGTCACTATTATTTGAAAAGGTGCTTACATCTGAATTTTTTGTATAGAGAATGTTATAGAACAATATTGCTATATTTATAAAGAATTTTTGATCTTTGACTGACAATGAAAAATAATGGTCTCTTGTTCTTTTATAATTCGGAATAAAATTAAGGTTACTATCCGCTTTACTTGTAGAAAAGTTTACATGTGCCAAGGGCCCGATAATAACAGTACCGTTTACCATATAATCGCTCTTTATGTGAATTAAAATGAAGTGCCCTAGATGTTCGTGAGTTCTGAAGATGGGGGAATTATATGTATCATTTCTCTGAAAAAGCACATGTAACTGTTCTATTTTTGATGTATACAACGAGTGTGAATCATTTTTTGATGTAAATTCTAAAAGAATATTTTTGTTACAATCTAAAAAACAAACTGGAATTTCAAAAGATTGGAAAAACATATTGCAAATGTACTCTATCTCAACTAGACTGAGCTTTTTAGTCATATTCTTCCTCCTTACAGTTATGCGTAATAGTTAAATAAACATATATTCCTTTTTTCATAAGTAGAAACGGAAAACCTTTATTAATAAAAAATATAAATAAAAGTTATAAACTTCTAAGAATAATACCATAATTTAACATGAATAGCACATATTATTTGAATATACAGGTAATAGTTTTGGACAGTAGCGTAAAATATGAATCGTCACACTTATTTGTTGGTTATTACTTATATGTATTAAAAATGATTAAGGTTGGATTTTAAATAGGGATAGGAAGTGAGAAATTAATAGATTGACAGTAAGTGACTAGTCGAAATTAGCAGTGAAAGCTATTATGTAACAAATGTAATGATTTTTGAAGTAGAGATATAAGTGTAATTTAGGGGCGAAAATTACATATATCATGTGGAGAGACAACGTAATAATAGAAGATAAGAAATGTGAATAAGTGATTGTAAACAATGGATTGTTGGACGACTATGTTTTATGTTATTCGTTTAAATCTGATACTTGGCACACTATTGCTTTTAAGAAGGTAATAGTAATAAAGAGATTTTTAAAATGATAGAAGTAGTAAAGGGGATAAGAGAAATGAAAAAAATATTTAGTGTGCTTTTAGTGTTATTCTTAACATTTTCTACATGGTCTAGTGTATTAGTAAAGGCAGATTCACCATCTAAAGGTACTTTAACGATTCATAAGTATGAACAAGAAAAAGATGGAGCGCAGGGACTAGAAGGTGACGGTTCTGCAAATCAAGAGGTGCCAAAAGATGCGAAACCATTAAAAGGTGTAACGTTTGAAGTGAAAAAGGTTGCGTCTTTTGAAAAAATTTCAAACGATGGGAAAATCGTGAAAGAAGATGTGAAACCTGTAATGGGAGCAACTCCAACGCAAGTAGTAACAGATGATAACGGACAAGCTGTATTAAAAGATCTTCCGCTAGGACGTTATGAGGTGAAAGAAGTGGCAGGACCTCCACATGTTAATCTAAATCCCAATACGTATACAGTGGATATCCCATTAACGAATAAAGAGGGTAAGGTGCTAAACTATGATGTTCACATGTATCCTAAAAATGAGGTTAAACGTGGTGCAGTGGATTTAATAAAAACTGGTGTAAATGAAAAAGCATTAGCAGGTGCAGTATTCTCTTTATTTAAAAAAGACGGTACAGAAGTGAAAAAAGAGTTAGTAACAGATGCTAATGGTCATATTCGCGTGCAAGGATTGGTGTATGGAGAATACTATTTCCAAGAAACAAAAGCTCCGAAAGGCTATGTAATAGATCCAACTAAACGTGAGTTTTTTGTTAAGAACTCCGGAACAATTAATGAAGATGGAACTATTACTTCTGGTACAGTAGTTAAATTAGAAGTGAAAAACTATGAAGAACCAATAATTGATAAAAAGATTAACGGAAAATTGGAAGCGTTACCAATCAATCCGTTAACTAATTATAATTATGATATTAAAACATTAATTCCAGAAGACATTAAGGAATACAAAAAATATGTGGTAACAGATACTTTGGATAATCGTTTAGTGATTCAAGGAAAGCCAATCGTGAAAATTGATGGAGCAGAAGTAAATGCAAGCATTGTAGAGGTAGCTATAGAAGGTCAAAAAGTAACAGCTACAGTAAAAGATTTCACAAAATTAGATGGTAAAAAAGAATTTCATTTGCAAATTAAATCTCAAGTAAAAGAAGGAGTACCATCTGGTTCGGAAATTTTAAATACAGCAAAAATTGATTTTACAAATAAAAATGATGTAATTGGAGAAAAGGAATCTAAGCCTGTAATTGTTGTTCCAACAACTGGAATAATTGAGTTAACAAAAATTGATGGTGCTAATAAGAATAAATTAAAAGGTGCAGAGTTTGTACTTAAAGATAAAAACGGAAAAATAGTTGTTGTAGCAGGAAAAGAAGTAACAGGTGTATCAGATGAAAATGGTGTTATTAAATGGTCTAACATTCCATATGGAGACTATCAAATTTTTGAAACGAAAGCACCAACATATACAAAAGAAGATGGTACAAAAGCTTCTTATCAATTATTAAAAGACCCCATTGATGTAAAGATTAGCGAAAATAATCAAACGGTTAAATTAACAATTGAAAATAATAAAAGTGGATGGGTTCTTCCGGTAACGGGTGGCATAGGAACGACTCTTTTTACTGTAATAGGTCTTACGTTAATGGTTACAGCGGCATTTGTTTTCTTTAGAAAAAAGTCTGCTAATAATTAAGATTTTAGGAACATGTAACTATGGGAAAAGGGGAGAAGCAAAATGCTTCCCTCTTTTCGATATTTAAGCATATACAGAGGTGGAGATATGAAACGAAATCTTGTTTTGGGAGGTATTTTTTTATTTGGATTAGGAGTTTTTTTATATCCTACTATTAGTAATTGGTTGGCGACTCGTGCACATTATTCTGAGATTAGCTCTTACGATAAGAAGATCAAAGCGCTACAAAAGAAAGAAGTCGAACGTAGGGAAAAAGAAGCAGCCGAATATAATAAACAAGTTCACACTTCCACGAAAACATTTACTGATCCATTTTCTGAAAAAAAAAGTAATCATCAAGCATATGCTGATGCGTTAAATTTAGGAGATGTAATGGGGTATATTGAAATATCGAAAATTAATATAAAACTGCCAATCTATCAAGGGACATCTGAGGAAGTATTGAGCCGCGGGATAGGTCATTTAGATTTTTCTTCGCTCCCGATAGGTGGAGAAAATACGCACACTATTTTAACAGGGCATCGTGGTTTACCATCAGCAAAATTATTTACAGATTTAGATAAGTTGAGCGAAGGAGATCTTTTTTATATTCATTCTTTAGACAAAGTTCTTGCTTATAAAGTAGATCAAATTAAAGTAGTGTTACCACACGAAACGGACGATCTACAAATTGTAGAAAATAAAGATTATACAACTTTAATTACGTGTACGCCTTATGGAGTAAACACTAATAGATTGCTAGTTCGAGGTGTGCGTGTGGAGTTAAACGAGAAAGAAAAACAAAAAGTGAGTACAGAGATATTTATATTTAATAAGTGGACTGTAATAGTTCCAATCCTATTGTTATGTGTGTTTCTAGTCGCAATTTATAAGAAAAGGTTAACTCGATAGAATGTATTTATTTATCCTGCATTAATAGGCAGTGGGACAAGTATATAGGGGATGAAGTAAATCCTCATTGATAAACATGTCATTATATTCGACTATAGAAAAAACATGGTAAAGGTGGGAACAAAGGAATTGAGGCTACGATTAAAGCTGGTAAGTATTCATTTTATTGTTTTGTTAATATTAAGTGTAAGTTTTGTCGTATATGTACCACAAGAAGCATATGGATCCACGACAAACTTAGAAGGTCTAGGTGATATATCGCGTTATAATGCTGTTGTCTTTGGTAACCATAAAGCAATAGGTGGCGACATTGAAGGAGCAATCGCAGTTCAAGGTGATATGGATGCATCGGGGTATACGATTGTAGGTGCTGCTGCGGGAACATCTAATATAGTAGGTGGAAAATGGGTTGATGAGGGATATCCATCCTTGTTATTGTCTGGGAAATTTAAGAAATCAAGAGAAGAATCTTTTATCATTCAAAACGGAATAGCCGTAATGACAAAAGAGAGTGATCCAGATCGCATCATACAATCTTCTTATAATCGTATCGTCTATAAAGAAAAACTAGAAATTGACGCGAGATTTAATGAATTTCGCAATATAGTGAACCAAGTCAGTAAAAATGCAGGTCAATATAAAACGAATACCCCAATTCCAAATATGAGTCATGGAATCGGAAAAGATATAAACAATCCTAATATTTATGTTTCATCAGAATTGACAGGGAAAATCAATTTAGATATAAGAGATGTATTTTTACCGAGTGCTAAGGACAAAGATTTTATTATTATGTATTCGGATGCAACAGAGGTTACATTTAAAAATGGGTCTATTCTATATGACACGGACAATATTGGAAGGGCTACAGATATAGTTCCTACATCACAACCATATTCTCCTAATTCCCCGTTTACTGAACTATACGGGAAAGTGATTTGGGTTTTTCCAAATGCGAAAAAAATTACAACAGAAGGATATGGTGTTGTTGGAAGTGTGATTGCTCCCAATGCTGTATTAGAAACAAAAGGCGGTTCGATTAATGGACAAGTATTTGTAGGTGCGGTACAACAAACTGGTGGATTTGAATTTCACAATTTCAAATTTAACTGGCAACATTGGAACAAGCCTAGTACAGGAAAAGTAAAAATAAAAAAAGTTGATAGTAATAATGATAATAAAAAATTGGTGGGAGCAAAGTTTAAAATTGAAGATTCAAAAGGAAAAATAGTTGGAGAACTAGTAACAAATGAAGAAGGAGAAGCGATATCAAAAGACTTACCAATAGGAAACTATACCCTTGTAGAAATAGAAGCACCAAAAGACTATGAATTATTAAAAGATGATATAACTGTAAAAATAGAAAAAGATGTAGTAGTAGAAATTAAAATAGGAAATAAGAAATTGCCCGATCCAATGGGGAAAATGAAGTTAGTGAAAGTAGACATAAGTGATAAAAATAAAAAGCTAGCAGGGGCAAAGTTTCATATAGAAGATTCAAAAGGAAAAATAGTTGGAGAACTAGTAACAAATGAAGAAGGAGAAGTAATATCAAAAGACTTACCAATAGGAAACTATACCTTGGTGGAAGTAGAAGCACCTAAAGGTTACGAATTATTAAAAGATAAAATAGCTGTAAAAGTAGAAAAAGATGCAGTAGTAGAAATTAAAATAGGAAATAAGAAATTGCCCGATCCAATGGGGAAAATGAAGCTTTTGAAAGTAGACATAAGTGATAAAAATAAAAAACTAGCAGGGGCAAAGTTTCATATAGAAGATTCAAAAGGAAAAGTAGTTGGAGAGTTAATAACAGATGAAAAAGGAGAAATGATATCAAAGGACTTACCAATAGGAAACTATACCTTAGTGGAAGTAGAAGCGCCTAAAGGTTATGAATTATTAAAAGATAAAGTAGCTGTAAAAATAGAAAAAGACACAGTAATAGAAATTAAAATAGGAAATAAGAAATTGCCCGATCCGACTGGGCAATTTGAAATTGAGAAAGTTGATGATAGGGATAGTGAATTAAAACTAAAAGGTGCTATATTTCAAGTGTTAGATAAAGAAGGGAAAGAAGTTAGTAGATTAACAACGGATGAAAAAGGAAAGGTGATTTCCAAGCAATTAGCAATTGGAAAGTATACAATTAAAGAAATAAAAGCACCAAATGGATACATGTTACTTAGAGATCCAATAGAAATAGAAATTACAGAAGCGGTAAGGGTACAAAAAATAACAGTGAAAAATATGAAAAATAATTGGGTGATCCCTAATACTGGTGGGAGCGGAACAATAATTTTTTACGTGATTGGTATTATGCTAATGTTTGGTGTGCTATATTTCTGTAAGAAAAATCGTATATTATGAACTAATTTTATAGAGTTAGACAGATCGTTGCGTCAGAGAGTTTTTAGGGCATGAGTTCGGTATTGTACTGGACTCATGTTACTAAATTTGTTGAAGGAGGAAGGATAATAGTAAACATAGAATATATTAATGAATTAAAATGTTTAAGAGGTGAACATGGTGGCAATAAAACAAGACGAAATTAAAGTAGTTGTCGGGGCTGGAGTGTTTAATAATAATCCGGGTTGGATTCAAACGCAAGAAGATGAACTTAACTTACTAGATAAAGCTACGTGGAAAGAAAGATTTGAATACAACTCTATTTCAGCTATTTTAGCTGAGCATGTATGGGAACACCTTACTTTTGAAGAAGGTGTAAGAGCAGCTGAAATTTGTTATGCATTTTTAAAACCATCTGGTCATATTCGGTGCGGAGTCCCTGATGCATTCTTTCAGGATGAGGCATATCAAAATATAGTTCAAATAGGGGGACCCGGTCCGAAAGATCATCCAGCAGCAAGTCATAAAATCGTTCATAATTATATAACATTAACGGAAATGTTTGAAACTGCTGGATTCGAGGTAGTTTTACTTGAATATTGTGATGAAAATGGTCGGTTTTATTACAACAAATGGGATGCAAACGACGGTGTTATTTTCCGTTCGAAAAGGTATGATTCTAGAAATAAAGGCGATAAACTTGGTTTTCCATCGCTAATTGTCGATGCGATTAAGCGTTAATCATTCAACAAAACAGGAGTTAATCCTATGATTTCATAAGTCGCAAATGCGGCTTTTTTATTTGTACGTAAATCTATATTTAATTTTTAATATTATATAACTGGATTTAGAAAATATTTAAGTTTTTCTCAGCACCATTCACTTTAAATTAACACTTCGTTGTCATAAATATTTATTTTATATTTATATTCGTGTAAAATGAAGTGAGAACATATATTCTGTATAAGGAGGCAATCAAAATGATAGCTGAAATTGGGAAACTAACTGATGGATATATTGTAAAATTTGAACGTGAATTTCCATATACGGTAGAGGAAGTTTGGTCTGTATTAACAGAAAACAGTAAGCTGAAAAAATGGATGTCCAATTTACAGATTGAAAGCCTTAAAACTGGTGGAATAATAAAGTTCGACATGATGGACGGTTCATTCATAAACATTGATATTTTAGAATGTCAACTAAACTCAGTACTTGAATTTACTTGGGATAAAGACCGTGTCCGATTTGAAATACATAAAGAGGAAAATGGTACTCTTTTACTTCTTAAAGAGTACATTCATGAATTAACAGATCATACACCGAGAGATATAGCTGGTTGGCATATTTGTTTAAATCTTTTTTCTTACGTTTTAAAAGGAGAAGAGAAAGAATTTTCTAAAGATGAATGGCAACAATGGTTTGAAATATACAAGGATAAGATTCATGAAGCGAGAGGATAATTGCATAATAGGTGATATTCATTATGTAATTATTATATTGTAAAAATGCTTTTGTGAATAAATAAGAATAGAGGTTAATATGAAAGTAAATCAATTAATTGCTAATAACATAAATAAATTAGATGCAACTATACCGTTTAATAAATCGTTTGGAATTGCTGGTTTATCTGGATCGGGTAAAACAACTTTTTGCCAAACAATTGGTGAAGAATCAAAAAAACGATTAGTTTCTTTATTGCCAAAGGCTGAATATCAATATTTATTTCCTAACATTATGGAAACAAATTTTAGTGCCATTAAGATGGAAGAAATACCTTTAGTACTTTTTCTAGGAAAATCATCGATTTCGTCTAATCCGCGTTCAACGATTGGTACTCATACTGGTGTTTTTACAGAGGTTCGGGAAAAACTTGCTGAGGTATTTAATCTTTCTCCAGAGGTCTTTTCATTTAATAATCAATTAGGCTGGTGTACTGGTTGTAAAGGCCGTGGTACTACAAAAAATGTTGAGTGTAAAAAATGTAAGGGAAAACGTTATAGTGAAGAAATTGAACAACATGAAATTGATTTGTTGGACAAGCCACATTCAATCTCAAATATTAATGATTTAAGTATTGAATCTATTCTTTCACTAGCAAAAGAGTTAAATATTAGTGAAGAAAAACAGCATATACTGCAAAATATTATTAATATGAACATTGGTTATTTAACATTAAATCGAATTATGGGTACGTTATCAGGTGGAGAGTTAACACGACTTTATTTGGCCGAATTCATGGCAGTAAGTGAAAATGCTGTAATTATTATTGATGAGATTTCAGTTGGACTTGATCATGAAACTTTATTACAAATTTTAGAAGAGATTAAACGATTAGGGTGTAAAAATCAAATTTGGCTTATTGATCATTCAGATACAGTACTAGATACAACTGATGAGCAATTGTTCTTTGGACCTGGTAGCGGAAAATATGGCGGGAAAATTGTGGAAGAATCACCAAGACCAAAGTCAATACTGTGGGATCGAAATAAAGAAATACCAACAGAATATTATACATTCTATGATTTATATTGCCGTAATATCCAAATGGCTGAGTTTCAAATACCTAAAAACAGGCTTGTAACAGTTACAGGAGAATCAGGATGTGGGAAATCTACACTTGTCAACGAATGTCTAGCTACAGATTTTTTGAAACGATATCCAAAAGATAAATTAGTTATGGTAGGACAAGACCGAAATCAATCAATTACAAGTCGATCAACTGTAGCAACTTTCCTAGATATTAAAAAGAAACTGACAAAGTATAGTGAAGACATTGATGATATTTTTGAGCGCTCGATTGAGGATATTATTGATGAACTTCCAAATGAAGATATCGCTTATAAACGTTTGAGCCTACTAATTAAATTAGGGCTTGGCTATTTAACATTAGAGAGAAAAACACAAACATTATCGACAGGTGAGTTTCAATGTGTTCATTTAGTTTCGGAATTATTTGCAAACACTAGAAATCCACATACATTATTTATTTTTGATGAGCCTTCAAAAGGTTTATCACAAAATATTTTAAATCAATTTATCGATAGTATTAGAGGTATTCTGCAAGATGAATCAGTTTCGATCATTATGATTGAGCATAATCGTTACATGTTAGAAAGCTCTGATTATATAGTTGATTTTGGAAAAAGGCAGAATGAATCTATAGAGCATTTGGATGTTGTCAATCATGAGGATTACTATCGTCAAAAAAGTAATGTGAATAGCACAGAGAAAATACACATCTCTTCAATGCTTAAGCAGAAAAAAGGGGTTCACTATTTAGAAGAAAATCATATTAACTATTTTAAAAATGCCGAAAATATTTATAAGGGCGGTATTTTTAAAAGTTTATCATCAATGGCTAGGTTAATTTATGGTGAATATGAATCTGATACAATCGCACCTGCTATTGCTATTGATCTTGAAAGACATTTATATAGTCAATATAGTTTCTTATATGAGATTGGTGGATTAATTAATCATATTGTAGCTGCTCATCCAATTAATAAAGATACGAGAAGTTTTGATTTCTATTCACAGGACAATCATTGTCCATCTTGTTCTGGACGTCTTCAAATTGAAGTTTTTGATAAAGATATTGCCATTCAAGATAAAAGTGTTCCATTTTGGGATGGGCTATTCGATCCAGAAATCATGAAGGTATTAAAATTTTATCAGCATGAAAAAATAGAATTTCTATTCGAAGAAATAAAAAATGAGCTTGATCACGATTTGTCAAAGAGCTATAATGATATGTCAGAAGAAGAAAAGCATACGTTTTGGTACGGGTATTTTGAAAAATCATTTTATGATAAAAAAGGAAAGACACGCAGAACATGGGTAGGATTTAATACAATTATTGGTGGATATATTGTTATTTCAAAAGCACCTATTAAAGAAGAAATTAAAAGTTCAAAAAAAATGATGAAATGTCCAATTTGCGAGGGGACGGTTTTAAATCATCATAAACCACTTAAATTTGATAACGTAGATATTCGTGAAATAATTAATCAGCCTATTAATGAAGTAGTGAAAACAGTTGGTGATTTACCGACACTTGTTAAATTGAAGTCTATTGTTGGTGGCGATATGGTATTGACAGAAGATGTTTCTTTATTGCCAAGAAAAGCACAAGTCGCACTGAAGATGTTTGAATTAGAACAAGCAAGCTTTTCAAACTATGAAATGGTGTTACAAAATGTCTTACCATTCTGGGGTGAAATAAAAGGAAATATCGAATCCATTAGTGTTAATAATCAAGTAACTGTTTGTGATTTCCCTAATGTTTATGAAACGAGAGAAAACATTATAGATAAGTATTTCACAAATGGTAAATATAAAAAACTTACGTATGTATACGAAGCGTTTGGATACAAAAAAATAGTTACCCAAATTAATAAAATTAAAAAAAGTAATCCATGTCCATTTTGTAAAGGTAAGAAAGTGATAACCGAAGATAATCTACATGATGGTGTCTTTAAACTAACAATTCCATGTGTAACTTGTAATGCAAGTGGTATTAATGACGAAGGGTTAAAAGAAGTTGTCGAGGGCGTGGATGTACAAACGTGGTTAACTGGAAAAGTTAGTGATGTTGTGGATGAGAGCTTATTAACAGAAGCTGTTGGGCAAATACCAATTTTTAATCGTATTCGTGAGTTGGATAAACGAGATATGATGGCGGTTTATGAATGTCTTGAGAAAAATAACTAATGGTTATCAATTGCAGTAGTCATAAAAACAGGAATATAGGTTTTTAATTATATAAATATAACATGTTAAATTGTTATTTAAATCGTTAAAAATAGTTGACCCTCACATAATGTCATTGTTTATGATGAAGTTGAGCTTCAAAGTAGATGTAACTTATAGGAGGAAATCATGTTTAAAATAGGGGATTTTTCGAAACTATCTTCCATTAGTATACGTATGTTGAGACACTACGATAAAGTGGAATTATTACAACCAGTAAAAGTCGATGAGCAGAGTGGATATCGATTTTATTCAGCTGACCAATTAAAAAAAGTAAATCAAATTCAAACATTAAAAGCTATGGGGTTTAATATTGCTACCATCAAAGAAATAATAGAATGCGATAATATAGATAGCATAAAAGAGCAATTTTTAAATCGTAGTGCTCAAATTAAAGAAGACATGAATAACCTCCAAAAACAATTACGTCTCCTCGAAGACTCAATGAAAACGATGAGAGAGGATGTTGTTGAGATGAATTATCATGTTTCAATAAAAGAAATTCCAGAAAGAACTGTAGCTAGTGTTAGAAAGATTATTCCATCGTATAATTGCGAAGGTGATTTATGGAGTGTATTAATGCAAGAAATTCAAATGAAAAATATTAGTATTGCCCATCCGAGTTATAGTATTGCGGTTTTCCATGATCGTGAATACAAAGAAAATGATGTAGATATAGAAATACAGCTAAGTATTCTAGGTAAGCACGAAAATACAAAAGACGTTACATTTAAAAATATGAAATCAACCAATGTAGCTTCTATAACAGTTAATGGAAGTTATGAACAGATGACAGCTGTAAATGAGGCTGCGGCAAAATGGATTGAGACAGAAGGTTACAAATTAGCAGGCCCGATGTTTAATATTTATCATGTGAGCCCAGCGATGGAATCGGATCCTAATAAGTGGGTTACAGAAGTTTGTTATCCAGTTAAATAATGATAAAGAAAAAAGGCATTAATTATATGCCTTTTTTCTTTGGAAACTTATCCATAAATATCAAGACAAATTACTTCGAGATTCGATTCGTCAACTACTAGCACAATTTTATTTGCAAATGTACAAAATGAGCGGATTGTAATGAATCATCTAAAAACCAACCAGTTGGTACTAAAGTAATGTAATCATCTATTTGGAAATTTCAGCAATGTTTAAATGAGCAACAAAAGCCACCGTAATAAGGGGCTTTTGTCTTAAATAATTTAATGATATGTGTACCCTCCATCAGGAAACAATACATTACCCGTAGTAAAACTATTTTGCATTAAATATAGGACAGTATGTGCAATTTCATCATTATATCCAGCTCGTTGTACAAGTGAAAGAGATTTATAAGCTTCGTAAGCAACTAGTCTATTTTCATTTTGTTCATTTTCTTTTTGTATTGTTCCAGGAGAAACCACATTAACTCTAATAGGAGCTAATTCCACAGCTAAAGCCTTCCCTAAACTTTCAATAGCACCATTGCAAGCTCCATAAGCAGGTGCGCCTTTAAGTGGTCTTTGACTAAATGCACCGGACATTAACACGATAGATCCAGAGTTTGAAAGAAAAGGAATTGCATATTTTACGGCATAATATTGAGGCCAAAACTTTCCGATGAAGCTACTTTCAGCAATTTCCTCTGTAGAGGTAATTGGTCCAAGTGTGTAAGAGGCTCCCGGTGTGAATAAATGATCAAAGTTCCCAACTGTCTTGAAAAAAATTTGTAATTGCTCTTTATTTTGATTATCCAATATATAAGTTTGAAGATGATTGCTATTTATTAATTTTTTAGCAACTTTTAATTTTTCTTCCGAACGCCCTGCAATAATAACATGTGCTCCTTGTTCAATTACTTGTTTTGCCGTTGCCAATCCAATACCAGAACTCCCGCCAATGATAACAATACGACTATTTTCTAATGTAGTAATAGACATATTTTAGCCACTCCTTTAATAAAAAATTTAGAATATAACTGTGCTATGCTTTTATTATTCGCTAAAAGGGAGCAAGTGAAAAGTACGCACTTTATATGTACATAGTCGTAAATTTCGTACTAATCGCTATTTATGCGGATAAGTAATTGGAAAAATCGCTAAATATGGTTTATCCCGCATTAACGGGCAGTAAAACTCTCACCTCAAAGTTAGGAAAATGCAAGGAAGTTAGGTAAGAGATCAATTGCCCGTAAAAGCCCGATTGGTTCAACTAATAATCAGTTTGGGATGAACAAAACCCTCACTGATTAAAGTTTCACTTTATGATATCTGAGGAGAGGTGAGAAAAATGGATTTACAAGAACCGAAGTTAAAAGGGGTAATAGCAACATTACAAATAATCGGTGGGAAATGGAAGCCACTCATTTTGTTTATTTTGCTAACAGATGGAATGAAACGTTTTGGTGAATTAAAGCGATTGATACCAGATATATCTCAAGGGACGTTAGCGAAGCAATTACGTGAATTAGAGCAAGATCAACTAATAAAACGCGAAATTTATCAAGAAATACCACCTAAAGTAGAATATAGCTTAACTGAACATGGAAAAACAGTCAGTACTGTTTTGGATAGTATGTGTAGTTGGGGAAGAGGGCATTTAGAATATATAGATAAAGATAAACCATAAAAATGTTATGTAAACTTATTGTAGTGTGAAGGGAAATGTTGTTTTAATAATTTGTATTTTATAATATATAATTAAGGAGTGTCGTAGGTTATTATACATATTTAATTTATTTTTACAAAGGGGAAGTAATAAGATGAACGAATTAGAGTATAAAAGCTTCTATGATAAAGTAGGAAGATTAAATGGATGGGATTTTAGTAAAATAAAATGTGAAACTGTAGGAGATACATGGGACTTTTATAGTGAGGTAAAAGAAAGGTGTAAACCATCACATATTTTACTTGATGTTGGTACAGGCGGAGGAGAAAATGTACTTAATATAGCATCTTCGGCTAAATTGTTAGTTGGAATAGATAATTCTAACGGCATGATTGAAACGGCACATTCTAACTTGAAAAAATCAGGTGTACAAAATGTTGAGTTTCTTCAAATGGGTTCTGAAGCTTTAACATTTCCACATGCACATTTTGATATTGCTTCAAGTTGTCATGCCCCGTTTCTGGCATCTGAGTTAGCAAAAGTAATGAAAAAGGGTGCCTTTTTCTTAACACAACAAGTAAGTGAGAATGATAAATTAAACCTGAAAGAAGCATTTGGTAGAGGACAATGCTTAGGTGAACGGGATGGTACTTTAAAAGAAAAGTATATGAATGAACTTATTAGTGCAGGATTTGATCTCGTGCAAGTACGTGAATATGATGTTACTGATTATTACAGTAGGTCTGAAGATCTCATTTTCTTATTAAAACATACCCCTATTATTCCTAGATTCGGAGAACAGGAAGAGGATTTTACTATTTTACAAAAGTTCATTGATACGTATAGTTCTGAAAAAGGGATTCGTACTAATTCAAAAAGATTTATGATTATTGCTGTAAAACCTTAATGTATTTTATCGTAAAAGTTGCTTTTCATTTAAGGAAAGGCAGCTTTTTTATATGGAAACAATGCAGGGGAAATTTGAAAAAATAGAAATAAGTAAAGTGTTAATTAAAAAACGAAATATGGAGGATATTTGTTTTGAAACGTTAGTGTACTAGCAATAAAAGAAGCTAACATATTCATACTAAAGTTGTAGTTTCTACATGAAAAATCCATCCTTCCGTTTGATTTTATCTATTTATAAGTGTAATACAATACGAATAGATAATAAGAAACAAGGGGGAATGTAACGTGATTACACATATATTAGATATAAAATTACAAACGGTTTCCATAGAAGGGGTAAAACAAGTTTATAGGGACATATTATCTTTTCCAATAAAAAAAGAAACAGAATCATTTATTCAATTTAAAGTAACACCGTACACTACAATTAGTTTTCAAGAATTATATGAACCAATTGCACCTGCGCACTTTGCTTTTGAGATTCCATATTCAAAATTTCATGAAGTTGCAAGATGGCTTGAAAAGTCTGGATTACTCATTGTAAAATGGAAAGATGGTCATACAATTGATGAAGAGAGCGGCCGATTCAACTTATATTTCAGAGATGGCGATGGAAATCTTCTCGAAATTATCGCGCATAGTTATGTTAAAGAAGATGTATTAGTACCACACTCACCTTTAAACATTTTATACGTAAGGGAAATTGGTCTTCCTGTTAAAAGTGTACCTGTTTTTACGGAATGGTTAAAATCAAATCTAAATATGAAAACGATGGAAGATGGGGATATTTTTAACTTTGTTATAGGTGGCACTGCATATATCGTCGCGACTTGGTGGCAGAGACCTTGGATTCCAATCGCAATGAAAGCTTTACCACCGAAAGTTCATGTTTCTTTCGGAACACCGGATTCAGCATTTTTACAGCACATCCAAAATAACTTTAAGAAAAATAATGTTCCCTTTGAATGTAAACATAATGAAGTATCATTTATTGAGCAGGGATATTCATTTTCTATTGTGTATACACCAGAGTTTCATTCCAATATTCCTAAAGAACTAAACTTACCACTTTCTATTTAAGGATAGAAAGTGGTAAGTTTTTTATATCTTCGTGAAGAAGGTTTTCGTTATGATTAGAGTGAATGCAAAGAAAAGGATTAAGCATTATTCAAACTTATTTTAAGGAGAGAAATGAAGTGAATCTAGGTAATCCAATTGCAAAAGGGAATACTGCAGAAATTTATTTAACTGATAAGGTTGTAAAATTATTTAAAGATTACCTCCCAGATACAGAGTCTATGAATGAAGCAAAAAAACAAAAATATGCTTATTCATGCGGGCTGCCAGTTCCAAACGTATTTGAAGTGACAAAGATACAAAATAGACAGGCAATTATTATGGAACATGTAAAAGGGGACAACATTGGTGATCTTCTGCTTAATAATTTAAATGAGGCAGAGCGTTATATCGGCCTTTGTGTTAATGAGCAAAAAAAGATCCATGCTATACATGTGAATACAGATGAAATGGAGTTAATGAGGGAAAGGTTAGAGCGTCAAATTAAATCTGTGCATAAATTGGATGAACGCAAAAAGAAGGATATATTACAAAAATTAGAATCTATTACATTTGATTTTAGGCTATGTCATGGAGATTTTCATCCATTTAATTTGATTTTGAGTAAGGAAGAGAAAGTGAAAGTTATAGATTGGGTAGATGCTAGTTCAGGTGATATTCGCGCAGATGTATTTCGAACATACTTGTTGTACTCACAATCTTCGGTAGAATTAGCTGAGATGTATTTACATATATATTGCATTCGTACCGGCATATCAAGAGATGAAGTTTTTCAATGGGCTCCTATTATTATTGCAGCTAGATTTTCTGAAAAAGTATCACCGCAAAATGAAGTGTATTTGAAAAGATTATTGAATCAGTATTTATAAGTCATAAAAAAGGTTGTCAGCTAATTAATAAATGCTGTTGTTTAACCAAAGTTTCCTTGTAGTTAAACAACAGTATTCTTAAATATTGATATAGGTATTCTTATTTTCGATCTTCATCCTATAAAGGTTCATAATCCGTACTTGTTCCTCCGTTAATTCATCTTTATCCCAATACATATGCATTAAGCTATATTCAAAAATCTCCTTTAATTTAATAAATAACGGAAACTTGTCTTTCATCTCTTTTGGTAGCTCATTTTCCTCTTGGTAGCCTTCAAATAGTGCTTTTGTAATAGAATACTCATAGTCAACGATATTCCCATTTCCAGCAAATGAATATTCTATTGCACTATAAATAGGAACGGCTAAATCGAATATGTAAAAATGTTTTTGGAATGAATCCAAGAGAATACCAACTTAACAAAATGCCTATTCAATCATTTGTTAAACTAAATTTAAATAAAGAAGGGGCGTTTAATATGAATATTTCTAGAAAAATAGAGGTTGAGCAGTTACGAAATAGGAAGAGTGAGCTATTTGATAAAGAGGTACTTAACATATTAAATGGTCAAGTTATGTATGAAGAATTTAAAAACGAAAAGCTAATGGGTGATTCTGATTATGCACCATTTAATGAGGCAATGTGTGTGAACTCGGCTACTACTCAAGTTTTTAATGAAGAGTTTATTAAAACAAGAGCGAAAGGACATAACAGTTCAGTAGAAAGTTATATAAAAAAGTTATAGATCCGTTAGAAAACCTTTTTACGAAAAAGTATAAATGTATTGTTCTATGGTTTGGTGAAGATATGTTTTGCCAAATGAACCTACTTACCATACTTTCTCACCTTGAACAGTCTGCTTATGAAGGGAAGGTATACTTAAATAGCTTTAGAGAGGATGAATTTAAAGTAAATCAAATTGAACTTGAATTGGGGAATTATTCTTCTATATACAATGAAGTATTAGTAAACCATAAAAAGACCTCTCATAAGGTACCACCTGTAATGTATCAGGCTATAGACTTATTTTTAGAAATGTTAACAGAAGATAATGCAGTAATGAAATTCATCTCTAAAAATAAAGATTTATCAACTCGTGAATTATTAATAAAGTTGTTTTATCTTTTTCCAACAATCGGATATGGAGATACTCAGTACATAGAGCTGATTAATAAAATAAAGAAGAAAGCTACACCAAAAATATAGGTGCAGCTTTCTTCTTATAATTGCTCAAGTAATTCTAATTCTTTTTCTACAAATAGCATTAGTTCTTTAATTGTTTCACCAGAAAAATCAAAACGAATACCGGCTGCATCATACACTTCTTTTATAGATTGCGAGCTTCCTAGTGATAATGCCTTTTTATAATTTTCTAGCGCTTGCTTAGGATCCTCTTTATATTGTTTATACATTTGTAATGCACCAAGTTGGGCGATCGCATATTCAATATAATAAAATGGTACTTCAAAAATATGGAGTACAGGTAGCCAACTCGTTGCTATCCAGTTTTCGTAGCCATCAATATGTATGACGCTAGACTGATAATGTTTTTGAAGTTGTAAGTATTTTTCATTTCTTTCTTCAGAAGTATGACTTGGATTTTCATACAGCCAGTGTTGAAATTGATCGACAATAAGCATAATAGGTAAATATGAAATAACATCTTTAAAGAAGTTAATTTTTGCTTGTTTTAAATCTTTTTTGTCTGTATAGAAGGTATCCCAATAATTAAGCGAGAATAACTCCATTGTCATACTGGCTAGCTCAGCTGTTTCAGCTGGAATTTCTATATACTGTCGTAATTTTAATGGTTTTATGAGTTCGTTATGAATACTATGACCCATTTCATGTATAAAAGTGACAATATCATCTTGTGTATAATTTAAGTTCATAAAAATATAAGATAATTGTGAAGCTGGTAAGTACTCACAAAAGCCACCAGCTGCTTTTCCTTTGCGGCTTGTTAAATCAAGACAATTGTGTTTATACATTCGGTTTAAAAGTGCTGAAAATTCAACATCTAGTTTATTAAAGATATGAGTGCTCTTTTCAATTAAATCATTTTCATTTGCAATAGGTTTAAGTACTTTTTGATCTGGAGTTACAGCTGATACATCCCACGGGCGAAGCGTATCAACTTGCAGTTTATCTTTTTTCTCTAGCAATATTTTATCTTTAAGAGGCACAACATACTTACGTATGGATTCAGCTAGTTCATAGCAATCTTTCGCTGAATAATCAAAACGCTCGTATTTTTTGAACATATAATCGCGATAATTCTCTAGTTGAATATTTTTTGCTTTTTGATGGCGAATTTCAATTAATTGATTTAATATGTTTTGGAGTTCTTTTTCAACAGATAAAAATTGTTCAGAAATAATGGTTTTTGCCTTTTTACGGGTGTCACGATTCGAATCTTGTAAATAGGATTGTAATTCTGTTATCGTTTTTTCTTCTCCGTCCCAAATTCCACTTAATCCTCCAGTAATTTCAAAGTACTCTGTGACTAATTTGTCTTCCTGTATTTCTAATTCGATATTTTCCTCACAAAATAACTTTTGAGCATTTTTTATTTTTGTATCTAATAAACCATATACGTTAGAATCTAATTCCATTCGAAAAGGTGACTCTAAATATTTATTATCCAATAAATTTTGGTACCGCTTTAAAAGTGGCTTTACAAATTGTTGATCATGTTCAAAAGTATCCTTTATTTCTTCATCATCCGTATTACATTGAAAGGCGATGTAATGTGATCTTAATTGTTCTTCGATGTCCCAAATTACTTTTGACTGCTCTTTTAACCAATTTTCAAGGTCTAGTTTTGAAGAAATCATTTTATTTAATAAAGTCGAAAGAGTTTTTTCCAATTGTAGTACATTACTAATATCAATCGTATTTACACGTTGCATTATATATCCCTCACTTTTTATTTATTCATAGAGATATTCTATTTATTAATTGTAATTCCCTTGTTAAGTGGGGTAAATGTGAAATAATGTTAAATTTAAATAATTAAAGAAGGTATTTATATGTCAAAGTAAAAAGTTTATCGTAAATGAAAATATATGGAGGGGTGCTGCATGAGAAAGGGAAAGAAGTTACTTGTATTTTTATTTCCACTTGTTTTATCCCGCATTAACGGGCAGTAAGATCCCCACCTCAAAATTCAGCGAAAGAAGTTAGGTGGGGGGATCAACTGCCCGTAAAAGCCCGATTGGTTCAACTAATAATCATTGGGGATGAACAAAACCCCCAATGATTAAAGTTTCACTTTATTATGTGCCTGTGAGAATGAGATTGAAGATGCTAAAAGTGAAGAGTCTATAGTGATGGATATTGCTACAGCCGCGGTAAAGGAGGAATCTTTTTTTAGTGCTGCTATAAGAGATGAAAAAGAAAGAATATTAGATTTAGAGATTGCTGATAGCGAAGATAGTAACGAAATAAAAAATGATATTAATAAAAGATTGGTGATACAAGGTGTAACGTCTTATAAAATCAATATAACTCAAAGAAATAGAGAAGTTGTAAAGGCAGAGAGTAGATGGAATCAAGTTTTTGGGCATATATTTGATGACGTATTCAGAAAAAATGGATATGAAGGGTTTGGTATTCAGCAAATAAATTATAAAAAGAATCAACCTGTTACCATTGATATAAAAACTAAGCTTAGCGATGATGAAGTAGGGGCGAGAGAACTTGGACAGAAAATAGAAAAAGAAGTTGAAGGGGTACTTAAAACAGAAGCAGTAAAGAAATGGATTGAAAATGATTCATATGCTATTGGGATTTACGATATAGATGATCGGAAAATTAACTAATTGAGGAATGAATGCTATATGAATAGAGAACCGATGTAATTAAATATAGAATTGCTGGAGGAGGTGTAATATGTATAAGTATTTACATATTTTAAATGACATAGAAAATATGATTCAAAATGGAGAAATAAAAGAAGGGAAGAAATTACCGTCTATACGGTCACTCGTTACGCAATATGAATGTAATAAGGCAACAGTTATACGTGCGCTTCATGAATTAGAAAAGCGTCACATTATATATTCTGTCCCTCAAAGTGGATACTACGTTGTTAAGAAATCTGGGAGTACCATAGAAAATAACGAGATAATTGATTTCGCTTCTTCAGCACCAGATCCAGATGTTTTCCCATATTTAGATTTTCAGCATTGCATTAATAAGGCTATTGATACTTATAAAAATGATTTGTTCGTATACGGAACACCGAAAGGGTTACCATCTTTAATTCCAGTCATTCAAAAACAGTTGGCAAATTATCAAGTGTTCACGAAAGAAGACAATATTTTTATAACGTCAGGTGTGCAGCAGGCGCTTGCTATATTAACTTCTATACCATTTCCGAATGGAAATGAAACTGTATTAATTGAACAGCCAACATATCATCTATATATTGATTATCTAGAAATAAATAAAGTTCCTGTAATCGGTATTAAACGTACGAATGAAGGTATCGATTTGAATGAATTGGAGCAAATATTTCAAACTGGAAAAATAAAATTCTTTTATACGATACCGAGATATCATCATCCGCTTGGAACTTCTTATTCTAAAGATGAGAAAGAAAAAATCGCACTATTGGCTAAGAAATACAATGTATTTATAGTGGAAGATGATTATTTAGCAGATTTAGAAACTGATTCAAAAGCAGATCCGTTATATAGCTTGGATAATTGTAGTCATGTCATATATTTGAAAAGTTATTCGAAGATTATTTTTCCTGGTTTAAGGGTTGGAGTTGCAGTCATCCCACCATCCATTGCAAATGCTTTCTATACATACAAAAAGATACTAGATATTGATAGTCCGATGATTTCTCAAGCGGCTTTAGAAATTTATATAAAGAGCGGTATGTTTGAACGTCATAAAAGTAAAATTAATTCTTCCTACTACAATAGATCAATAAAACTAGCAGAAACATTAGAAAAAGTGCAAAATGAAGATCAATCATTATTTACATATAATAGACAAAACACATTTGGAATACACACTTGTTTAGAAATGCAGAAAAACACAGTTACAGAAACACTTATACAAAAATTAGGTGACATGCAAATAAGTGTCGATACTATTGATAAGAATTATATGAGGAATTTTCCTAAAGAAAAACTGTTAAAGTTAAATGTTTCGAATGTAAAAGAAGATAAGATTGAAGAAGGTATTCGTAAAGTAATTGAGGAAATCAACCAATCAAGACACTTGAATTTTCAGTTTAGAAAAGAATAATTTGAATTAGGAGGTTTGTTGTGAGGCGCCAAATAATTCTCTTGTTTGTGTGTGCCGCTATAATAATTGGAGCTATAGTTGTGACTAAATATTATAAAAAAGATGACCAATGCATCGCGGTTGGTAAGTATTCAAGAGGTATTATCGTAGATCAAAATAACGAACCTATATCTAATGTGAAAATATATGAAGATTCAATTGAAGAAAGTAAGGAACGCAGTATTTCAAATGCACAAGGTGAATTTGAAATACTAGATGGGGTTTGTGGTGAGATTGTTTTACAATTAGTTACTCCAGATGGAGAAATCTATACGAGAAAATATGATAGTAAGTATATACCACAAGTAATAGAACTGAGTTATAAAAAGTAAGGGGAATTACATGTAACCATTACAAGGAACTGAGTTTAATTAATATTTTTTAGAGCACTCAATAGCTGAGTGCTCTTTTTATTTATGACATAAGTGTTTAAAATGGAAATAAACTACCAATTAATGATACTCTTAAAGTATAGCTTTTATTTTGAATAGGAGGGCGATGGAGTCTATGGCGGTACGTATAGTCGATGATTTACAGCAATTATCATTGTTACTTATGTTTTTAAGTACACTCATATTTTACAGATACTTAAAGAAGGTTAAACGAGAGAGAAAACTGACTGGCTTTGAATGGACAATGTATTTTGTCACTCAATTTGCGACATTAATTTGGGCAATTACTTATTTTATTAAACACTTAGCTGAATCATAAATACTAATCAATCTAGTTTACTGTTATCTATTTGGGATATAAATATAGTCCGTATCTAAATCAATGACAACATTGCTAGTGACGTCTTCTTGTAGTAACTTTGGATTTTTTTTGTAATAATATCGTACACAAAATAAGCGTAGCAGATCCTCATTAGATATCTCTTCATTTCTTACATTTAAATACATCGTTATTAATTCGTTAATAGAACAGTTACGGCCAATAACATACTCGTTTATTCTATATCCATCAAATTCAATTATCATGTTATCACTGTTGGGTGCTAGCCAACGTTATAGCTTTAATTTTGGATGAATCTATTATACATTGTTTGAAATTTAGTGAGAATATATTTTTATAAAGTGAGAGGATATGAATGGAACAGTATAAGTTAGTTTTAGAAGGTGCGAAACAACTTAAGTGGGAACCGGGTAAAATTAGATCCATACAGGACGATGAAATTATTGTTAAAACAATTGCAGGAGCTATAAGCATTGGGGCCGAGTTACCACAGTATAATGGATCCGATGTTACGGATACGAATCCTTTTTATCCAAGAAAAACTGGATATGAAAGTTATGGTGAAGTGATTGAAGTTGGTAATAAAGTAACACATGTAAACGTAGGCGATAAAGTAGTTTTTTTTATGGACATGAAACAATAGGGATAGTTAAGGGGCATAAAGTAATTCGAGTGCCTAGTTCTATACAACCTAAAGTTGCTTTATTATCTATTCTTTCGTGTGATGCCGCTAAAGGAGTATTGAAACTAAACCCGCAACAGGATGAAAAAGTACTTATAACTGGAATGGGAGTTATTGGTTTACTCGCTTGTTATTTCTTAAAATACTATGTAGGCGTTGAGCACGTGGATGTTGTTGAGCCTAATAAAAATAGAAGAGATTTTGCAAAGAATTTTGGTGCGAAAAACATATATGATTCAGAAGAAAAAATAATAGAAACATATAATTATGGTTTCGAATGTTCTGCTACAAATAGTGGATTTCATGCATTGCAAAAAGCTCTTAAAACTAATGGACAAATATGTATACTTTCTGATGGTAATAATGAGATTATTGCATCAGACGGGATAAGCTCGTTTATACATGTCGAAGATGCTGCAAGAGCTACTATGCTAGTTCTTAATTGGCCTTCAGGAATCATAAATATTGTAGATGATTATCCAGCAACTAGTAAAGAATGGTTACCGATATATGCAGCAGCGATAGGGGCACCTAAGCCTAAAGTTCAAGATGGGAAAAATAGTTGGGAAAGAGGAGCTTCAAATAATAAGGCACGTAAAGAGTATGGATGGACACCTGTATTTCCATCATGGTCTGAAGGGTTTAACAATTTGATAGGGAAGTAAAATACACTTTTAATAGGAATGATAGTAATATCCACCATTAAAGGATTGGGTTATTATGAATATAATTTGGGAAAGTATTATATTAACTCTTACAGGAATAATTGTTTTGAAAATGACAGGTAGTACATCTGTCAGCCAAATGACAAGAGCTGAAATAATTATAGTTGTTTCAATTGGCCGTATTATTGTAGAACCTGTATTAAGTAGAAAAGTAGTCCCATCTCTATTTGCAGCTATCATATTTGCAAGCATACTACTTACCATTCATTTCTTTGAATTGAAATCAAGGAAGGTGGAACAATTCCTAAATGGAAGTAGCATTATAATTGTTGAAAACGGAGAGATTGTAAAAGAGAATTTGATGCAGGCAAAAATGTCAGAACAACAACTTTATATGCAATTAAGAGAAAAAGGGATTCATGATGTGAAGAGTTTACAGCAAGTTACAGCGGAACCGAATGGGCGTATTGGCTATCAATTAATAAAAGAAGCACAACCAATAACTTTAGAAATGTTAGAAAAAATATTAGATCAGTACAATATAAAAAGATGATTTCTCATGAGAAACAGCCAATACTACAATAAAAATATTGGCTGTTTTTTTATTTTCTATAAACGTAAGGGTTAATAAAATAGGGTAGATTTTTAACCAATCTTTATATTAGATATAGGCTTATTATTATGCTATATTCAATGGAGCTACGATGACTAAGGTAAGTGGTATGAATAGAAGAAAAAACTTTATAGCAAATACAAAAATGCTTTTAATTTGATACTAAAAATGGATTGAAAATAAGGAGATAGATACATAATGGAATTTTGGGAATCAAGTTTTATTGAAAAACAAACGATGTGGGGATTTGAACCTACAGAATCTGCAATTTTGACAAAAGATTTTTTTCTTGAAAAGAACGTTAAGGATATATTAGTTCCGGGTATTGGTTATGGAAGAAATGCAAAGGTTTTTATCGATAATGGTATAAATGTAACAGGTATTGAAATTTCAAAAACAGCCATTGATTTAGCAATGCAAAATGGCCTAGAAGATATTAGTATCTATCATGGTTCGGTAAATGAGATGCCTTTTAATAACAAATCGTATGATGGTATATACAGTCATGCACTTCTACATTTGTTGAATAAGCAAGAGAGAGAGCAATTTATTAAAGGTTGTTATAATCAGCTAAAATCAGGTGGATATATGGTTTTCACAACTGTTTCTCAAAAAGCCCCAATGTTTGGGAAGGGGAAACAGTTGGATAAAGACTATTTCGAAATAATGGAAGGCGTAAAAATGTTCTTCTATAATTCTGAATCTATAAAACGAGATTTTAATAAATATGGACTAGTACAAGTTTCCGAAATTGATGAACCAAATAAGAACATGGAGAATAAACCTTCAATAAATTTCTTAATGATAAAATGCCAGAAAGAACTATAAATAAAAGTTTTTAAATATTTCTAAAGATATTTATATATTGATTATGCACAAATATAAAGGACAAGCATATAGTATAAATACCTCTTAACTTTAAGTAACCTTAACTTTCGTTAATAGGGTATCTCAAAATCCCCGAAAAGAGCACTTGCGGAAACAAGTGCTCTTTTATTTGGAATTTTAAACCATAAATATTGCATAAAATGTTAAACTTGAAAAGAGTACTTTTTTTATTTAAAACTGTAGTATATGAATGGAGTGTTATTGAATGCAAACAAGAAAAGCATATCTATATGTATTTGACACGATGTCTGATTGGGAATACGGACATTTAATTGCTGAACTTAATACAGGAAGATATTTCAAAAAAGATGTAGCGCCTTTTAAAGTAGTAACAGTTGGAATAAATAAAGAAACGATTATTTCAATGGGGGGCTTGAATATAAAGCCGGATATTTCCCTAGATGAATGTATCCTTGAGAGTAACGATCTATTAATTTTACCTGGAGGGAATACTTGGAGTGAAGAAATACATAAACCTATTTTGAAAAAAGTTGGTGAAGCCTTAAGGCTTGGTACAATTGTGGCTGCCATTTGCGGTGCAACTATAGGTCTTGCAAATTACGGTTACTTGGATTCTATAAATCACACAAGTAATAATTTAGATTATATGAAAATGGTTTGTCCTACTTATAAAGGAGAAAATTTTTATGAAGTAGGACCTGTAGCATCCAGTGAAAATCTTATTACTGCATCGGGTGTAGCACCTCTAGAATTTGCCATGGAAGTATTAAGGAAATTAGATGTATTTGCGCCGGATACACTTCATTCATGGTATAAATTGAATGAGACTCATGAAGTGGAATATTTCTTCCAGTTAATGAATTCAATTAATAGCTGAGTAGTATTTCGAATGAAAATTATATTTTAGATGATGCGAAAACTAATAACAAAATAAAAGGTAAGGGTATTCCTATGAATATATGAGGAAATATTCTTACTTTTTATAGTGTTATTTCTGAACGACAAACGTAATGGCATTTGTTTTTAATTGAACGTGTCTTTCATTACGAACTATATTATAAGCTAATTCCTTTATTTCAACTTTTAGTTTTTTCCATTCTTTATAAATGCTTTTTAAAGCACTTATCATTTCTTCGGTTGAAAGATTAATTTCAATTAAAGCTTCTAATTCTTCATTCGTTATTGAATCAATTTCTTGTATGTTAGAGTTAATAATTAAACAATTAATACCGCCGTTTTTTGTACCTCTTTTCATAGATTGGAGTACATTTTTAAAATCTTCTTCTGATTTGACATGTTCCAAACTTGATACTGCAACGATATAGTCATAAGTATTAGATCTAATATGATAGTTTTCAATTGCTGTTTGTTCTGTTTTTATAACCTCGAATACGTCATGTTCTTTGCTATAAATTTGTAGCTTTGTTAAAGCGGAATCAAGTAAATCAACACATGTAACAGTTCCGCTAGCATTTTTAATCTTTTGTGCAATTGGAATGCTATTTCTACCGACGCCAGAGCCAAGATCAAGCACTTGTAATTTGTTTTTCTCTTCAAAGTAGTCCATTAAATCCATAACTGTTTTAACCGGCTTGTGAAGCCAAGATCCAGTTTCAAATAGTTTATATTGTTCATAGCAAAGATCGTGATATTCCTTTTCTTCTTGTCTTATGTAATCGATACGGTTCATATTGTGTCAGTTCCAATATTTTCATTACAAAATGAATAGGTGGGGCAGCCTTTAACATTTGTTTGAATTCGAAAAATACCACCAGCATGTGGATACTGTTTTAATTCGTCATCCGTCATTCTTGTTCTGGCTGTTGTAACATATAAATCAGTTAAGTTAGGCCCACCAAACGTACATGATGTTACATATAACGCAGGAATTGGAATACTTAATATTTGTTCTCCAGTAGAGGGATTCCATCTAGTTATTTTTGAACCTCCCCAATGTGCAATCCATAAACAACCTTCTTCGTCAATTGTCATACCATCAGGTAGACCTTCATTTTCAGAGAAAATGATTACATCACTTGGATTATGAATTTCTCCAGTACGTATATTATATTGATAGCGAACCACTTTTTTAGTAGGTGTATCTATAAAGTAAAGGTATGTATGATCAGGTGACCAAGCCATTCCGTTTGAAGTATTTACATGTTAAATTTTTTTCTCTACACTCAAATTATTATGTAAACAATATAAGGAACCTGCAGCATTAATACCGTATGTATCTGTAGTACCTGCCCAGAAACGACCAGCGGGATCACATTTTCCATCGTTAAAACGATTTTCTATTAAATGTTGTTCGGGGTCAAAAATATGTGTCAGTTTTTCTGTATTTACATTAATAGAATAAAAGCCGTTTTCCATAGCTAAGAGTAGTACATCCTCTAAATATGGAACAACACAGCCAATTTGTTGATTGAGAGCAATTACTCGGTTCGTATTAGCGGTAGGATTGTATATGCATAATTTTCTCTCCATAATATCAACCCAATATAAAAGTTGCTTTTTTTCATTCCAACATGGTCCTTCAGCTAAACTTGCTTTAGCATCTAAAACGAATTCTATATTACTGAACAAGATGTTCACCTCGCGTTATAAGATATTAATATAATTCGATAAGAATAGAGGTAAACCTTTTAGTCAAAGGATATTAAAATTTATAATGTAGAAAAATGACCTTCTCACAAGTGATTAAAAAAGTGTATAAACAAGGAGAGGAAAATGCATATGATGTTTTATGAAATTGTTTGCTTTTCTTGTAAGAATATATTTCGTGTTTACGAAGGTAGTGAAAAATATAAGCGATTTAAAGAGAAACCAAAAGGGGCATATTGTTGTGATGAGTGTAGCCACAAAATTCAATTAGAAGCGATAAAGAATTTTTTTAGATAATTTTACGATTTCGATTCGGAAAAGTTTGACAATAAAAGTGTTATAAATTATCATATTAAAAAACTAATATTTAAGGCATAGAAGAGAAGAGTAGTTAAGAAAGAATACGTACAGAGAGCTCTGGTAGCTGAGAAAGAGCGGTATACATCTTAACGAAAAAAGACTTGGAGCTGCGCAAGGAACTAATTTATTTAGGGATGGTGCGACGGGTTCTCCCGTTATAGAGATAGGGTATAAGCATATTTTGCCGTACCTGAAGAGGTTAATATGGTGACATATTAACAAACTGAGGTGGTACCGCGAAGCTAACAACTCTCGTCCTCAAGATGAATAATCTTGGGGGTGAGAGTTTTTTTGTTGCATAAAACTGGAAATTAGAAAACAAAAAAATAATTGAGGTGAGTAATATATGCATTGGGCGTATGAAGTAGCACATGAATTAATTAGGAAACATCCAAATAAAGAAACGTTTGTTTGTGCATCTGGAATTAGTCCGTCAGGTTCTGTTCATATTGGGAACTTTCGTGAAATCGTAACGACTTATTTCGTAGTAAGAGCACTTCAAGATTTAGGGAAAAAGACTCGTTTTATATTTTCGTGGGATGATTATGATAGGTTTAGAAAAGTTCCAAAAAATATTGATCCATCTTTTGCAAAGTATATTGGTATGCCATACTGTGATATTCCAGATCCGTATGGATGTCATAACTCGTATGCGGAGCATTTTGAAAAAGAGTTTGAAAAATCGCTTCAAGCATTTGGAATTGGAGTGGAATTTATTTATCAACATGATGAATATAGAAGCGGAAGGTATAACGAAAATATATTAGAGGCTTTGTATAAACGAAAAGATATATATGATATTTTAATGGATTTTAAAACTGGAGAGTGTAGTGAAGAAGAGCGAGAGAGCTTTTATCCAGCTACATTATATTGTGAGAGGTGCGGGAAAGATACAACAACTATTACACATTTTGATGAAGTATTAAAAACAATCCGGTATGAATGTGAATGCGGAAATGAAAAAGAGTTATCCGTATTAAATACAAATAAAATGAAACTAAATTGGAAAATCGATTGGCCGATGAGATGGATGATAGAGGAGGTTGTTTTTGAGCCGGGTGGCAGAGACCATTCATCAGAAACGGGTAGTTATAATGTATCAAAAGAAATTGCAAGGAAAATATTCAATCGTGAAGCTCCTCATTATGTTGCTTATGATTTTATTGGAATTAAAGGCAATCATGAAAAAATGTCTAGTTCTTCAGGAAATAGTATTACACCTAGTGAGTTGTTAAAAGTGTATTTACCAGAAGTAATTCTGTTTATGTTTGCAAAATATAGACCAAACGCAGCTTTTCATATCGGTCTTGATGAAGATGTGATTCGCAATTATACAGAATATGAGCGATTGAAAGATAGTTATGAAAATAAAACGCTCAAAAATGAAGATTTACTTGATGCAATTAAACTTTCTAGAGTTACTATCGGGTTTAAAGAATATCCGAAATTTAATCAAGTAGCAGGAACGTTACCATTATTAAATTTTGATTCAACTATTTTACAGGGGATATTAAAGAAAATAGATAGGAGCTATGCATTAGATGAAATGAGAGCGGTGAGTAATCGCACAGAGTATTGGATAAGAAATTTTCAATCTGAAAAATTAATTGCGGTAAATCAAGAGAGAAATACAGAGTTTTACAACACATTGGATGAAAGACAGAAAGAATGGTTAGTAGAAGTTTGCGATATACTTCGTTCTAACAAAGATTACTCTCACTTAATGGAGCAATTATATGCGATTTGTCATCATGAAAATAAAAAAATAATGAAAGAAAATCAAAAACAATTATTCACTATTATATATAAGCTCATTATGAATCAATCAAATGGTCCTCGTATACCATTATTAATACATGTAGTAGGCATAGAAAATTTCATCACACTATTAGATTTCTAAAACACAGTTAAAAGCAACGCAAGTACCAAAATTTCTAAGTACTTGCGTTGCAAATTTTACTATCGTGAATACATTTTCGGACATTCATCACCACTTGGTTCATAAAAACAATGGCTTTTAAACTGTCCTACAAATGGCTGATTATACCATTCAGGCGGACAAGCTCCAACTGGACGGAAATACCAAAGAGCCCATCGTGCAGGCCAGCGCCATTGACCTTGTAAAACTTTTCGTGCGATTTCTTTTTCTGATTCACGAGCGCGTTGATAAAAATATCCATATTGTACTGCTTCAAATCCGCCGGGGCTTTGATATACAGCGTCTCGTACGGTACGGAGTTGTTTAAAATCTAAGCAATCACAAAATACACGGTTTACTACAACGCATCCAACTAACTCCTCACCTTGGCGACCTTCGCCTTCAGCTTCAGCACGAATTAATCGAGCTAGTAAATCAACATCACTTTCGTTGTATGGAATAAGGGGCATAGTGATACCACCTTTCTGTTATAGTAAAGAGTGTATGTTATAAAACAATCTGCGTGCTTTTTTACATGAAAATAACATTTAATTTTAAGAGGAGCTTGTATAAAAAAAGCTAATTAGTAATAGTAGATAAATATAAAAGGGAGAGGTATTATGTATCGAATTCATAAAGACCATATCATTTACTCAATGTCACCAGAAAATAAGCCGTGTATGGAAGTAGAAATTGGGAGCAATCTTGTATTTGAAACATATGATTGCTTTGAAAATCAAATCGATTCTGAAGATGTTGTGTTACAAGAATTAGATTGGAACCGAATTAATCCAGCGACTGGACCTGTATATGTTAAAGGAGCAGAACCTGGCGATATATTAGTCGTAACGATTGAAAAAATTGAAATTGCAGAGCAGGGCGTTTTAACTACAGGTGCAAACCTTGGTGTAATGGGTGATGAGTTAAATGAAAATACAGTGAAAATTGTCCCAATACATAATGAATATGTTTTGTTTTCAAGTGAACTACAAATCCCGATTAATCCAATGATTGGGGTAATTGGTACTGCACCGAAAGAAGAGAGCATTTCATGTGGCACACCGCATGATCACGGCGGGAATATGGACTGTAAAGAAATTAAAGAAGGAACAACACTACTACTACCAGTTAATGTCCCAGGAGCACTATTAGCATTAGGTGATTTACACGCAGCAATGGGTGATGGTGAAATTGGTGTTAGTGGTGTAGAGGTTGCTGGTGAGGTAACGGTAACAGTTCAAACGATAAAAGGAAAACAATGGCCATTACCAATGGCTATTCAAAAAGAAAAAATGATGACGATTGCTTCAGAGAAATTGTTAGATGATGCAGCAAATCGTGCTGTACGTAATATGGTGACATTTTTACATGAAGAATTAGCAATGTCTAAAGCTGATGCAACGCTTTTATTATCGGCAGCAGGTAATTTAAAAGTTTGCCAAGTTGTGGATCCGCTGAAAACAGCGCGTATGGAACTAGGAATGGATTATGTGGAGAAACTAGGATTTACTTTTAGTAAATTTCATATTAAATAGATAAGGGACGAAAAAGGATACTTTCGTATAAAAGCATCCTTTTTTTAATTTACTGATTTTGTGAAAAGAGGTAGTATTTATTTTATATAAGTATATTTGAGATTGTGGATTAAAAAGGAGTTCAATAATGGTCAAAATTATGATTGTAGAAGACGATATGAAAATTGCAGAACTATTATCGACACATGTTGCGAAATATGGTTATCAAGGAGTTATTGTATCGGACTTTCAAAATGTATTAAACATTTTTTTAGAAGAACAACCAGAGTTAGTTTTATTAGATATTAATTTACCGAGTTTTGATGGGTACTTTTGGTGTCGTCAAATTCGCGGAGTTTCAACATGTCCGATACTATTCATTTCGGCTCGTGAAGGTACGATGGATCAAGTTATGGCGTTAGAAAACGGTGGCGATGATTTTATTCCGAAGCCTTTTCATTATGAAGTTGTAGTGGCGAAAATTCGTAGTCATTTAAGACGTGCATATGGAGATTATGCACCGAAACTAGAAGAGCGAATGATTGAGCAACAAGGCCTTTGTTTATATCCTGAAAGGCTTGTATTGAAACTTAGAAACGACGAAATTGATATAACGAGAAACGAAGCTATTTTATTAGAGACATTAATGAAAAATTATCCGCGTGTTGTGAGTAGAGAAGTGTTACTTAATAAATTATGGGATAGTGAATCTTATGTTGATGATAATACATTAAGTGTAAATACAACACGTGTGCGTAAAAAGTTACAAACGTTACATATAGAAGGTGCGATTGAAACGATTCGTAGTGTTGGATATAGATTGCACATTACTTGGGATAATGGTATAGAAAAATGATAAGGTTGTTTATACGTGATCATATACCAGTTATTTGCTTTACCATAATTCAACTACTAGCTATATTTCTCGTATATTGGTTTGATGGGCATAATCATATTACAACGGCGTTATACGCAATGTTTCTAGGTGTTTTCTTTATGGGAAGTTATTTAGTGTTTCGTTATTTTACACATCGTTCTTTTTATGAGCGCCTGGCAAACCCGATGCAATCTTTAGATGAATCTGTTCAAAAATCTGATTTTGCAGCTGTATCGGCTGCTCTTCAAGAACTACTTGAGGTGCAATATCGACATTATCAAAATCAGCTGCAAATACAAGAGAGAAAAAATAATGACCATTTAACCTTTATGAATCAGTGGATCCATCAAATGAAAACACCTTTATCTGTAATAGAATTAATTACACAGGATGAAGTAGATTCACGTTTTGAAAGTATAAATGAGGAAACAGACCGATTAAAAAAGGGATTGGAAATGGCTCTATATGTCGCACGATTAGAAGCGTTCACACAAGATTTTTATGTAGAAAGGGTACAACTACATAAAATAGTGAATGATTCGGTACATGAACATAAACGTTTCTTTATACGGAATTTTGTATATCCAGAGCTTGAAATTGATAAGGACATTACTGTAGAAAGTGATGTGAAATGGTTAAAGTTTTTAATCGGACAAATACTATCGAATGCGATTAAGTATTCATCAGGTAGTAGAGAAAAGATTAAAATGAAAGCTTGTAAGGAAGGTAATACCGTTATACTTGAAATTGCTGATAATGGCGTAGGTATACCGAAGCAAGATTTACCAAGAGTATTCAAACCTTTCTTTACAGGAGAAAACGGTAGAGATTTTAAAGAATCAACAGGAATGGGGCTATATCTTGTATATGAAATTACAAAACAATTAGGACATAGTGTGGAAATCCATTCAGAAGTTGGTAAAGGTACGGTAGTGCGATTAATATTTTTTAATGTGTAAAAAGTAATCAAGGCTAAAGAACTTTGGAGATAAGTTTTTTAGCCTTGTTTTGTACCCTTGATAACATTGGAGAATGAAATATTCTATAAATAAGAGAGGCAAAATGAACCCAATAAGAATAAATGTAAGACTACATACATGAACCATTTTTTATAATAAAAATAGAATCTTATAGAAGTTGCGAATGATAGGAGGCTTGAAATGGATATTCGTAAAATGAAATATTTCATAACGGTGGCAGAAGAATTAAACTTTAGTCGTGCAGCAGAGCGTCTTATGATGGCACAACCGCCTTTAAGTCAAGAAATTCGAAAATTGGAAGAAGAATTAGGAGTTCAACTTTTTCACCGGACAAAAAGGATGGTTGAGCTTACCGAGGCGGGGAAAGTCTTTTTAGAAGGTGCTAGGCAAACATTACTTCAAGTAGATAGAACGATTAAAGAAACACAGCTTGCAGATGAAGGGAAAATCGGGCATTTAATCATCGGTTTTGTCGATTCTACAGAAACAGTTATGGGCATATTAAAAACATTTCGAGAACGTTTTCCAAAAATTCAGCTCATATTACGTGAGATGACAACAGACCAACAAATAAAAGCGCTTTACGAAAAACAAATTCATATTGGATTTATTCGTTCGGAGCAAAATAATGAAATATTATCTTCTGAAGTTTGTTCTGAAGAGTGTTTAAAGTTGGTTTTGCATGAAAATCACCCTTTCGTTTCGTTACCTAATATTTCAATCAAATCATTAGTGGAGGAACCATTCATTTTATTTCCTCGTCATTTCGGTACAAATTTTTATGATTTAATTATTAGTTACTTTTGGAAATATGGGGTAAGTTTAAATATTGTTCAAGAAGCAGTTCAAATGCAAACGATTGTAAACTTAGTTGCAGCTGAAATGGGGATTTCTGTCGTTCCATCCTCGGTGGAAAGCTATAAAAAATCAGGAGTGATGTATAAAGATATTCTAGAAAATACACCGGAAATAAATTTATATGCTGGATGGAGGAAGGATGAAAAGTCTGTCGTGTTAAAGAACTTTTTAACAGTTGTTAGAGAGGTTTATATGACTTCCCACAGCCCATCTTTATAGGATGGGCTGTGGGAAGTTGGCAAGGGGTGTTTATTTATAGATAAAACTTACTCATGATTCAACCTGTTTTACTAGTATCATACTCAGCGAAACCTTTTAATACACTGTCAATCTGATCCATAATTTCAGGTTGCAATTTAACACTAGAAGCAATTACATTTTCTCTTATTTGTTCCGGATTTGAAGCACCAATAATTGCAGAAGAAACAGCTGGATTTTGTAATACCCAAGCAACTGCGAGTTGAGATAAGGTAAGGTTAATTTCTTGTGCGATAGGTTTAATTTCCTGGATAGCGGTAAGCACATCATCACTCATCCAACGTTGCACGAGTTTGTCAAAAAACGGTTTTCCAGCATCGGAGTTAGCACGCGATTGATTCGGTAATGGTTTACCAGGTTGATATTTTCCTGTAAGAATACCTTGTGCAAGTGGCGACCATACGATTTGGCCAAGTCCCTCACGTTGACATGTTGGAATCACATCAGTTTCAATAACTCGCCATAACATCGAATATTGAGGTTGGCTAGCGATAAATGGAATGTTCAATTCGCGTGCAAGTGCTGCACCACGGGTAATTTGTTCTGATGTCCATTCGCTTACGCCTAAATAGAGAACCTTACCTTGTCTTACAAGATCTGAGAAAGCTAACATTGTTTCCTCAAGAGGAGTTGTTATATCAAATCTATGTGCATAATAAATATCGATATAGTCTGTCTGTAATCGTTTTAACGATGCATTACAATTTTCTATAATATGTTTTCTTGATAATCCACGATCATTTTTTCCAGGACCGGTCGGATGGCATACTTTTGTACATAGTTCTATACTTTCTCGGCGTATACCTTGCAAAGATCGGCCAAGTACTTCCTCAGCTATCGTGTCCGAATAAACATCAGCAGTATCGAACGTTGTAATTCCAACATCTAGTGCGGCTTTTACACAATCATTTGCAGTATTTTCGTTTACTTTTCCACCATGGTTTATCCAGTTCCCGTATGCGATTTTACTTACTGTTAATCCACTGTTTCCTAGTTTACTAAATTCCATTGTAGAACCACCCCTTAAAAATGATACCTTTATTATAAGAACTGAAATTTAGTATGTATAATATATGATTTATGATGAATTTATATAAAATTTATATAAGAGGGAATGCTTACAATTTTATTGCTAGGGAAAGCTAAAGCAAGTAGTACAACAAATGTGGTTGATACTTGTTCGATATGAAGTGAAGAAATAATGAATAGACCTTAAAAGAAAGCAATCTTTTTTAGCAGCACAAATAATTGCATTTACTCATACAGTACTATTATGGTACAATATGGTTACTAATGAGGGAAAGGAATGATGGGTGGACGATGATTAACTAATCTTATTTTTAAATGTTGAAATTCAATAAATTTCAATTTCTAAAAAATAGGATTAGTCTGCCCGATTTCCATACAACGGTATTGCTATTTATGTTGCGTAATAGCTTATTTGGGTGTAAATATTTTAACGACTAATCCTGCCAAATTTATTTGGGAGGATTTTTTTATTCTCCCTTAATGAAAGGGATCGGTATTATGAAAGAACTATTAAAATTAAATGATGTTTATGTTGAAATAAAAGAAAATATGTTGTTAGAGAAAATGAATGTGACAGTAAAACAAGGGGATGTTATCGGATTAATTGGTAAAAACGGTGCTGGTAAATCAACGTTACTTCAATTAATAAATGGAAAGATTGAGCCTTCAAAAGGGATTGTTGAATGGCAGCAAATGAATATGACAACCGCATATGTTGAGCAAGAAATAGAATCTTTTATTAGTAACGATGTAATTGCAAAAGAAGCAGAACTGCTTGCGAAATGGGGCGTGCCAACGAACGATTTTCATACTTTAAGTGGTGGTGAAAAGTTAAAAATTCGATTAGCAAAAGGATTTGCTAAAAATCCTAATGTCTTAATATTAGACGAACCGACAAATCATTTAGATGAAATGAGTACGGAATTTCTCATTAAACAAATAAAAAATATGAAAGGTACAGTTATCGTTGTATCGCATGATCGATATTTTTTAGATGTTGTTGCAACAAAAATATGGTCAATTGAGGACAAAAAATTAATTGACCATAGTGGTAATTATACAAGCTACATGAAAGCACGTGAGCAAAGAAGGAAGTCGCAGCAGCGAGAATATGAAAAGCAGCAAAAAAAGATAGAACAAGTAGAAACACATATAAAAGAATTAAGTTCATGGTCACAAAAGGCACACGCGCAGTCTACAAAACAAGAAAGTTTTAAAGAGTTTTATCGTGTAAAAGCGAAACGAATGGATGCGCAAGTGAAGTCAAAAAGAAAACGTCTCGAAAAAGAGCTGGAGAAAACGAAAGTAGAACGTGTGAAAGAAGAGTATTCAATTGAGTTCTCTATTCAAGCGAGTAAAAAAGTAGGAAAACGCTTTTTAGAAGTAAAGCAATTAAAAAAAGAATTTAATGGAAAAGCATTATTTGAAAACGTTAATTTTACAATTCAGCACGGTGAGAAAGTTGCAATTGTTGGACCAAACGGTAGCGGGAAAACAACATTACTGAAGATGATTATGGGAGCGGAAACTGCTGAAGGAGAAATATGGATTTCACCATCTGCAAACATCGGTTATTTAACACAAGAGGTTTTTGATTTGCCACTGGACAAAACGCCAGAAGATTTATTTTTTAAAGAGACGTTTGAAGAAAGAGGAAAAGTCCAAAATTTAATGAAACATTTAGGGTTCCAAGCTTCTCAATGGAAAGAGCCGATTGAGCATATGAGTATGGGAGAAAGAGTAAAATGTAAGCTAATGGCTTATATTTTAGATGAAAAAGATGTACTCATTTTAGATGAACCGACGAATCACTTGGATCTACCTTCACGTGAACAACTTGAAAATACATTAGCTGAGTATAACGGAACATTAATAATTGTTTCTCACGATCGATATTTTCTAGAGAAAACAACTAACATAAAACTCGTGTTTTTAAACAATACGATACAAAAGCAGCTAGAAGAACCTACTAAAACAAGAGATAATATTGAAGAGCTACGTTTAACGTTAGAAACAGAGAGACAAGAAGTATTAGGGAAATTAAGCTTTTTAACTTCTAACGACAAAGAATATAAAGAACTTGATGAACGATTTATAGAACTTACGAAGCAGATAAAGGCGTTATAACGTAAGTAAGGGGAATTAACATGGGAGAAGAGAGTTCAACTAAGTTATTTAGAATAGATTGTGGAGATATATACTTGCAAGGGTTTATGGTCAAAGATGCAGAAAGTATTTATAAAATAGCCAATCAACCGGAAATAGAAAAGTTTTTACCAGACTGGAAATCGACGAAAGAACAAAGGGTGGATTGGATTGCAAATTATGAAATACCAGCAAACAAAGCATTTCTTGAGGCAGTGAAAACTACGAATAACATAGATAATCATATGTTAAAGCTAGGAATATTTAAGGAAGCTACAAATGAATGCATTGGATGGTGCTGCACAGGCATGAAAGAAGAACTCCCTTCACCAAACAGAGAGATAATGTATGCTATCTCAAATAAACATCAAAATCATGGCTATGCTACAAAAGCGACTAAAGGCTTAATTGACTATTTGTTTAAAGAAACAAATTTAATTGTCCTTAACGCAATTACTTTAATTAACAATGTACCATCAAATAAAGTTATTAAAAAATGCGGGTTTACTTATTTGAGTGAACACAAGATAGCAAATCAACTATATAATCATTATGTATTGAGTAAATCTGAATGGATAAAAAATATTGTGCAGTAAAAGGAATTAATACGAAATCATAAAAAAGCTTAGAGCTAAAACTCTAAGCTTTTTTATATTCATTTTATCCCGCATAGGTACCTTAATCTTTATCATTCACGAATGTTTACACATTTTAGTAATAAGTAAAAAAGGGGATATTAGCTTAACATTTAGTAAAAGATTTTTTGTGCTAAATACAAATGCAGTCTTATCCAAAACGAGATTTTGGGTCTTTATGAGCTTGCCTATTATTGTATTATCAGTAGTACCTGCCATGATGTCGTTCTTTGTATCAGGAAATATTAAATCAATTTTATTATTTATATGTTGGATAAACACATTCATTTCCGCCTCAGATATTTACAATTCGTTTTTGATTGCAATGAAACCGAAGCACTCATTTTTTTTGCAGAGGTTATTATAAAGTGAAATAGTATTTAATGGGTAACTCAAATATGCTTTAACTACATACAGCAGTTAAAATATAATATTTGAAAGTAAAAAGACCGATAAAAATCGGTCTTTTCATATTAATAAAATTAAGATTAGAAAATAGCATTGTAATTCAAACCAATATGCAAATATTATAAGATAGATATGCTTTGTTTATAGATTGAAAATAGGTTTATTATCAGTTTTTTTAGAAATCTTACAAGCGTGTAAGATAAATGAAAGATGAATCAATATGAGCTGTAAGACAATTCATTTACACTCTATAGTGAGCGGTGGAAATGAAGGGAGAATATAAATGGAAATTTTGCAGGCAAATAGTATTAGTAAAGTATATAGAGGGAAAGTACCTTTTAAAGCATTAGTAGATATTGATTTATCAATTCAAGAAGGTGAATTTGTAGGAATTATGGGCCCGTCAGGTAGTGGGAAAACAACGTTATTAAATATGGTATCTACTATTGATTCTCCATCATCGGGAGAAATATTTATTAATGGTACAAATCCTTTCCAATTATCATCAGAAGAATTAGCGTTATTCCGCAGAAAACAATTAGGATTTGTTTTCCAATCATTTAATCTTCTTAGCACACTTACTGTAAAAGAAAACATCGTATTGCCGATGACTTTAGATGGTGTTTCTGTGCAAGATATGAACAAACGAGTGGAAGAGATTGCACAGAAATTAAACATTACAGATATATTGAGTAAAAGAACGTTTGAAATATCAGGGGGACAAGCTCAAAGAACAGCAATTGCTCGTGCGATCGTTCATAAGCCGCAATTGTTACTTGCAGATGAACCAACAGGGAATTTAGACTCTAAATCTTCAAATGATGTAATGGAGATGCTTGATACTCTAAATAAAGAAGAAAAAGCAACGATGATGTTAGTTACACATGATCCGTATGCAGCGAGCTTTTGCAGCCGAGTAATCTTTATTAAAGATGGTCAACTATATAACGAAATTTATTGTGGTGAAAGTAGGCAAACTTTTTATCAAAAGATTATGGATGTCCTTTCTTTGTTAGGAGGGAAAAGGCATGACTTTTCGTCAGTTCGCATTTAATAATATTTTTCGCAATAAGCGTACATATGCTGGCCATTTTTTAAGTAGTGCATTTTCTATTATGATTTTCTTTACGTATGCTCTTTTATTATTTCATCCTGATTTACAAGGTGAGTTGAAATCGACAAGTGCAACAATAAGTGCATTTGGTACATTGGGATTTTCAGTTTCGCAAGGATTGATTTTTGTATTTTCATTTTTCTTCATTCTATATTCAGTTAGTTCGTTTTTAAAGACGCGTAAGAAAGAATTTGGTATTTTAATGATGCAAGGTATGTCAATGAGACAGCTTAAGAAATTATTATTAATTGAAAATATGTTGATTGGACTTGGTTCAATTTGTATAGGGATTTTCATTGGACTCATATTTTCTAAACTAGTCTTATTGATAAGTGCAAGTGTATTAATGATTAATAATGGTTTACCTTTTTATATACCAGTGCGGGCTGTATTATTAACAGTTATTACATTTCTTTTCTTGTTTTTAATTGTTTCATTATTTACATTTAAAATGATAAAAGTAACGGAACTTGTGGAACTTATTCGAGCAGAGGAAAAGCCAAAACCTGAACCGAAATCTTCAGTTTTATTATCGATACTTTCTTTAATTAGTATAGGGTATGGATATTTTTCAGTATTTCGCTTCATACCAAGTACCAATTTTATTACGCTTGGAATAGGTGTGCTTCTAGTAATTATAGGAACGTACTTTTTATATACACAGTGTAGCGTGTATATACTGCACCTTGCTAAAAGGAGAGAATCTTTCTTTTTAAAGAGAACAAATATATTAACATTTTCTGAATTAATTTACCGTATGAAAGATAATGCAACGATGTTTTTTATAGTATCTATAGTTTCAGCAGTTGCATTTACAGCAATTGGTACAACAGCCGCAATTGGAAATAGGGATTTGGTAAGGATGACAAATCCGTATACATTTTTGTATGGAAGTTTTGAAAATGACAAAGTATTGAATAAAAATCTTTCTATTATAAAAAAACACCTTTCTGATGCTAATATTCCGTATCGAATGGCTTCATCTTCATATATATACACAGAAAATGGCGTAAATGTAATGAAGTTAAGTGAATACAACGATCTTGCTAAAGCACTAGGCTATCAACAAGAAACAATTGAAAAAGAAGATGAAATTTTATTAATTCCTGGAGTCGTATCACAAAAACAAGAATTTAAAAATGGCGAGTATAAAAAGAATATAGAAGTCATTCAAGGTGATTGGACAAAGACATTTCATGTGAAAAAAGCTGTAGAAAATTTAGTTTTACCACATGATTCTAGAACTATTTATATCGCTGTTCAAGATCAGGTATATGATGGAATACCTCTTACTAGTGACCCAGTTAATAAAGAAATTCCATATCGTACTTATGGATTTGTTGTAGATGATTGGATAAAAACGAAAGAGATTTCAAATCAATTAAAGAGTATATTCGATAAAAATCTTAGGGACAGAGATTTCTACTTTGAAGCTTTAACATTAAACTTGTTGGAAGCAAAGCAAAAGAATGGTTTATTACTTATGGTAAGTATTTTAGTTGGAATCGTCTTCTTTACATTCGCCGCTAGTTTTATTTATTTCCGATTATATACAGATTTGGATCGCGACCAACAGCAATATAAAATGATTTCGAAAATGGGATTAAGTAAAGGTGAGTTGAAAAAAGTTGTAACGAGGCAGTTATTATTAATGTTCTTTTTACCAATTTTCGTTGCAGTGATTCATACTGTAGTTGCTTATATAGCATTACAGCAATTAGTCGATTTTTCTATCATAAATAGCTCTATCGTTATTTTAATTTCATTTATATGTATACAAGTTTTATATTTCTTTATAACCCGTTGGCGTTACCTGCAAAAGCTTTATAAGGTTATGGAGCAATAGAATTTATTAGCTTGTAAGACTACACTAAAGTATGTGGAAAAATGAACTGTATGATGAAAGGAATCGTGATGAAAAGAATATTAACTATTTTTATGTTAACTATAATACTTTTAATAAGCTTTAGTGCATGTTCTAAAAAGGACAACTCATTTCCTGCAAACGGTGTATTAATTATTGGAGATGAAAATAATATTTCACCAATTATTAATCGTTATCAGGAAATTACGGAAGAAAATGAAGTGTTTTCTGTGAAAAAAGGGGAAGTTGGAAATGGAAATGTCTTAATTTTAAATGAATCTACAGCACAAGCATTGATTAAAGAAAAACTTTTTCGAAAACAAGATAATGGCTCCAATTATATTATAGATACGTTACCGAAATTCCCAAAAGAAGGGTCACTATTATTTACAAGTGAAGACGATAAGACTATGAAAAGTATTAAAATAGGAGGGGAAGAGATTCCTGTTACATACGATAGTGATGCTTGGATAGGTAACAATCGTAAATATTCAACGGAATGGTATATGATTGTAGCAAAAAATAGTGTGTATAAAGAAATAAAGGCAAATGAAATGAAAATGCATCTTCTTCATTTGAAAAAATCTCTAGGTGACGAAAAACCTAAAATGTCGACAGATAATACATTGGTTAATGAAAATGTTAAAGTAAAAAAACTAATTAAAGGTTTGGAAGGAAAAGTATCTTTCCAGTTTGTAACGATTGGAGAAAAATCATAAAAAAAGAGTTCGAGGTTGATAGAAACTTTATCACCCCCGAACTCTTTTTAGTTTGTAGACCAATCAAATATTATGCTTTACATTACTTCATTTAATCGAGTCTCGTTTGTTTCCTCAATCGCATTTGAATTTTGAACTGAATTATTTTGGGCTTCTTTTTCTTTACGAGCCTTTTGTAGCATTTCAAGGATGATCCATAAAGGAACACCTTTATCCTTTAACATCTTCCATAAATCTAATTCATTAAATTTATGCTCAGGCTGTTTCATTTCTTTTTCAGATGAACGAATATCAAACTTGATAGGATCATTTACTTTCTTACTTTCCAGTTTAGTAGAAGAGATAGTATTATGCTCAAGAGTAGATGGAGTTATTTTAGTAGGTTGAGATAATGTATGAATATTTGATCCGATTTGCATGCTTTTTCCTCCTTTTCAAGCAATGAGATTAGTTTTCTTATGGTTTTTAAATCTTTTTAACATGAGGAAACTATATCTAATTATAAATTCAAATAAACAGATTTACAAGTTGTATTGTAAAAAGTAAATGTTCACTTGAATTAATATTTATCAACAATTGTATATGTTTTCTATATATACAACGTATATAAAATACTTTACATTATGTTTAAGTTGTTAAAACATTCTGTTAATTTTTAGAAGAAAAATGTAAACGTTTTATTAGGGGGAGAAAGTATGGGGAAGTTATTTTTAAAAATATGTTTTTTCGCATTAGTGACCTTATGTTCATTCGCAGCGAAAATATCATATGCTGAAGAGAGGCAACCAAATAATTATCCTATCATATTGGTGAATGGATTTGCTGGATGGGGTAGAGAAGAAATGCTTGGCGTAAAGTATTGGGGTGGTGTTCATGATATACAGGAAGATTTGAAACGAAATGGTTATACGGTACATACCGCAGCTGTTGGACCTGTTTCTAGTAACTGGGATCGTGCATGTGAATTGTATGCGCAAATTAGCGGTGGCACAGTAGACTATGGTGCCTCGCATGCTGAGAAACATGGACATAATCGTTTTGGCAGAACTTATAGTGGTTTTACGCCGAATTGGAGTGAAATAAATAAAGTTCATTTAGTTGGGCATAGCATGGGTGGACAAACGATTAGAACATTAGTACAGCTATTAAAAGAAGGTAGTTTTGAAGAAAAGAATTATGCGAAAAATCACCCAGACACCAAAATATCACCACTATTTGAAGGTGGAAAATCATATGTTCATAGTGTTACAACATTAGCAACCCCTCACAACGGTACAACACTTGCGGATGGTAGTCTTCTGCTGCCGTTCGTTAAAGATTTACTCATTACAGCTGCGAGCTTTGGAGGAAACAATAATTTATCTTTATATGATTTTAAATTGGATCAATGGGGTATAAAGAAGATTGCTGGAGAGTCCTTTTTCCAATATAGTAATCGTATTCTAAATAGTTCACTTTGGAAAAATACAAAAGATATAAGTCAATGGGATTTAAGTACAGATGGTGCAAAGGAGTTAAATAATTGGGTAAAGACGCAACCGGATGTTTATTACTTATCTTATAGTGGACATGCATCACAAGCAGCACCTATTACAGGTTTACATTTGCCTCATATAACGATGAATAAAGTGTTGATGGGGAATGCATTTTTCTTAGGTTCTTATGCGAGATATGAAGAAAACCGTCCGTTAGTTGATACTTCTTGGTGGCAAAATGATGGTGTAGTAAATACAAATTCTATGATTGCACCAATTTCTAATGTTGCTGTAAATAATCATGAGTCATTACAGGTTGGAAAATGGAATCATATCGAAACGAAAGCGAATTGGGATCATCTCGACATGGTAGGATTAAGTGTTTCAGACTCGTTAGGTTTTTCTAGCATTCAAGAGTTTTATAGAACAATTGCTGAAAAGCTATCACGTTTACCGAAATAAGTAATAATAAAGCGCTCTCGATGGAATTCGAGAGCGCTTTATATTATATTGAAAGAGGGGTTTGGTAGAAAAATATGGGGGGATATTATGAAAATTCAAGTTGTATTATCAGGATACGGAACAGTAGGCAGAGAGTTTATAAAATTATTAAATGAAAAGTATTCATATATATATGAAACATATGGGATTCAATTAGTTGTAAGTGGCGTATTAGGAAGAAATATTGCAATACATAATGAAGACGGCTTATCTCTTCATCATTTATTGATGTATGGTGGCGGTACCGCTGCAATTGAAAAATATTTAGAGTATCATCCGAAGGAACGTGCAACAACTAGCATAAGTGGTACTGTATTGGTAGAATCAACAGTTACAAATCTTAAAGATGGAAATCCAGGGAAACAATATATGAAACAAGCGATTGAGAAACAGATGGATATAGTAGCAATTTCAAAAGGTGCACTCGTTACAAACTGGAGAGAAATAAATGAAGCAGCAAGAGGCGTAAATGTACGAATTCGATATAGCGGTGCAACAGCCGCTGCACTACCGACGCTAGATATCGGACAATTTAGTTTAGCCGGTTGCAGTATTGAAAAAATAGAAGGAATATTAAATGGAACAACTAATTATATTCTTACGAAAATGTATGAGGAAGATATGACATTTGAAGAAGCACTGAAAGAAGCGCAAAATAAAGGAATTGCTGAGACAAACCCTATATTAGATATAAGTGGTTCAGATAGTGCGTGTAAATTGTTACTTTTGACAAACAGCTTAATGGAAACAGAGAAAACACTTACTGATATACATATAAAAGGAATCGAGCACGTTACAAAACAGCAAATACAAAATGCTAAGGAACAACATAAAATTATTAAATTAATAGCATCAATATATAAGGATGAGGGTGGCAATGTGAATTTAAATGTTGAACCGTGCGAAATAGAAAAAGATCATCCGTTAGCAAAAGTAAATGGGACCGAAAAAGGAATTACGTTCTTTACAGATACGATGGGACAAGTTACTACAATTGGTGGGGCTTCTAATCCACGAGGCGCTGCAGCTGCAGCTTTAAAAGATGTAATTAACTTATATCGAAAAGACTTGTAAGACCGTACCGCCCTTTATAAAAAATACATATGTCGTGGACCTTTTGTGAATGAAATAAATATGCAAAAATGATTGCAGGGGGTAAGGAATTGTTTAAGGATTTTAAAGTTGTTAAAGATCGTCCCGTTTATATTCAATTGAAAGATTATTTGAAGAAGATGATTATGAAAGGGCACTTGCTCGGGAATCAAAAAATCCCATCAACAAGGGAACTAAGTGAATTACTAAGTGTGAGTAGAAACACTGTACTTGCTGCTTATGCAGATTTAGAGCAAGAAGGACTCATTTATGCAGTTAAAGGAAAAGGGAACTTTGTTGCGAAGGTAGATATATCTAACACTTCGTCTGTTGAAATAGATTGGAAAAATAAACTTAATACAGTGACCGCATTAGCGGATGAATTAGATTTAATGAAACATGGTGTTCGTTGGGAAAAGGGAATGATTGTTTTTAATAGTATAGCCCCGGATGAGAAGCTATTTGATGTTGAAAACTTCAAAAGAGCTTTTCTTACTCGTATGTCCATTGAAGGGGACATCGTATTGAACTACGGATATGCAAAGGGATATAAACCGTTAATGAATTATTTACTTCATTACATGGAAATGAAAGGTGTAGACATTTCGAATAAAGATATTCTAATTACAAATGGATTTACAGAAGGATTGGATATTGTACTTTCTTCTTTATCAAAAAAATCCGGTCGTGTCATTTGTGAGAATCCAACTCACCACGCTGCACTAAAGCTGTTCCGTTTACATGGACTTGAAGTTCATGGGATTGATATGAATGAGGATGGTATTGATACGAATGAAGTTGAAAAAAGCTTACGTGAAAAAGATTTTGATTTTGCTTATTTAATTCCTTCTTATCATAATCCAACCGGTATTGTTACGAGTTCAGAGAAAAGAACGGAATTGATGAGGTTATTCTCGAAATATAAGGTTCCTATTATAGAGGACGGATTTAATGAAGAATTACGTTATTCAGGTTCACATTTAGCTCCCTTATTAACTTTTGCTGGAGCTGGCAATAATGTGATTTATATTAGTAGCTTTTCAAAGGTACTTTTCCCTGGTTTACGTGTAGGTTGGATTATTGCAGATAAAGAGCTGATTCATTATTTAGAAAGCGTAAAAAGAGCAAGAACAATCCACACATCTACGTTAGATCAAGCGGTTCTATTTCAATATTTACATGAGGGATATTTTGAGAAATATTTAAAAAAGGCAAGATCGGTTTATAAGAAAAAATATGAGTTAGCTGTCGGCGCGTGTAATCAGTTCATTCCTTTCAAAAGAATGACTGGAGATGGTGGACTTCATTTATTTATAGAGCTAGAAGAGCATATGAATGCCCGCACACTTTTACAAAAGTGTTATGAGAAAGGCGTTACGTTTTCACCTGGAGATGTTTTTTACTCTGATGGAGAAGGGGCGAACACTTTCCGATTAGGGTTTTCGCGCTTGAAAGAAGAAGAAATAGTTCGGGGAATTAAAATAATTGGTGATACATTAAAAAATGAAATTTGGAGTTGAGAAAATGAAAATCGGTGTTATTATGGGCGGGGTATCGTCTGAAAAACAAGTTTCAATTATGACAGGGAATGAAATGATTGCTCATTTAGATAAAAATAAGTATGAAATAGTCCCAATTACATTAAATGAAAAAATGGATTTAATTGAAAAAGCGAAAGACATTGACTTTGCGTTGCTCGCATTACACGGGAAATATGGAGAAGATGGGACAGTTCAAGGAACACTGGAGAGTTTAGGGATTCCTTATAGCGGAAGTAATATGTTATCTAGTAGTATATGTATGGATAAGAATATTTCGAAAAAGATTTTACGTTATGAAGGTGTAGAAACACCAGATTGGATTGAACTTACAAAAATGGAGGATCTAAAGCTTGATGAGTTAGATAAGTTAGGATTTCCATTAGTGGTAAAACCAAACTCTGGCGGATCGAGTGTCGGGGTGAAAATCGTTTACAATAAAAATGAATTGATCTCAATGCTAGAAACTGTATTTGAATGGGATTCTGAAGTAGTAATTGAGAAGTATATAAAAGGTGATGAAATTACATGTTCCATTCTGGATGGAAAACAGTTACCTATAGTTTCAATTCGACATGCAGCCGAGTTCTTTGACTACAATGCAAAATATGATGATACTAGTACAGTTGAGGAAGTTATCGAACTTCCAGCGGAAATTAATGAATGTGTAAATAAAGCGTCACTGGCTTGTTATAAAGCATTAAAATGTAGTGTTTATGCAAGAGTTGATATGATGGTGAAGGATGGAATTCCATATGTAATGGAAATTAATACATTACCAGGGATGACACAATCAAGTTTATTGCCAAAAAGTGCAGAAGCAGCGGGAATTAGTTATAGCAAACTATTAGATATGATTATTGAAACATCATTAAAAGTTAGAAAAGAAGAAGGGTTTTAAGGGGATTATATAACTAATTCTTTTGACAGTTTCACGAAGTATGCTATGATGAATACATTATAAAAACAAAATATTTATCCACTAGGGGGGCCTTTTATAGGCTGAGATCAAATGTGATTTTGAGACTCTTAGTACCTGATCTGGTTAATGCCAGCGTAGGGAAGTGGGAAAGACGTTGCTATTTAATGAGTAAATAAATACTGTCAATTTCACTTTCTTTACGCCTGTAAAGAAAGTTTTTTTATTTTACAGCTTTAATAATTGTGGATAAATACTTATATTTTATACATTATTGGAGGGATTTAAATGACTTTTTCACAATCATTACGTAAAGAAGTAGATTCAATTTGGGAAGCGAGTTTTAACCATCCTTTTGTAAAAAAACTTGGTGAAGGAACGTTAGATTTAGCTAGTTTTCGCTATTATGTGCTTCAAGATTCATATTATTTGATTCATTTTGCTAGAGTACAAACTTTAGGAGCTGCAAAAGCTCTTGAATTAGAGACGACAGCTCGTATGGCACATCATGCTCAAAATACATATGAGGCCGAGTTATCTTTACATGAGAATTTTGCTAAAAAGCTAGGGATAACAAAAGAAGAAAAAGATAATTTTATTCCTGCGCCAACTGCATATGCGTATACTTCACATATGTATCGTGCTGCGTATGAAGGGCATTTAGGAGATATCATTGCAGCAATTTTACCTTGCTATTGGTTGTATTACGAAATTGGGGAACGTTTAAAAGAATGTCAGCCGGAAGAGCCAATTTATAACGAATGGATTTCTGCTTATGGATCTGATTGGTTCCGTACGCTAGTTGAAGAACAAATTACACGGTTAGATACTATTGCTGAAAAAGTAACAGAGGCAGACCGCAAGCGTATGAAACAGCATTTTATTATTAGCAGTCAATATGAATATTCATTTTGGGAAATGGCTTATACATTAGAAAAGTGGCCAGTGGATACAGACGTAAAAGACGTAATTGGATAAAGAATAGAAGTAATGTTAGAGATAGGTATGATCCATACCTATCTCTATATTTTTTCTTGTCAAATTTGCGTAAAGTCATTAGTGCTACGGATATGGTGAAATAGAATATCGATAATTTAGCTCATTTAATTGTCTACGCATTAACTGGATAAACTTCTGTCACATTTATTTTACAATTAAAGAACGTAAATGTTGGTGGTATGAAGTTAAATAAGAAAAGAAACCCGAGCTGTTAGCTGTAACGGAGTTGTTTTTTCTTTGCAGGAATTTCTAAGTTAACATGAAGTGCTGTTCATACAATATGCAAATTTGCATATTGTATTTTTTTGAGTTCTTTGTGTGTTAAAATCAAATATAGAGATATGGAAATATAAAGAAGCAAAAGCAGGAATATCTAATGAATTTTGAGAGGTGTTATATGTTTACAAATAAGAAATTAATTCGATTTGGTTTATCGTTGTTTGTATTTTTAGGGATAATTAATTTTACAATCAGCTATTTCCAAACATATCTTGAAACAGCAGCAGATATTAAATGGGTAATTCCAGAAATTTGGAAAACTATTTTACTAGATGTTCCTCAAGGTATACTTGTTCTTTTAGGCGCAATTGCATTATATGATTTCACAAAAGAGGCATCACAAAAAGACGCATCAATCTAAGTGTGTCTTTTTTCAATTAGAAATTTCATAGAGAGCTTTGCTGGAGAAATAGAATAAAAAGCCCTAATTAGGGCTTTTTTCTTTATAGGAATTTCTTAACCGTCATAGAAACCGGTTACTTAGAGGTGTTATAGCAAAGGCATTTACAGTACAAGAAAATCTAAGTGATATATGGAAATATATAGGATTTGTCCGCGTGATTATTGAGAAATTAATTGAGCTTAGTAAGTATGAAGATATGACGCTAGAATTTATATTTTATAATTTCTATTTATAAAAATGAGCCCATAGTAAAAATAGGTATATGAACAAGGTGCATCATCTAGTGATAAGTCATACTTTGTTGGTGTACGTATTGAACTTAGTTTATAGCGCTATCTCTACTTAGATGTAACGAACAGAAATATAGGGAAGCATCAATGAGGTTGTATTTTATAAACGGAGGTTATGAAAATGAATCAGTTTCAACAAGAAATACAAGCGTTAAGCCTTAATGATTACCGATCTGGAAATATTGTCTATTGGGACCAGCAAAATCAATATCCATATTACTATATTGAAGATGCTGCTCGTCGCTGTGGGGGTTGTGGTCGTTGTGGCGGTTGTGGCGGAGGTCGTTGTGGCGGATTCCGTTGTGGTGGATTCCGTTGTATTGGTTGCTTCGGTTGTTTTGGTTGCGGAGGTTGTGGCGGTTGCTCTAACTGTTTTGATGGTTTTAGTGGTACTACTGATACTACTGGTACTATTATAACGTATGAATATTGATTGCATTTATCCTGCTATTTGCCGGGCAGTAAGACCCTAAAAAAATTCAGCGAGAGCAAAGAGAAGTTAGGTGGCCGGCTGCCCATAAAAGCCCGATGGATGAGGGCTAATTAAAGTTTCACCTTATCAATTAAAAAACATTAGTTTTATATATGTACGTGCCGACAAAGAATATAGTCATTATTAATGGATATATTCAATCATTCAAGTGAAAGAGTAACAATAAGATATATAGGTGTAATCAAGATGTGATGGATAAAGCAATGACTAGATTTAAAATCTAATCATTGTTTTTTTCTTATGGTTTTATCATTAAATATCTGTCTAGTTTGGGCATTGCTTCCTTCTAGCTAATGATTTTATTACAACCGTGTAAGGTTAATGTAATGTTAATCGATAGTAAAATAAGTTGCTTGAGTGTATTTTAAATAAGATTAAAAAGTACTGTTTATCTATAAAATAATTGGGTAAATAATATGTAATTAGGAAGTGTATGAATATGGTTGAACTAAAATCTATTTTCCATTCGTATAAAGTAAAGAGAAAAATAGCTAAAGATTTATACGGAAAAAGAGATGAATTGACACTGTTATTAAATGAATTTAATAATATGAAATGTACAGTAACATCTGAAAAGAAGAAAAATAATATATTATCTCGTTTGCAACTAATTTATCAAAATATAAAATTAGATAAGCAGTATCCTCTATCAGTTTCTTTTGATAGTAAATTATTGGAGCGATTAGAAAAAGAATCTCTACATACTATTGAGGATGGTGTAACATGTCTACATTTAATGTTAGATATGAATTATGAAAAAATAAAACAATATGGGTCGAGTACAAGTAGGTCATTCGTTCCATTATCGCAGTCTTCTATTTGTCTTGCTGATTGTATTTGTTTAACAGGATTTATAGTAGGTTTACTAGGAGTAATTTCATTTGGAGGGTTCATGTTATCTATATGTTCAACTACATAACGCTTGATATTTGTAAAAAGAGCACCGATTTAAGGTGTTCTTTTTTGGTTTTTCTGTAAAGTTATTGTAAATGATAAGTACAATATATTATATATATTATATAATTTAAATGTATTAAATTACGAATACTAAGAGGTGTTGTAGATAATAATTACTTTTAATTTTTAAAAGAGTCGGTTTGATAATGTTTTATGTAGATAGTTTTTACTTTTCTTTTAAATACTTTGTTTAAATGGATTAGATTAAGTAACTTTTGTTCTAGCTTTTTGATAATCAAGACAACTGAAGAAAGGAAAGAATCATTTTATGAAAAAATTAAGGTTGTTAACATTTGAAAATATAGTAGAACCTCTTTTAAATGAAAAGGTATCATTTATATACTTTCCTATTGAATGGCTGGACATCGTAGAGATACATTATAAGACGTTTTTATTAACGAGTAAGTTGAAACGTTTGAATGAAAGACTGTATGATATGTTTTCTGATATATTGTTTATTCAGCATAATCCGTACGTATTAAATGAAAATACACCATGGATTGTATCAAAAGAACCTATTAAACAAGAGCAGCTCAATTATATTTTTCAAAGTTGGTATGAGATTATTCATGATTGGAAACCAAATAAATTAGTAGAGCCACCAAAATATGAATGGCAATCCGATTTGATTTCTAATTTGCCAGTACTACATGATAATGAAACGTATTCTAAGTGGGTGCCCGCTTTAATCTCACATATTTTTTGTGAGCGTCCTATATATTTAGAAAATACAAATGCAGAAGAAATCTATTTTTCTCCTCTTAGATCACAAAATATTTGTGAGGCGATGTCAGGGCCAATAAAAGATGAAAAAACACAAGATTTTTTCTCCTATGTATATCGATTCGAATGCATAACCCGTGGTGGTGAGAACGCTCCATTATTAAATATTTCAATAGGGATTCGGAGATTTTATCAAGAATATAAGATGATAGGTCAAACAAACCTTGATATGATAACGTTTGTTTGACTTTTTTTGATAAAATGCAAACATTTTGCAAACATAGGTTATCCAAAGATACTTTTACTGAAGTTTTTAACTGCTTCTTCCTGCATATTCGGTAAAACATGAGAATAGACACTTAATGTCATTGAAATATCTGTATGACCTAATCTCTCACTGATGATTTTAGGGTTAACTCCTTGTTTTAATAGTATAGTTGCGTGTGTATGCCTTAAATCATGGAATTTAATTTCTTTTATACCTACTTTGTGTGTCGCCCTAATGAAACTTTTTCTGAAATGTGCTCTTTTTATGATTCTTCCAAACTCATTACAATTTATTAAATCTTGATCTAGATAAGCAGAACCAAACCTTAATTTCTCTTTATTAATTAAAATCTTATGTTTTTTTAAGGCTGCTATTGTTTCATTAGGTACAGGAATTGTGCGTTTTGACGAATTTGTTTTTGCAGTTTTTTTGATTTTATTGTCATGACCAGATGTTTGGTTTATTGTAACGGTATGTTTTTCAAAATCAATGTCCCGCCATCGTAAACCTAGAACTTCACCCAGACGCATACCTGTAGTTATTGCAAGTAGATACCCAATGTGATATCGTGATTCTTGTGAATGAGCTAAAAATTTTTTTACTTCTTCCTCTGTCCAAGTCTGGATAGGGGTTTTTTCTTTTTTAGGTATCTCAGCAAAATCTGCTGGATTTCGAGAAATAATATTTTGTTTTACAGCTAGGTTTAAAGCGCTTTTTAAAATTCTATGCATAAGCAGAATAGAATTGTTTGCAATCCCTTTATCTATCGCAGTCTTATAACATTTTTGAATGTGCATAACATTTAATTTATGGAGCGCGACCATTCCTATACTAGGTATAACATGTTGGTTGATAAATGCCCTATAGCCAGCAAAGGTACTCTTTTCTATGCTCATACTTTTAATTTCTAGCCAATGATTTAGGTAATCTTTTAGTGTAACTTTAGATGGCTCTATAAAAGTTCCTTCATTCAACTCTGTAATTTTCTTTGCCACATCAGCCTGTGCTTCTTTTTTTGTCTTATACCCAGAAAACCACTTCTGTCTTCTTTTTCCTGTCTCTGGATCAGGTCCGATATCAATAACGATACAGTACTTATTTCCTCTTTTTCGAATATGTCCTTTCACTTAAAACACTCCTTCATTTGTTTTGAATCATGTTGTATAAGTCTAGTTGTAATTTTGCTGCTATGAAAATTACATGTTTGGACATATCAGCGATGGATATATTTTACCATATAAAAATAAATTCAGTTATAGGATATGGTTTTGGGTGAATTTATACAATTTGTTTAAAACTAGAATTTGAGATAATAATGTATTTTTTGTAAAACATTTCTTATTTTTATACTATAATATTAATAAGTGTTGATTTTTAAGGAGGGACTTAATTTGGATAAAATTAGAGTGAAAAATTTAAGGACTTTATTAGATACAGGTAAAGTAGATATAAAACCATTGACATTATTAGTGGGTAAAAATAGTTCTGGTAAAAGTACCTTTTTAAGATTTTTCCCATTAATGAAACAAACTTTGGAAACAAGAACCAATGAACCAATATTATGGTATAGCAGTAGATATGTAGATTTTGGAAGTTTTCAAGAGAGTCTTAATTTCAAAAATAAGGGCGAAACTATAGGTTTTGAATTTGAGTTTAAAATTCCTAAATTATATATGAAATATGCAGTGGGGAGATATTATTCAGAGCCAACGTTTTATAGAACGAGAGCTAAAGAATTTAATGAAGAAAAATTTTCTTTTAATGTAGATATTGAATGCGCAGAAGAATTTATAAAAAGTATAAACATAGGTTTTGAGGATCATACAATACATTTGAAATTTAAAAGTAGAGGGGAGATTGCTAAACTAATTATCAATAATATAGATTATAGTGATACATCTTACCTTGCACTTTATTTGAGGGAATCTACTAATATATTACCAAATATTTTCTATAGAAAAAGTGAAGAGAATGAAGAGTTTAACAGTATTCTTTATTTAAATGATTATTTTTCTAATCGGTTAATGAAAAATTTTAAAAAATTAGCTTCTGGTAACACAGGGAATGAAACCATAAGGGAGTTAATAAATGAATTGGTTTTAGGAAGTTCTGAAGATATATATAGTTCTTTTAGTAAGCTAAAACCGAAAGCGAAAACACTTGCGGGTAAATTAAAAAAAATAAGTAAGGAAGACGCATTGTTTGAAGAAATAAAGAATAATTTATTAGGAAAGTATGTAAATGAGTTACTTGAAATGTGTAATAAATATTTCGAAATAAATTTTTCGAATACAAATTATATTGCACCACTTAGAGCAAGTGCTGAAAGGTACTATAGGATTCAGGGCCTATCAGTAGATGAAATTGATCCTCAAGGCACAAATATCCCAATGATGATACATAATATGAACGAGAGGGATAAAGAAAGTTTCATCTCATGGACTAAAAAGAATTTTAACTTTGAAATTATTACGACCTTAGAAGGTGGACATACTTCATTAAAGTTAAAGTATGATAGTGATTCGGAAGAGATAAATTTGGCGGATACGGGTTTTGGGTATTCTCAATTATTACCGATAATACTTGTAATGTGGCAAGTTGTTAATGTAAAGGATAGTTACCAAGGTATAAAGAGAATGACTTTAAAAATGTTACTTAAAAAGTTCGAGGATTCTATGCATACTATTGTTATTGAACAGCCAGAATTACATTTGCATCCTGCTTTACAAGCTAAATTAATGGATACTTTTATACAGATAATTACAATGGCACAGGAAATGCGTATAAATATAAAAATTATTCTTGAGACTCATAGTGAAACGATTTTAAACAGAATAGGATACCTGATTGCTAAAAAGAAGTATAACTTGCACCATGATTTAATTAATGTTCTTATTTTTAATAAGGTAGATACCTATCAAACAAAATTAACTAGTACTGGTTATGATGAAAGAGGACGTTTACTTAGCTGGCCTATTGGTTTTTTCAGTCCGGAGGATCTGTAATGCTTATAAAAATTGATGATACAGTAACTGAGTTTATAAAAAGTAATAAGAACAATTTGAATAGGGATAGTTTAGAAGTCAGAGCTTTAAATAATATTGCAACGGCATTTCAACAAGGTTATCATGTTATTTCTGCTTCCTTTGAGACGTTGGAAGTTTTGGCGAAATTAGATTTATTAGATCACAATCCACAACGTATATATCATAAGTTATTTGAAAGATTTACGTTCCTCCCAGCTTATGAAGATTTTTGTTGTAGTTATATACTTGTTAAGAGTAATGAGTTTGAATTCAATAAAAATGAAAATCAACATAATAAGATGATATATGAAGTGCCTTTAAATAAATTCGTACAATTAAGTAGATTATGGCCGACTGTTCTACTTTCGGAGGATTATAGCGATTGTCAATTCTATGAGAAGCTTGCTCATAAATATATAGAAGAGAATAAGTCGGAAATAAATGTAAATATAAACCTGAATTTATTATCTGGCGGAGGTGTAAGATCGTACGCTGTATACGAAGGTGAAATTAACAAGGGGTCTATAGTATTAGCTATTGCTGATAATGATATGAATCATCCTAAAGCTAAGAGAGGGGAAACGATAGTTCAGTTAGAAAAGGTATATAAAAGGCATGAAAAAACCTCCATTATAGATTTATATGAGTTAAATGTAAGGGAAAAAGAAAATTTAATACCTCCATCTATGTATTTAATGTGTTGTAATAATAGTTCTAAAGATATTTTGATAGAGTTAGAGAAAATAGAAAATTCACAAGAACATCAGACCAAATTAAAGTATATTGATATAAAAGATGGGATAAAGGTGAAATCAGTAAAAGATGAACATTATAAAAAATATTTTCGTGAGTTATTTGAAGTAGTGAATTTAATCGGTTGTTCATTGGAAGAAATAGATCAAAAAAACAATAAAGAAGTATTAATGCCTGGAATTGGCGGTAAGCTTGAGGACTTTATTAAAGATGTTTTCGAAGACGGCCTAGAAATAAAATTAGAGCAAAAAAAATTAGTTGCACAAAAAATAGATTCTTTAGATGATATTATACAAAAAATGGAATACGATATTCTTAAAAAGAAAAATTTAATTGATAATTTACCCGACTTTTTAAAAGATGAATGGCATACATTATGCAATAAAATAATATCGTGGGGATGTTGCGAACATCCAATTGCTTAAATTTTATGTAAATAACGATTTACTTAAGTGTACATATTTCATTTTTAGCCAATAAAAAAGCCACTCAAATGAGTGGCTTTTTGCCATTAAGTTATCATAGTTTTACCAATAACATAACGTTGAAAATAGAAATGTTAAAAAGATTATAATATTTAGGTTCCTGTTAGTAGTTGTAATATGAAATTCTAACAAATTCTTGATAGAATTTTGTTAATTTTGCGTCTCTAATTGCATTGTTAAATCAACGTGTACGTACACTTATTTGAACAGAAATAGCTACCAGTTATCACATGCAATATTGCATAATTTATTCGGATGTCTAAGAAACTAGGTATATCTTAATATCTTAAACTTTCTCAAGTATTTTCAGAATATAAGAGAATAGATGTTTGGGTTATTTGTGATAGAATATTCTTAATAATATAATTTGACGGAACGAAAAAGACCCATAGCGTGTGTAATTGTGCTGGGAACACTTTTACACCGTTTGCCCTAATTGTAGTAGGGAAAACATTTGCCATGAGCCTTTCAGTTACGACTATGCGTAACATATATGGCTAGTATAACACAACTTTTAGATGTAATTCATCATTTAAGGTGCGTTTTCATGATAGGGAAGTGTGTCTTGTTCCAATAAGGGGGACAAAACATGTGGAAAGCTCTAAATCAAATTGAAAAAGAGTTATGTGCAGCTGGAATAAGGAAAAATAAACTAGCAAATTATTGGGGAGTTAAGCCAAGTACTGTTACAAAAGTTTTTAAAGGTAACACAGACATGAGTTTTGGCTTCCTTTCTAAGACAGTCATCCTATTAAACAAAGGCATACAGGTTCAAGAAAATTTATTAACAGATTATATATATATAACGAAACCAAAATCAGAAAACTTACGTGAGGCAATGGAGGATTTAGCTTTAAGGGGAAAGTTTAATCTATTAATTAATATTATAAATAGTGAATCACAATCAAAGGTAGCAGAAAATAGAGAATTTGCTAATGTGTATCGAATTATATATAGACGATATATAGGTGAAATCGATGCTACACAGTACCATAAGGCATTAAGCCTCGAAAGTAAATCAATAAGAACCTCAGAGATGGAAGTATTAATTGAAATTTTATTATGTCAGGCGCAATATCAATCGGGTAATTTTACTTCTTTAAATGAGCGATTAAAATCTCTTGAAATAAAAATAAATAAAATAAGTAATAGGTACATTCGAGAATGTTATAAATTACGATATAAAGAAGCCATTGCCGTTACTTCATTGCAGGGTGGTGAAGTCATTGAAGCAAGGAATGTTAGCATGGAACTATTAGATGATCTTGAATGGGATAACTTTTTTTCTTTTCCAAAAGTAAATGCATATTTAAAGATAGGTGAATCGTATATTTTTTCAGCGGATGAATATGAGAAGGCAAAATATTATTTGGAAAAGACTCTTGAAGTGATAGGGGATAGTAAGATAAATGGAATTGAGAGAAAAAGAAAAATGGTGCAACATACATTATCATTTCTAAAGATTCATCATGATAAAGAAATTAGTAGCTTAGATGTTGTTCATTCAGGTGAACTAGCATATTTAAGGATTAAACAAGGTAAGAGGATTGAAGCGAGAAAACTATTGAATCAATTAAAAGAGAAGAATGGAAGATTAACAGACATACAGACTGCATATTTAGGTTTAACATATGAAGGTACTAAAAAAGAAGAGTTAATGAAACGTTCTCTTTTGATGTGTCAAAAATCAGGGAATATATTTTATTCCAATTTACCAAAAATACACTTGGGTTTAATTTGAATAATTGGTATAATTGTCTTCGGAAAGAGGTGAAATAATGAAAAAAATAATTACAATCATTCCTGCGCTATTAATAGCTGCTACATTATTCATTAACACTGATTCTATAAAAGAAAAACCTAGTACAAATGATTCAAAACCTACAATTCAGCACATGATGGTTGACCCTGGTGGCGGCTGGTAAAATACATAATAAAGGTTTATATATATTACAAATGACATCGTCTTAATTGACGATGTCATTTGTAGTTTTAGGAGAAATTTCTTTTTTTGCTGAAAGAAGAAAAAAGAAATTATTGTAAAAAAATACAAAAATCCAAAGAGGGAGATCGAAGAAGATGAAGAGCGAAGAAGGGGAAGTTAATCTAATTAAACAAGCTTTATTACTTTTGCAAGAAGAGGATAATCCAAAAGAGAAATTATTTTCTATCTGTTTGAGTGAATCCAAAAAAGAAAAAGTCATGTAAAAAAGACTATCTAACTTTTTTGGATAGTCTTTTTACACTACATATTGCCTTTAGATTTTTCGTAGTTCACAAACATCTCTAATTGCTCTAATGCTTTTTTTCGTTGTTCTTCAGGTAAGTCATTAATGATCTGAAGAATTTCGTGTGCTTCTTTTGTTAACTGTAAGTCTTCGCCTGCTGTTAAATCTGGTGAATCAGATAAACCTAACAAATAATCTGTTGTTACTTTTAAATAATTTGCTATCTTCTGAAGTGTACGTGTACCAGGTGCTTTTTTTCCCTCGACATAATTATAAACAGAAACATGACTAACACCAATTGCATCAGCTAACTGTTGTTGGGTGATGCTCTTCTTTTCAATTAATGATTTCAATCTCTCATGACTAAACATTATAAAAAAACACCCCAAGTTTATTTTATATGAAATTATATTTTTCTTAATTACTATTATGGTGTCACACTGTCATTATATATTAACTATCAGTTAAGTGGAAAGGTAATTTTTTTGAAAAAAGTTTTTGGAAACACTTGAACTTAACTTTAGGTTAAGTTATTATGTAATTAACAACAAAAACGTAAGAGAGGAGTTGTTTATGAAAACTCTAAAGCAGCTACGTGTAGAACAGGGATATACATGTAGGGAAGTAGCTGAAGCCGTGGGTATTACTGAAGTTTATTATTGGTATATAGAAAACGGGAAGCGTCGACCTTATTATGATTTAATTGTGAAAATTGCTGAGTTTTTTAAAGTGAAGTTAGATACAATTAAAATTTTTTGTCCATAACTTAACCTTAAGTTAAGTTATGTTTGGTTAAGTAAATTAGAAAGGAGCAAAACAAAATGGGATTAGATCAAATCATTAAAGAGTCAATCCGCGAAGTTGTTCGCGAAGAAATTCAAGCAGCTTTAGCTTCATTTCAACAACAATCACAACCAAACAAGGTAATGAGGGTGAAAGAAGCAGCTGCTTACCTCAATATAGCAGTTTGTAGAATGTATGAATTAGCAAATCACCCACATTTTCCAGTGATTAGGGAAGGACGTAAATTACTTTTCTTGCAAAAGGATTTAGAAGCTTGGCTTGAAGCACAAAAGGAGGTGATTTAGTGGAAGATACAACATCATTAGCTATATTAGCGATATTAATTGCATGTGGTTCATGTTTGTTTTACATAACTTATGAGCCGATAAAGCAATGGGCTTGGAGTGATGTGAAGCAAAGTAAAAAGACCCATGGCAGTGGGTCCTTTTCAAAAAATAAGTTGTTATAAGTATACCATGGAAAGTAGGGAAATAGCACATTGGTTTTATGAAAAGGGGTGAAAGCTATGAACAACAAGGTATTACAAATAGGGCAAATAAATTTTCGTGGCAATGTTATAGATCATGGATGGTTTAAAACACTTACATTAGATAATGGTAAACCTAATATTGTTGCGATTACTATCTTAGGAGAAATTGTTTATTGGTATAAACCTACTGAAGTAAGAAGTGAAGAATCTAGTCAAGTTCAATATAAACAAAAGTTTAAGGCAGACACGCTTCAAAAGAGTTATCAACAATTAGCGGATTCATTTGGATTTACAAAAAGACAAGTAAAAGAAGCATGTGACTTTCTGAAAGAACGTGGACTTATAAAAATTGAATTTAGGACGATTCTTGTTAACGGAACTAGGTGTAATAACGTTATGTATGTTGAACCTGTACCTGAAATGATTCAGAAAATATCTATTATGTATTGGGGAAATGGTAACCCTCCTACACTGAAAAGTAATAGCCCTATTACTTTAGAAAGCAAGAGGGTCTTACATTCTAAAGCAATACCCTCCTACGATAAAACGGAAGAGTCTCTTACACTAGAACGTAAGACAAATACAGAGATTACTACAAATATTACTACAGAGATTACTACAAATATAAATGATGATGATGCTACTTCATCTCAGAAATTAATTGATCAAGAATTTAAAACTAGTTACAACTTTTTACTTGAAAAGGGAATCCCGTTAAGTGAAATTGCAATTCAAGAATTAGGTGAGTTTTGCGATAGATTCGGTAATGAATTAGTTATTCACGCTGTTAATAAAGCAATTGATGAAAATGTACCAAAGTGGAGATATATTCGCAGTATTTTAAGCAGTTGGGAAAAGGAAAAAGTAAAAACATTAAATGATGTTGCTGCTTTAGATACTCGATTTGAAATGAGTAAGAAAAACAACAAACGTATTGGTAAAGGTTATTTCAAACGAACGGAAGTTGTACCGGATTGGTTACGCAAACAAGAAGAACAAGAGCCAATACAGCAGCCACAGCAAACTCAAAGCGATGATCTTGAAGATAATAAGAAACGTTTGGATGAGATTCTAAATAAATATAAAAATACTAAAGGAGAGTAAGGTATGAAAAACACAGGCGTTGCAAGAAAAGTGGACGAGCTAGGGCGTGTAGTAATTCCAGTAGAGTTACGCAGAACTTTAGGGATTGCCGAAGGAACGGTACTAGATTTTTATGTCGATGGTGAAAACATTGTTTTAAGAAAATATGAAAAGTCATGCTTTGTAACGGGTGAAGTATCTGAATCCAACATTGAATTGTTAGGTGGCCGAATGTTTTTGAGTAAGAAAGCTGTAATCGAGTTACTGGACCTCCTTCAAAAGAATGTGACGGAACATGCCTAAACAACTAAATATTTTTGATGTAGAACCAGAAATCTGTCAGTTTGATGTAAATAAAGCAAATGTAAAGAGGGGACCTGGTCGGGTTACATATGCAGATGTACGCGTTCATGTTCCCAAGAACGCTAAATGTACGGATGAATTACCACGTACAACTAAACAAGATGATCGTTATGACATCTTTGAACACTATACAATGGCAATTTGGAGATTTCAACGATCTATAGATAAGTTTTTTAATTGGGATGCAGCCGAAGAATTGTGTAAGGCAGCAAGGGATAAAAAAGAAATAATCCCGGTACGGATTTACTTAGAAAGTGGATTTAAGCCAGATGTTGTCGAGTACATGAAGTGAGAAAAAGGGAGAGGAACATATGAAAAAAGAGATTGATGTTACAAGTAATAAAGTATATGTGGTTACGGATGGAAAAATCCTTTCTTTTGATCCACCGGCAAGTGGGTATGGTGAACAAGTTGTAATTTGGGTTAACGGTAAAGTTGGTCATGTTAAAACTACCTCCAATGAAATGATAAAGTAATTAGCTTTTTAAAGGAGTGTTTGAAATGTCGGCTTTTAAAGTTCGGATTGCTTTAGAAGAAGTGGATTTCTTATGGGATCAAAGAGAGGTTTTCCAGTTTCGAGAGCTTTGGAATAGTAACTACACACTTTTAGAGATTTCGAAAAGGTTTAAAAGAAAGCAAATAGAAGTAGCAGCACTTATTTTAGACCAAGTGGATAAGTTTAAGATCCACAAAAGAAAAATGGGTTTAGGAGAAATTGGTGACAAAAAAGTTCGGAATAAAAAGAAAAAAGAACTACCACCATACGTCTACATTGCTTTAGATGAAGTAAATTATATTTGGGATGAAGACGATATAGAGCTTTTTAAGGATCTGTGGATGAAGCAGCTTGGCATTGAAGAAATAGCAAACAAATTAAGAAGGCATCAAATTGAAATAGCAACATTAATATTGGATCAGTTCGGTTTAGAATACATGCTTAATTGTTTAATAGATACGAAAAAAAGAGTAGCTTAATTAAATTAGTGAGGGAGCGAATGGAAATGAACTTAACTAAAATATTCGGAATGCAAAAGGTATTGGATACAAGAATCGTTAAGGAACATGGGTTGGAAGGCAAAAATTTATTTTACAATATGATCCTTGCTTTACAAGTTGAAATTGGAGAACTTGCAAATGAAACTAGATGTTTTAAGCATTGGAGCAATAAAGGGCCAAGTGAAAAAGAAGTTATTCTGATGGAATATGTTGATGGTTTACATTTCATAGCCTCATTAGGCAACGGTATTGGCTTTAATCCTAATGAATATAGTGCGGAATTTTTAAAGCACAACGCAAATGTTTTTTCTGCAAGTTCGTTAGTCAGTCAATTTAACAATGTATATGAAGCTGTATCGGAATTTCGTGCAACTCAAGATAGGGAGCTGTACGAAGAATTGCTATATTCCTACTTAGGATTAGGTAAGAAATTAGGATTCACATTTGAAGAAATTGAGCAAGGTTATTACAAGAAGAATGAAGTAAATCATCAACGTCAGACTAATGGGTATTAATCGATGAAAGGTGTATGCATAGATGTAGACCATTCAGCGCTACTGGGAATAAATGAAGAATATTTTTTATTCTCAGCAAAGCCTAATCATTACTATGTCAGCAAATTCAATCGTAAGGAATCACATTTTGGATGTTATCCAGCAGAGAGATTTAAAGCGGTGGAAAACGAGGTTTGGACACCAGAACCGCAAATTAATACGCCTAATTTAGATGAAAGTAAATTCTATAAAGCTCAATTGATTTGGCGAAAAAAAGGCTATAAAGATAGACCGCTTAAGGATTATATTATAAAGCCTAGAGGTACACATTGTTTCTTTTGGCATGATCGAGAACGAAAAAAAATATGTGGATGTTTTCCGATACATTGGTTTGCTAATTTTGAGGAATTAGCAGCGGAACTAGAAGAAGTTAAAGAAACACCAAAGCAGGAACTTGTTTCATTGTTAGAAAGACCTGGTGGTCAACTAGCATTCTTTTAAAATCTGAATTTTATTAAGAAATGGAGTTTGTAATGAAAAGAGCCATGAGTTGTGAAGGCTCATGGCTCATTGTATAAGGGTAAAGTCGTAATGACTTTATAAAAAAATAATACCACGAATATCCAAATAAATACAATAAAAGTAAATTAAATGGTATGAAATTTGAATTTTATTAAGAAATGGGGAATGAGAAATGGCTATTGAAGCACATAAATGTAACGTTAAAGGATGTAATGGTCTTGTAGTTTTTGAAAATGCTGATTTTGATTTGCAAAATCCTGACACAATTAAAGGAGTTTATGCACTTGATGATCCTACTTGTAACGTTTGCGGAAAAGAATTTCTAGTAGTACCTAGCTATTCTGTCATTGATCTTGATGTAGAAACACAAGAATTTGAAGAAATTGAACCAGCTTGTATTACTGAATGGCAGAATCAAAAATTTTAACCAAAGCGTTATTTTAAAATTAAAGAGCACCCAGGGGAGCGCTCTTCGATCAAGACAATATTGAAAAATACTCGTAATATATGTAATCTTTTTAGCTTTGTGAGATTAATCAAAAGTTTTTTGACTTGTTTTTGGATGGTATTACATTTTGTTCTATTTTTTCGTAAAGATTAAGTAATTTTTTGATGAATGTAATTTTCGGTGTTAACCAATATGAAAATAGCGCTGAAATAATTCCTATTAAAGCTCCTGTTATGACATCGAAAGGATAATGAACTCCTACCCAAATACGAGAAATAGCTACGCAGAATGCAAGTACAAGCCATAACCATCTAGCCTTTTTACGAATAAGCCAGAATGAAAAACAAATTGAAAAAAATAGAATCGTATGGTCGCTAGGAAATGAATTATCTACTGCATGATCGACAAGTTTATTAACATTAGGTAATACTGCAAATGGTTGATAATTCAAATGCAAATTCCCTGCTAATTTTCCAATTATTTCAGCAGTTACGAAAGCAACCATCGCTTGAATAATCATCATTTTGTTTTTTCTACATTGAGTAAACCAATAAGCCATAATAATTAAACCTAAAAAATACACCATATATTCCGCCACAAATACCATAGTTGAGTTTAGGGATGAATATGACTTCCCTAAATCATTGATTGCTCGAAAAGCATCAATATTTAATTGAGAAAAAGACATTTTTAAGTCGCTCCTTACTGTGTGTTTATAACTTTATAAGGAAAATTATAGTAAAGAGTTTATAGTGAAAAAATTGATTTCAGTGACATTAGTATTACAAAATTGTAAGGATTAGCTCATTAAAGATTTTTAATAAAATAGTTATT
>NZ_JBTWFK010000007.1:0-337282 GCF_054788175.1 Bacillus sp. NEAU-Y102 | reverse complement strand
TCCTCTTTAGAACCATTGTCCTCTTTAGAACCGTTATCCTCTTTAGAACCATTGTCCTCTTTAGAACCGTTATCCTCTTTAGAACCATTGTCCTCTTTAGAACCGTTGTCCTCTTTACCACCGTTGTCCTCTTTACCGCCGTTATTACCTTCGTTACCGCCGTTATTACCTTCGTTACCACCGTTATTACCTTCGTTACCACCGTTATTACCTTCGTTACCACCGTTATTACCTTCGTTACCACCGTTATTACCTTCGTTACCACCATTGTTGCCGTTATCTTCTTTAGCTTTAACGATTACTTTTTGTGTTGCAAGCACTTCATTACCACCTGCATCACGAACAAGGAATTTAACTTCATACGTTCCTTCTTTGTTTGTATCTACTTCACCGAAATGCATTACTTTATCAGTTAAGTCACCATCTTCTTTATCGACTGCTTTTACACCAGTCATTGGATTGTATACATCTCCAACCGTTAACTCAACCGTTTCTGGTACAGTTAATACAGGTTTTTCGTTTTTAACTTCTTCTTTTGCTTTAACCGTAACTTTTTGTGTTGCTGTTACTTCTTGCCCTTTAGAGTCTTTCACCGTATATGTTAACTCGTAAGTTCCTTCTTTCGAAGTATCTACGTTACCGTCAACTTTTACTTTTGCTGCAAGGTCTCCATCCTCTTTGTCAGTAGCCGTAACTCCAGTCATTGGGTCGAATTTATCGCCAACAGTGATTGTAGTTTCAGCAGGTACTTTTAGTACAGGTTTCTCATTTTTAACCTCTTCTTTTTCTTTAACGATTACTGTACGTTTTGCAGTCACACGATTTCCTTTAGAGTCTCTAACTGAATACTCAAGTGTGTATGTTCCCGCTTTTTCCGTATTTACTTCTCCCTCGAAGTCCACTCGGTCAGTTAAATCTCCGTCCTCTTTATCCGTAGCAGATACTCCTGCGAATGGGTCGAATTTATCTCCAACCGTAATTGTAGTTTCAGTAGGTACTTTTAATACAGGAGCTTCGTCCTTAACCTCTTCTTTTGCTTTAACAACTACTTTTTGTGTTTCTGTCACTTCATGACCTTTAGAGTCTTTAACTGTGTACTTGATTGTGTAAGTTCCTTCTTTATCCGCATCTACTTTACCCTCTACAACTACTTTAGAAGTGATGTCTCCATCCTCTTTATCCGTAGCTTTTACACCAGTCATTGGGTCGAATTTGTCACCTACAGTAATTGTAGTTTCAGTAGGTACTTTTAATACAGGTTTTTCATCTTCCACTACTGGTTTCGCTTTTACAGTTACTTTTTGTTCACTTGTAGCAACATGACCTGCAGAATCCTTAACTGTGTATTTAATTGTGTAAGTTCCTGTTTTATCTGTATCCACTTTACCCTCTACAACTACATTAGAAGTAATGTCTCCGTCTTCTTTATCTGTAGCTTTTACTCCAGTCATTGGGTCAAACGTATCTCCCTCAGTGATTGTAGTTTCAGCAGGTACTTTTAATACAGGAGCTTCGTCTACTACTGGTTTTGCTTTTACAATTACCGTTTGACTTTTTGTAACCGTGTGACCTGCAGAATCCTTAACAGTGTAATGGATTTTATATGTTCCTTCTTTGTTTGTATTAACACTTCCATTTACAACTACCTTAGAAGTAATATCGCCGTCTTCTTTATCTAACGCTTTTACCTTAGCCATTGGGTCAAAGTTATCACCCTCAGTAATTGTAGTTTCAGCAGGTACGCTTAATACAGGCTCTGCATCCTCTACTGGTTTAGCGTTAACTGTAACAGTACGTGTTTTTGTAACCGTGTGACCTGCAGAATCCTTAACAGTGTATTTAATTGTATACGTTCCTGCTTTATTTGTGTTTACGCTTCCTTCATACGTTACTTTAGAAGTGATGTTTCCATCTTCTTTATCTGTAGCAGATACTCCACTCATTACATCGAAGTTGTCACCCTCAGTAATTGCTGTATTAGATGGTACGTTTAATACAGGGGCTGCATCTTCTACCTCTTTAGCAGGTAATACTGTAAGTGTTGCTGTTTCCGTAGTCAGGTTTCCGTCACTATCTTTAACCGTAAACTGTACATTGATTGTTCCTTCTGTATTTAATACTGTTAACATTTTACCTGCTTTAGTATCGAATGCTTTTACGTTTGAAGTAATGTTTCCGTCCTCAGCATCCATTGCTGTTACATATTTATATGGCTCAAATGTGTCACCTACACGTGCAGTAATATTTTTACCGTTTTTAAATGAAATTGTAGGTTTTCCTGACTCAACTACATGGACAATTGCAGAGCCTTGACCTTTAAACGTATAACGCTCATCGTCATCTACATGATTTAATGTGAAGTTTACTGTGTAATCCCCTACTTTATTGATATCTACAGCATCTACATTGTATTTAACGAAATACTCTAAGCTTCGTAAGCCATCTGGCGTTTGTACTTTAGCTGACATACCTAGTAAATCTACTAAGTTATTTACAACATTTGATTGTCCTTTTTTCATTGTGTATTCTTTTTTAGCAAATGTAATAGGTACGTTATACGCCGTTGGTGCATTTTGTACCGCCGCTTTTGCTTTAGCTGGCTCACTTGCTTTTAATGTATCAGGCGTTTGTGCGCTTGCGCTACCTGCTCCTGCTACCATTGATGTTGCTAATGCTGCTGTTGCTACAATCCCTACCATTTTGTTTGTCTTGTTATTCATTGTCGATTCCCTCTTTCCATTTGTTTTATGTCGATTGTTTTACTTATTTTATTTGTTGACTTAACTATACCACTTTATTATATTTTAGTCAACAGTTTTTATTTTGCTTGTTTCGCTAACTTCATAACTTCTTGTTTTCTTTGATAGTTTTAATATACCACTTTATTATATTTTAGTCAATAGTATTCTTATCACTCTTACCAACTTTAGAAAACATTTCTTTTGTTACTAACATCTTCCTGTTTGGTACATACATATAGTAACTCAGATTCCCTCCTTTCCGAGCCACTTATTTATCATAGTATCTTCCAGTTATTCGCTATCAGCGACCAAAATCCTTATATATCAATATTCAAACCCACTTCTGTATGCGAAATTATTTTTAAATTTGTTAACTGCCTTACCTGCATACTTCCTATTATCCTTACAAATATAAAAAATAGGAGCGCATCCACGCCCCCTTTACTATTTACTCCTTATTTGTTTTATCTTTTTCATCTTTTTTATCTTCTGGGTAATACAATCGGAAGTATACTAGTTCCGTTTCTATAACATAGAAGCTTCCATCGTTCAATTCATTAACCGTTCTATGAAACTCTCTATTTTCAATTTTTATACGCTTGTTAACTTGTAAGAACTCGTTGAGTTGTACATCTAACGGCTGACCCGAACCTGACATCCCCATTCCAGGTCTTGTTCTAAACGCATCCCGAAACATCTTGGTTACCAATTCACCTTTTTTCGTATATTCCATATTGAATCCCTCCTGTTATTTATTTTCCTTTTGTTACTTATACTATACCAGTTTATTATATTTTAGTCAATAGAGTGGTATTTATAAAGGACACCTACTATATGCAAATGTCCTACGTAGTTGATTTTCTACTTATACATCATCTTTTAATTTAGTTTATGCTTTCGATGCAATACCCCGATATAATCGCATATTTGATACACCTTATCGATTTCCTCTTGGTCATGAGGTAAATCCATTGTCTGTAGGGCATCTGCCTCACCATACAACCCTGCGTTACGGTAAACCTCTACCATTCTTTTATACTCAGCAGCGATAAAATCACTCTCACCAATCTTATGCAACACTGAAAACTCAGCATCATATAGCGCAGCGGGGTTTTTTACCTGACTGTACGCCATTCCGTTACTATCTCTAACTTTAAACACAAATAACTCCCCCTTATTTTCTGTTGTAAAATTTGATAATAACATCCCTGCAGCTACCATTGACGTACTCCGTTATTTCATCCCAACAAGGAACATCCTCAGCTAACTCACCAAAATGCTCTTCTATCTCGGTGTTTGTTACTGTAAACATTGTCTCGTCCGTATCAGGATTAAACACCCGTATACTATCGCTATCTTGCTCCTCATAATCCCATTTCATTGTCTTACCTACTGTCATGAACATATCATAATCTAAAACACTACCATCTTTTTGTTTTCCGTAATGGTTATTAAACACCTGTACCCCTCCTCAGTAGAATCTATATAACTCCCCGTCTTATAAGGTCTCGATTAATGTATCTACTCTCTGTAAAGCTTGATTTAAATTCTCTTCTTGCTCACTACCTGTAGGAGCCTCTTTACATGCTTTTTTCAATAGTTCACTAACCCGAATCAGTTCATTTACATTTCTACACTGCTGCTCAATAATTTGTTGCGCTAATCCTTTTGTTTTCACACATACCCCTCCGTATCTAAATGCCCTAACTTATTTTCGTACCTTTACTATACCATTTATTTATATTTTAGTCAATAATACCACATAAATAAAGCAAGACCTATGTCCTGCTTTATCCCTCATCTTTTTCGCATCTATTTAGTCTAGGAACTACCTCTCCTACATCAATTAAGACATCACCAAGACCTAATTCACTCAATTCTTGAAGGGTTTCCTGCATCTTTTTTGCGCGAGCAGCTCCGTCTTCTTTTTTATCCGCCCTCTTAGGAAGGAGCGCACCAAAATCCACCTCTTCAATATACAAACCTACATCAAATTCATCACCACAGACATAACCATAATCTTTTTCTAGTTCAGAACGTACTTTAACAACTGAGTATTTATCCTCATAATCATGCGATTTTAATTCATACTCCAAATTCTCAAAAGCACAATCAAACGTATCTGTATCAGGGTCTCCAGTAAGTCGATTAAGTATTTCCACACCCGGTACGCCCTTTTCATCTTTAAACTGGTGAACCATGAAATACGCCGTCTCTTCTGCAACTATCACATCAACTCACCCCTCAATAATCTAGTAATTTCTTAAACTTGTCCTTTATAGAGCGCTCCCCTGCCTCAAATGACTCTTTTTTGATTCTTTCAATTTCGGACACTAACACATCGACTGGGATATGTTTTAACACCAATCCATCTAGGTATCTTTTTATTTCCTCGGCACACACTCCGGATGTAAGCATAACCGCCAACTCTTTACCCTCATCGGAATCTTTAACAATCTCATACCGCATACCTAACAGGGGCGACCGCACCCAGTATACGGAATCGTTAACCGCTAGGAAATCGCCTAACTCTTCTCGTTCCATATACCTACTTGCTCTTGCACCTACAACGACTTTGCTCTTATCCCCAATCACAAACCCCGGCATCTTTAACCCTCCAACTTCTCAACAGCTACGTGCGTTACATCCCTGCCTTTTCCTGTACCTTTACAGTCACTACACGTAACCATTGCTTCGTACCACGTATCCACATTTGGATACACTCCGTTAGCTACCCAACCAGACCTTTCACCTGTACCGCCGCAACTTACACACGTACAGGGTTTTTCAAACGTTCCCTTACTTTTACCCTTACGCCAACCTTTCGCACGTAAAACAGACCGTATACGCTTTGTTTTCATGATGTATATCCTCCTTGTAGGTAAATCTATACAAAAGACCGTAAAACACATCTACCGCTATTTATGTTACGCAAGCTCTTCACCCTCACCCAACAACCTGCGGTACACCATAATCAATTGATTTCCTTCACGTCTATGCCCTTTGTAAACCCAACCGTGACTCTCTAGATGTTCACGATGTATTCCTTTTTCTTTTCTGGTCTCTTTAGTATATCCAAGCTCGATAAATTCCCCTACAAACATCTTTCTAGAGCATATAGGTAGATTCATACACTAACCTCCTTGTTTACTTCGGTTTACGAAGTACAGGAACACCTCTTCAATCATTTCAATATTATCCTCTACGTTCCCCTCAGAATGGACAATATAGGTAAACCCCTCGTTATTTGGCGCATCCCCATAATCGTCACCCTCAGCCGTTATATTCTCAAAAGGTACACCATACTCTTCTAGCTTTTTCGTAATCTTATGGTGAACCTCTCCTGCTTTCCGGTTATATGTATCGTACTGCCTCAACAACTTCTTTAACTCATAAGGCATAGCCTTCATCTTCCTAGCCACGTCTTTTCCCACTCTTATACTCTTCTATCTTGATATTATCTTCATTTGTTGTGAATTTAATATTAGAATCGTAGTTATCAAGGAAGTAATTTCTTAACTCCTCTATAGTTTTAATATCATGAACATGACACGCAGCAGATATAAGAGATGCTACATCTCCCATTTTCATTGTTACTTGTTTAACATTACCCACATTCAACACTCCTTACTTATTTAACTTTCTATTTATACCTAAATTAAAACCTACTCGGTTTACAATACTTCCCGTGTTAACTATACACTCGCCTTGATACACCATTGTTTCCTTACTCCCACAAGCGCCACAGAACACTCTCTTACCTTTATAGTACTTATCAATCATAGTAAGCATCCCGCAGCCCGTTTCACACTTATATGCATGCATTGTCTTCTCCATATGCTACTCCCACTTTCGGTTTAAAATCATTGTTCCTACATACAAATAGAGAGCCAACCCCTTTACTGAGCCAACTCTCTACTTCTTTAACTTGCTATAAGTATACCATTTTCCTATTTTTCTTAAGCCCATGCCGTTATCACGAGATTCCCCATTTCTTAATAAACTTCAAATTCTGTACAACCCTATCAATTATTCCTTAATTAAAAAATCAATATTCGTATTTATATTTAGAATCTGTAATTGCCTTATCGAACTCTTTGCAATTAGGTAGTCTCTTCTTCACTAACTCTTTATAGTTACTCCCGCAGTGTTTTTCTCTCACATGGTACTGGTCAATTTGTGTGATAATTTCATTTGTTTTAGGTATCGCAATTACATTCACGTCTCTCCATTTAGCTGTGTCTAACTGAATATCTGGTAGGTATTTTTTATATTCCTCCGTAACATCTTCTACATCGAAGAATTCTGTTAAAAGCGCCAACATATGCCCATCTTCCATACATAAAGACTCATCTACTAAATCCTCAAACCTAAACTGAAGACACGCAATGATTTCCCCTAGCGTTTCCGTAGCTATATTCGTTTTTACGAAGAACGAACTCTCATCATGATTATTACTGTAAAAATGTGCGATTTTAAAAATACCCACATCTAACCTCTCCATTTCTATAGACCCCAGTTAAAAACTAGCTATCTAATTGTTTATTCTTTTATAATAAGTTTCCCATCACGAAGCAGATTAGCTAGCTCCTCTAACACAGTAACCGCACCTAGCTGATAATAGCTGCTCTGCTCGTTATCTGCCACATGTTCCTTCATTGCTTCCGCCCGTTTTCTAAAATAATCCTCATTCATCACCATAGGCTCTGTAGTAGTTACCTGCAGCTTCCCTGCTACCTCATCGGCATTCTCACGTATCCAAACAAATACCTTATCTCTAACCTCTGTATCGTTCCAACCCCACTCAGCTGCTAATGTTTTAACATTCTGGGGAAGCCCATCAGCAACTGCCGTTATACGCTCCTCCGTAGGTTCTAATCTTGGAAATAAATCTACTAAACAATCGTGTATCACATCACGCATACATTTACCCTCCTCACTGATTCCCCTGCCTTACATACTTAAGCAAGTAATAGTCTCGTATTTTCGTAGAAACAACCACATAATCTCGTTTTCGTATAACCTGATTCCCAACTGCCACAATCTCACCCTCGTATTTATACCCAAAGGCTTCATTTACATCTCGAAAGTTGAGGTTACTCCCAACCTTTAAATCCTCTTCTTTAAACTGGTAATACTGACCTACTATCTTCATAGAAACCTTAGTACCTGTGTTCCTATCTACCGCTTTACTTAACCTATACGTTGTACTTTCTGACATTTACTTGACCTCCTCCATGCACTCTTTGTCCACTAAATCAGCCAAACCTGTTGATTGGTTTAACGAAAAGGTGTTCTCAAACAAGCTAACAATAAGATATGAGTAATCCCCTGCTGTGCCTTGATTCGCCCCGTTAAAATCAGCGTCCACATACAGGTGAATAACGATGTACGCCCCTGTACATTCTCCGTCTGTATTATAGTAATACCCTTTCTGAACAACATCAGAAATATCACCAAAAACCATATCTGCAATAAATTCTAACTCTTTTAAGTTACGCTTACCTTTATAATACCTAAGCTCTCCCTCATCCTCATCGTACCGCCACCTGTGTTCACTCCGAAAATATTTAGCGATAACCCCTTTTAAATACCGATACATACTGGAGTTAATTGTTAATTCCATAACAAATCACTTCCCTTACTCGTCTTTCAACCTCTCCATACCCTGCTCGCAAGCCTTAGAGCCTAGATACTTACGGGCTTCTTCTCTACTTTTATTTTCCTTATCAGCAAGCATTTTTCGGTACTCATCTACAGACAACCCAAGCTCTTTTGCTCTAGCCTCTTCCATCTTTCCTAGCATGTTTTGAAGCTTATTATCAGACATCTCAACACCCCTAACATCCGAATATTTTATACACCTCAGACAGATAACGGTCACCCTCGGTATTTATATCAATCCCTAACTTCTGTATATGTTTATATGCCTCTTCTGACTTTGTTCGTACCTCAACATCAGTTAAGAACTCAACACTCTTACCTAACTTTTCAAACGAGTTACGTATTATACGTATCGCTAAATCATCACAACATGTAGCCAAACACTGACACCTCTTTACTCAATCTACAATCCATAAATATAAATCATCTACCGGAATGACATACATATAGGCATCTAGCAGGTTCGTACATTTTGCCTCTACACCCTCTATGCTTTCAATTCGGTATGGAATCACTTTATCTCTATGCTTTCTAACCCTTACAATATCCTTTTCCTGTAACGCTCTGTGTGGTATTTTTCCAACATGAACAGGATGCTCCCCATTCCCACCACAATCATCACATACAGCGCTGTACCCAGTCCCACGACCACTAAACCCACTACCTCCACACCCGTTACACTCTGTTGTTAACATCTTCATTACTACTTACCCCCTTATTTTCTTTAACTCCTCCTGCATACTCTGAATTACATTAATAGCAAGGAACGCAATATCCCGGGACTCTTTTTCATATGCGTCCGGTGACATTAACCCCGCACCGTCACGTAAACCACCGCGTAGTCTCCACAGCTCCATTAACGCTTTATCTACTGACTCATCTGAAACCTTACTCATCGCTTACATTCTCCCCTGCAAATAACTTTTCTATATCTAACCAATACGTTTCGTAGCAGTCCTTACTGCACAGGTCTCTATACCCTTCACCAACGTAATAACGGCTTTTACAGTTTACACACATCTTCATCGCAATCAGACTCCTTTACAAACAGTTCTCCTCGTACATATCACAAACCTTTTCCCATGTAGCCTCATCGTAAGCAGCATCTAAATACTCTGCCATATCTTTAAACGATTGTGGCACAATACAGTGGTCTCTCCAACCTTTATCGAAATGCTGATTCCACTCAACTGTTTGAACCGTTCCGTCTGGTTCAATAAGAAACAAATCGTACCATTTGCAATAGTCCTCAACCGTTAGCATACGGTTCTCATGCGTTTGCGTAACTAACTGAATACCTCTATTACTTACTAACACGCACAACCCTCCTATATATTCATAATAAAATAGCTAAGTCCTCTACACGAAAACTTAGCTATATACACCACTTAGTCTCTATAGATAGACCCCGAAAACCTAACAAATTCTAGTGTTTTTCCCTGCTCAATAACCACATTACCTAGCTGCTTAATATATCCAACATCCTCATCAGTTAGTAGTTCCTGCTTCCGATACTTTTCATTCATACGAGCGTAGAATCGAACTTCCTCTCTATCTTCAAACCCCCACTTTACTAATACACCATCTTTTATATAAGCCGTAGCCTGTTTTCTTAGTGACTCATCTGAAATTCTCATCTAAATCCCACTTCCTTTATGTATCTAATTAAACCATATATCTTCTCTTACTTTTGTACCACACTTATCACAAACCTTTAATGTATTCCAGTTACTGCCCGTACGATTGCCGCTAAAATATCTGGGAATAGTCGAACAAATATCATGTCTATAATGAACCCGAAAACGATAACGGTAAACGCCTTTTTCTCTAGGAACTTCAACCCGAACAGCATAAACCCCGCTATCAAAAACACAATCCCAGTAATAATACCCGCCGTGGTCGACGCATAAATTATCTGCTCTATTGTAATCCCTGATTTCCTCTGTATCGTATCTATTTGACCCGCTAACCAGTCCGAGTTTGCCCGTAACCACCAACGAATACCTTTAATAATGGCGACAAGAAGTATAAGTTTCCCTATACGCCTTGACGTAAGTTTTAATACTCTCTTTTCATCTTCATTTAGTTTCCGCAGCTTCACTCTTAGCCAACCTTCTCTCACGCATTAATTCTTTATATTCATCGGAAGTATATATTTTACCTGTATAGCTAGCCATTAGCTCCTCGAACTTTTCTTTAACTACATACCCACTAGAGAACACATAGCAGTTCTCTAACTCCTTCTCTATGCCGTATGCAGCCCGAATAATATCTTTACCTAAAATATCAGCAGCTTTGTCAGAACCACCGTCCCACCACTGACCATAGCAATGCTCAACCACACCACTTTCTAAATGAATATCAAATTCATCCCCACCAAACGCTTTAAAGTATTTCGTAGGTCTGTCGTACTTGTAGCATTTCAGAAACGTCCCTACCGCATCCTGACCAATAATAAGACCCGGATATTTACAAAACGTATACTCTGCTCGCTCTGCTAAGACAGGGGCTTTCTCCCCATTAAATATAACCATTGCGACTACTTCATACATCTTCATCACCTCCTGTTTTATTTATCTTCTTTTACTTCCATTACCCCTATGATTTTTGCCTTTGTATGTATCATTACCCCATTAAAATCAAAGTAGTTCGAAGTCATTTTTACACCCTCAGGAACTTTTGCATACGTATCTGCTTCTTCTAAATCAATTACAAGCGCTTTAGCGCTATCATAACAATCCGTTTTAAAATCAAACACCATACCCGTCTCTACATAAATCCGAAATACTTTTTCCACCATACTTACCAACTCCTTTTGCTTTGTTGTAACGTTTTATCTGTCTTTACTATACCATTTTATTATATTTTAGTCAATAGTTTACCTTTAGAAAAGGAAGGATTATTTTACCTTCCTCCACTTATTGTTTAAGTCAGACCAACCATCTTCCGTAAGCCACCAACCCTGCGAAAATAACGTACGCTCTTTCTTTTGCTTAGTTACCGTATGCTGCGACCTTTTTTCCTCTAACTCTGCTATTCGTTTCTTACACGCAGCCAATTCCTCGTCTATGGCACGAATAGACTCCCATTCTGCCTCGACCTCGCTCTTAGCTTGTTCTATTTGTTCCTCGTTCCACTTCTCCACTTAAAAACACCTCTTATTCTGTTTCTTTTAGCCCTTGTCGCTTGATTTCCGCCTCTACGTCTTTTAGTATCATTCCTAGATGGTTACGCAATAGAAACAAATCTGTAGGCTGTTGTTGAGAGAACTCCTTTAACTGCCTTCGAATAGTATCAACCCAACCCTCATACATATGTCCGGGCTTATCTTCTAAACCTGTAACCAACTGCACAATCCCATCGTAATAACTCTCCTCAACTAAAAGGACCTTCCCCACACCATCAAGGGTCTGCTTTTCCCATAAACTCTTATCTTCTTTAATATCGCTTAATTTCATAGAATCCCAACCTCCTATACCGTTATCCTTAATACAATTACTATAACTTAACCTCTTTTTCTTATTGTTGCTTTCTTTATCACAAATAAAAAAGAAGGGTCACCCCTCCTTTGTAAGTTCCGTTACGATAACTTTATCTTTAACCTCGACGACCTTTAGTAAAAGCCCATATTTCTCAAACGTATCGCCTCTCTCAAAACCGCCATCATATACATCCATTGCAGTAGCGTGTACTTCTCCGTGTATATCCCGAAGGTGTATATCTTTTATGACTCCTATCGCTTTACCCTTCAGTTTAGCTATAATTTTCTCTAACCGTTTGACTTCTTTTTTCAACGCTATGTTTTCTCTATCGTACTCATCCAACTCATCTTCATAAAATTTATAAGGTTGGCTTCCCGTCCATACTTCGTACCTTTCATTATCAGGGTCGTAATTAACCTTTAAGCACCGCTCCCCATCTAAACCTTGTATAAACTTCTGGAACTCTTCCCATGTTTTAAAATCTACATTCATAGCCACACCATTTGCACCATCCTTTAGTCTCTTGTTTTCTTTTTCTAGTTTCTCAATATACTCTTCTAACCTATCGATATACATAAAATCCGGAACGTATTCTCGTTCTTTCTTTATATCTTTAAGCATGTCATCAACCGCCTTCATTATGCCTTTTCAAAACATCCGAAGCCATGCCAACTATCTGACCCAAGATATCACTACTAGAGAACCCCTTAATATCGTCCTCTACAATACTCGTAAGCGTATTTCGATAGTCTGTTTTCTCTATATCCAACCCTTTAACCGCTTTCGCCTTTTTAATTAGCCATTTAAGCGTTTTTACTTGTTCTTTAAGGACTTTGTTACCATCTTCTTTTTTCGCTTGTTTCTGAAGCTCAGAGAGCCATTTCTCAGCCACATCGATATGTCCATTCAAAATAAAACCCCTCCTTCTTCCTTGCCATACTATACCACTTTATTATATTTTAGTCAATATTTTCGTTCAAACATAGGGAACGTGACTAAGTCGCAAACCATTGACTATGTACTCCGCTCCCCTTAAACTATGTATACACGAACCAATCAAGCCTCTGCTGCAAAGCATGCTGACCCGATTGGTCTTTTTTGTTCCTACTACCTCTTACTTTCTACTAGCAGCCCAACGCTTAGCAGCACTACTCACATCTGTAAATCCTGTAATTGCGTGTACATCAATGTAATCAAGACCATTTTTAATATACGTTCCGCAAGTATTTACACCCTTTATCGGACTTCCATCGGCTTTAAACTTGGAAAGCTCGACCCCAAATACCTCTATATTCTCTTGGTTATTTACCTCAATTGTAGCCTCACGACCATCAATTAACGATAATTTTACCTTCATAAGAATCCCCCTTACCTAATTACATTTCTATGTTCCTATCCTACCACCTCAGCCCCATAACAAAAAGCAGGAGTTTAGCCCCCTGCTTTGTTTTTACTGCTATTTTCTAGTAATGTAGCAAGCTTATTGATGTCGTCCTGCGCATGAACCCTCCATGAAGGATACGCTTCATCCATCAACTCTATGTTACTAATTAACACCGTAACCATTTTCTCAGCTAGTCTTTTATTGTCCCTCTCTAGCTTTTCAACCTTTTCAGCCTGCTCTACCGCCCAATCTATCACATCAGAGTCGCACATACTCCTCACGATTACATGGTCACCTTTAAACATGTTTGCGATATCTTTTAACTCACCTAACCTACTCACTTAAACACCTCTATTTTCCATACCTATCTTTCCAATCCTCTAACCACCCGATAAAGATTGGATTATGTCTTGGTAGTGACCAAATTAATGCTGCTATAGCCGGAAAAAGGAATATACCAATCCTACCTAGTAATAGAAAATCCAATACAACCTTAACGATAAGTCCCACCGTTAAGCATATTTGAAACAGATATATCTTCCCCTCGGTACTCAATTACACGACCTCCCCTATGGTTAGTTACCTCAATATCCATTGTAAGGGAGTTCGCGCCACCTACCAACCTAATTCATATGTCAATTTCTTTACATATCGTAAAATTTACTTATTACGAAGTTTTTAACTCCTTTCTGACCTTCATCAAGACCTCACCTAGTAGCTTTAACCCTCTCCATTTATCAGGATTCTCTACATGGCGATGATTTTCACCCATTTTAATTCCCCAGATGCCATCAAACGGACTTGCTTCTACTAAATGCTTATCTCCTGTAGCTAGAATTTCTTTCTTAAGTTGCGGAAGTGAGAATTTATCCATTAACACCTATTGATAGAGTTTACATCTATTCTCAACCCAAACATCTTCATTAAACGGTATCTGACGGCTTCTCCCTAGATTCTTACACTTAATTGGCGCATCCGCTTCCAAAATTTGTTCAGCGATTTTATGCGCCCCAAACAGCTTAGCTTTACGCCACATAATCGCTTGCTCCGACCATTTAAATACAATACCCTTATGCGTGAAAGGAGCGTAGAAGAAATTAGAGTACACATCTTCATCACCCCAGAAAAATACGAACTTATCTGTTTCTCTCATGTTTATCCCCCATTTTATAATTTTATTGTTTTATTGTTTTGCTATAACACCTACTCTATCGATTAATAACCCCTTCGTTTCTTCTGTGTAAAACTGTACACGGAATCCTGCAGACTCCCAGATAAAATCTATATGCTCAACAATATCACCATCTGCACAAACCTCAGTACGTATTGGTAACAACGTTCTGATATAATCGGTTGTTTCTTTTGCATCTGCTCCGCTATTGATACCTATCTTCCCATGTAATTGCATAACAATATCTACTTCGCTACGCAGCATAATATCTGCTTTTCCTTTACTGACTACAACAACCCCAAGAACCGCAGCGCTCTTATATCGTACTTCAAAAAACTCATCTTCCTCATCTAAACTAGTAAACCAAACCTCGTATGGGTTAAGCGTCCCCCAGGTTTTATGTACGAAATCTCTAGTAGCGCAGAATCCTTCCTCTTTTGTACCAGCATCTTTCGTTATTTCATATTTGTACATAGCTTTAACCTACCTCTATAAGTTTAATTTTGTTACATCCATACCGAGAAATTCTGTAAGACCGTAGTAAACACCATTATACTTCACGTAAAAATCACTTGTTCTTCCGTACTCATCAATTGCATCAAGCTCCCGGTAATACCAAACTGGACTAATTTCCGGAATTTCCCCAATACGACCAATAGCTACGCTTGTTCCATCTGTCGTAGACTCATGCAGATTCCAAATGACTAACTCTTCGTTGTTTTTCCACACGCTATGGTATTTACCTACAGCTATGTGCATTTCTGTACGTGGTGTATACGGCGCACGTAACTTATCAAATCGGTCACCAATAACCTCTGTATCTCTAAGGTCAAGTTCCCCTAGCTCCAATATCTCTCCCGTATATTCCATATTCCCATGCTTATCTATCACTAATTCTGGGTAACTAAGACCCATCACATTATCTCCCTCAGTCTCAACTGAGTAAAATGCTACATTGACTAAATCGGCAGCAAGTAATTGCCCTTTATTATCAAGAATATCCTTTGTTTCTCTAGTTTTTGCAGCAATAACCGTACCGATAAATATATCATTTTCATTTTCGTCTACGCCGACTTTATATCCTACAGTCTCAGGCTTTACTTCAAATTCACGACCCTCCATAGAAATATAATACTTACCGTTCTTTACAGCCAAATCACCATGCGCCCAAGTTAAAGAATCTCCCTCACCATGCGCTCCACGAAATTCTAGTCTACCTAATGCCTCCATCTTCATTACCTCCCGTTTGTTTTGTTGTTTATAGTATACCACATTATTATATTTTAGTCAATATATATTACTGTAAATACAGCAGGGAATAACCCCTGCCCATATTACTGCACAGCATAAATAGTAATTTTACTATCCCCGACCTTTTCAAAGTCAATTCGGAATACACATAACTCCCATTTGTACACAAAAACACCAGTCCCTGTAGTTAACTCGCCGATAACCGGGAATATTTCATGTATTGTTTTATTTACATTCTCAACAGTCTCAACCCTATTCAGTAACAAACTCGCTACCTTACTCTTTACACCCTCAATGATATCGAAGTTTTTAAGTAACGTAACAACCGTTTGCCCATCAGTAATAGTTACTGCCCCTAGATTAACACCTACACCGTAACGGATTATGTACACTTTTACATCTTCTGTATTAGATTGAATCTGAAACCAAACCTTTTCCGCCGCTAAAGAAGACCATTTATGCTGTACCAACCCTCGAGTAAACTGAAACCCCTCTTCTAATGAATGTGTATGTTCGCTAAACGTATGTGTCATGTATATTCCTCCTTTGTTTGTTGCTTTAAATATACCATTTTATTATATTTTAGTCAATAATTAGCTGAAATAAAAGCAGGTAGACACCCCTGCTTCTTGTTTTGACAGTTCTACAATTGCTTTATTTGTTTTTCTTCTCCAGTTGTTCCTCTAAGTCCTCGATTCGGTTACATAGCGATAATACCAATTGGTCACCAGTTAAATCACGCCAAGGCTCTCCATGTCTTGTCGCATGAAACACACCTTTTGGAAAATCAATAGTGATTGTATACTCATCATTAACCTTTACCGTTGTTTTTGCCCCATCTACTGTTACACTTTTCATCTTCATTTCCCCTTTGCTTCTATTTTATCTTCTAGTTAACTAAGGATATGAACGAGATAAAGAACATCTCACATACCACCAACGAAGGTATAAACCATCTTCGTTTATTGTTGTACACCCAAACTGTAAAAATCCTAGCATATAACGATAATTGCAGTATCGCATAGATAAGAGGAAGAGACACCAACACAGTCACTACCGCCGTCACAGCAACTAATGTAAAGTCAGTCTCCGATAAAACATGAGTTGCCTCTACTGGACTCATTGTCTGTACCTTATCCATACTTTTAGCTACTATAACCCCTAGCAACTCCAACAGACCTAATATACCGACGACATAATGTAGTTTGGTTTTCAGTCTCCACTTATTTACGTTTGTCTTCATTTCTCCGCTATTTATAAACTTCTTATACAGAAACGTAACGATAGCAGCAAGTACGACCCGATACAAAAGCCTCTCGCCATAATTTAGATGTGTTGTGAACTGCAACATACACACACCAAACAGCAGAAGCGCTGCATTGAACCCCATCTCTTTATTTAATAACTTCTCTCTCACAATACCCTTTACCTTTCTATCTCTATTTAAGCAACACGTTTACCTAACGTTTGAAGTGGCTTAATCCAATCCTCAAATTCAAACGTACTATCCTGTGCAAACTTATCAATATCTTTAGCTGACCCAGAAATTCGGTACTCAATTGCATGAGGTACTTCATCTTTGAAACGTCTCCAAGCCGTTGCACCTGCGTTATCTTCATCACGAATGTAAATAACTGTCTTAAACCTACTAAGGAACTGTTTATGGTATGGCATAACTTTAGTACCCATTAGACTTACCGCAGGTATTCCATATTGCTCTAACCGAAGAACATCGAATACACCCTCGACCACTACAATCCTATCTTCCTGCAACGCCTGCTTTAAATTATGCATCCCATACATCTTCATAGCCTTAAGGTTGTCGCTATTTGTAATTGGATAGATATTCAGATACTTTTTAGACTTATCCCTTAACCAAGAATAGTTAATGTAAAACATAAGGTTCATATAACCATCCCAAACCGGAATGATATACCCACGTTCAAATAACCCTAGACTAATCTCGTCCATATCTAAATCTTCCTCTGCCATCCCTAACTTCTCCATGACATAACTGAGTTCCTCCAAGTTTCCATCAGCAGAACAAAAGATACCTCGTTTAATATAGGTCTTTAAATCACCTTTACGCTGCTCAACTAACTCAGCTAGATACTCCTTCTGGTCATCATCACCTACCAAGAATTTGACGAGCTTCTTATAATTCATTTTAGCCATTCAGATATCACCTCAACTTCTACCTTAATTTTACCGAAATTACAGGGAAAAAACATCCTCATGCGTATCAAACAGCTTCCTCTTTTTTGTGTCTTTAGTCTACGTTAAGTACACATTAAGTCTTCATGGTTTGTTTCACTCTTATATATCTATCCAACTTCCTATAAAACAAGTCTACATTAAGTCTACATGGGGTGTATTTTCCGCCTCGGTTTAGTTATATCTGTGATTTTAGTACACTTTGAGTCTACATTAAGTCAACATAGAAAAAGCAGTCGGATTTATTGTCTCCAACTGCTTCCACCACTTAAAACATATATTTTTGAAGTACCCAAGCCCCTGCCTCGTATGTCCCCCATAGAGTAGCAGCTAGTAAAATTATACCTACCGAAATAATGAATGTTTGTGTTACCCATAGTTTAATCTTATGAAAATTCTCAGGTGTTCCGGTAACCATACCCGCCGTTGTTGTGAGCGCTAACCCCAATATACTAAGTAAAAATAGCTGACCTCCAAACAGTAACAACATGTACATTGTACCTGTAAACATAATAAATACCCACTCCTCATCTTCAATTTATCTTCCTTTTGTTGATTTAACTATACCAAATTATTACTTTTTAGTCAATAGTTCACCCTTATCATCCATTTAAACCTATAAACCAACGGAGCGAAGACATTGCAAGGACATAGGAGTTTCCCATACAAATCCAGTCAGATACTTACAAAGACCAAAGGAATCCCCGCAAGTGAACTAAGGTTTTCACGACATCTAGCGAAGACATTTCACAATCCTCCCTAAATTTTTCACTGTCTCCGCCATATACCGCCACAACTAAAGTATTTACTGCACTCACCCCTATCGATTAAACCCTTACACTTTTAGCAACCAAATTTGTTATAGTTCAACCTACCACATAGCTCCTTATCGCCATCTACACTATATACAAATACTTTGTGCGCCGCACACATCACTTAAAACTTTTTATACCCTAAATAGCAAAGACATAGCGGCGCACCCTGTCCTCGCAAATAAAGAAGCAGGGAATCCATCCCTGCTTCTACACAATGAACAACTACATACTCTTACTAGACATCTCAGCTTCAAACTCAGTTAGCGCAAACGCACAAGCCGCTAACAAACTCCCAAACATCACATGCAATGGCGTATCCAAACTAAAAAGATTAAAACTCACAGCCGTATCATTGGCTTTAATGTAATTTAATGCATCCGACATGTACAACCAACAAAAAGCAATGCAGATAACCGAACCAACCGTGTTAACCGTTTTTCTAGCGAAGCCCCAGTCGCTAATCTTAATTGAACCTCTATGTCTAATTTCCAAAATAAGAGCTAAAACCAAACCAAGTATAAATAGCGTCACACTCCCGGCAAAAAACAGCAATAAAGTGTCCCCTTTTGGCACTGTATCAAAAGGTTGCACTGACGTACTAAGTAACATAAACACTCCTCCATAATTAACCTTTACTTACCTTCTCCACTTCTTTTTTAGCGTTGTTGTAGTTCCTTTGAATGGTTTTAATACTAACTAATCTGTACTTTACATCTTCAACAATTTTATGGATTTTCTCTTTGTCTCCACCTGCATTCATCTCAGCCTCAGCATCACGAAGCCCTTTATAAATTGCATGATACTCCTGCAAGATAGATTTAGCTGCCACATCTACCTCTTTAAACTCCTTAATTTTCTTAGAACTCTCATCTATTCCTTTAGACTGAAGGTTCGGCATCAATGTATCAATTGCTTCTTCCAATGTTTTTGCAGCTGCTTCAACTGTTTTTACATCCGACTCATTAACCGCTTTTACTGCTACAAACACTTTACTCTTTTCTATATCATTACCTTTTACATCTTCCTTATCGTCCTTCTTACCTGTAGCTTTTTTACCCTCATCCTTATTCTTTGTATCTCCTGTAGGGGCAAGAACCTCATCAATGGATTTATCCATTTTAGTTATAGCCGTCTCTGCTTTCACAACATCCTTCTTTGTATAGCCTTTATTTTCGATTTTAGCATCCGAGTCTTTTGTACTTATATATGTACCTATACCCACACTTACCGCAACAGCTAACGCCACACTGATAGCAAACACCCTTTTATCACTCGTTACCTTCTTAAAGCTTATATTCTTAAAACTAAACTTCTTTTTACTCACATTCTCTGGTTTCTTTTCATCTTCTTTACGTACCAACTCTTAACAACTCCTTTAGTCTATATAGAACAACCTCATAGGGTGTGAATACCTACGAGGTTCTCCAAACTCAAATCTATTTTTAATAAAGTAGGGAAGGAAATACATCAACTCAAATGCATTTCGTACTTCTATTATCTACTTTCCCTTATATCGTTTATTTCCTTCTTTTTGTCCATTAAAATACCCCTGCAGATACGTCCCTGCAGGGGCAAACAAAAGGAAATTAAAGAAAGAAAACAATATACGAAGTGTTGATACCTGTATATTATTTCGGAAATCTACTTGCCTTCTAGCAAGTACCTTCAGTATACCAGAATACTTATATAAATTCAGCTTACCTGTTATCAAACTTCTTATTTTTACGTAACACATACATATTTTCTTGTTGCCATCTTCATGGACTGCATAATAAGGTTGTCCAACTCCTGACTTAACTTCACAACCGAATCATCCAGTACCCCCAGACGTTTAACCTTATCTGCTAGTTCTATTCTTCTTTCTTCAATCATTTCATTTACATTATCCACAATATAACCCCCCTCACATCTTCATACCCTCAGTATCCAAAAAGGCAATCATCTGCCCCGTACATGATGATTGCCCTCTCTGTAGAATTTGCTAGATTTTATCTAATGGAAACCAATAGAGCCAAGAAACAACATGTACTAGTCCCAAGCACATGTTTACTTTAACACATACTTTATTCTTGTATTTCTACACTCTTATCAAATCCCATATATCTGTATATTTCTGGGTTATTTTGGCTATATTGTGAGTAGAAACTACCTACCAATGAACAGACAACATACTGGTTACTGTATTATCCCGGTCAACCTCGACCACACGAACCGCATAGCCAAGCGCCTCCAGTACCTCAATTGCGTAAATAACTGTAGAACGACAACTGGCGTAATGCTCAGCAAGCAGCTCTAAATCTTTGTTTTCCCGCTTACCTAACCGAAATTCCATACTTAAACTCCTCAAGATATCTGCACCGTACATAATAGATGCCGAGTCCACCGGATATAACTGGCTTCGATTCATAAATTTATTTACCTCAGATAAGACGTCCTTTACCAACTCGTCCACATCCATATTCTGAAATAAAGGAATATATGTACCGTCAGGTGCGAAGTTTGTACTCATCCTTGCATCTTTAGCAGTCAATAACTTCCCATTCTGCAATATTTCATGTACCAAGTCTTTCTTTTTACTTCGTCTCGTTAACAGTGACCATGCCATCGTTTATTCCTCCCCATGATGTAATCCCTGTACTATATAACCAGTAACCTAACAGTTTTGGTTTCCTCTTCACTAGTTATCTACTGCCTATCCTGTATATCATCCAACATCTATATCAAATCCGGAAGAGGGGAGGGGAAGACAAAGAAAATGGCTTACAGGTCTACACCCATAAGCCATTCCCAAACCTTATCTATTGCACTAGACGTCTCTTTCAGTACGCCAAAAATTTTCTACCTATAACCCTAGAACCTCACGATAATAAGCATCTTTTCTCATCCATTTCCGACCCATATACATACCGCCAAGAATCTCTTCAACCTCGCAAGGCTTCAGCGAAAGTTCCTTAGCGACTCCACGAATCGTACGGTACTCCCGCACTATCTTATTTGCAACCGAAACCTCAACAATATAGCGAGAATTAAAGGGATTCCCTTGCTCCGCACGGAGTTGCTTATCCCAAAACACGGATTCCATCTCTAAAACATCACCACGCCTCGGGAGTCTTCCCAACTCCTGCAGTGTAATTTCCGCCAACCCGTCTAGCTGATAGGCATCCCGTGCCTCGCTAAAGCTCGCTAGTCTTCCCTTAATTTCCCCTGCGCTCCCTAACACCATAACAGGGTCGCCGCTAACGGGATTCCAAGCCTTGACCCCTTGCACCCTTGCTTTATCTACATCAGCCAGAGCAGGGAAGCGCCCGGCATTGTAATCGGACTGCAGCATCCATCTATAACCTCCTGCGAATCCGTTACGGCTAACCATACCCCCACGGATACGAAGACCTGACATCCCTGTTACATATGTAGCCATATCTACAGAGGAAAACACATTAAAGATTTCATTACTATCTGCAAACATCTGAATAATATTATCGTCTTTAGGAAACACATTTCTAATTAGTTTCTCATAGTTTCCGTACACGTAATCGTACTCCGTAACCCAACGGTAGTCTAAATACCTTCCATCCCTGCGGCGAAGCCCACAGCGAAGATAACGACGTGCCGTAGCCATATCTGCTTTATAATACCCCAAGTCCAAAACGTACTGGCAAGCCTCGTCAATATTTTTAAACACCTGCAGTACATAGTCAACATCCAAACCCATCTGCACAATGACACTATTAGAAGGGTTGTCCCAGTTAATTCTGCTATCTGAACGTTTGGTTTCCGTAGGGCTATACTGTAGCGCAACCCCACCATCAAAGTGAATCATTTGCATCTCGCACCCTTTCTTTGCCGTTAAATTTATAGTCTTATTCTAACCCATAGCGGAAATGTAAAGGTGCTTATTCATATCAAAACACGATTTTAAGACAAACAAAAAACCCTATGGGTAAGTCCCACAGGGTTACTTATTTACTTTTTTAAATTTACTCCAAATTCTAGATACGTTAGACTGAGCAATTTCTAACTCTTTAGCGATTGGACGTTGTGCCATTCCTTTGTTAATGAAATGTTGGATAATAGACCCTTGTACCACTAAATCAGCACTTCGGAACGCTTCTCCACGAAGGATTTCATAACCTTCTTCTGTTTTTTCTACTTCTAACTCGATTGTAACAGGTTTCTCTACCACCTCAACAGGTACAGTATCCTCTGCCAATTCATCTAGAATATCAGTTTCTGCTTCAACTGCCTCAACTGCCTCGACTTCATTTGACTCAACAGGAGCTACCATAACAGCGACTTCTGCTTCTTTCTTTATCTGGCTTACTTCTTCAGCAGTAAATTCATCCGCTTTACTTACCTTTGCTTTAGCCTTACGTTTAACCGTTGTTACTTTTTTAGGTTGCTTGTTCTTTAACCTTTCAGCCCAGTTTTGGTACATATCATCAAGTGATGCTTTATAATCACCTAACAGTGTTTGTGCATCGCTATCCATATCGTAAAAAGCCGTTTTGTGAGCAACTTCCCCACGTTTACGAGTTGGTACACCTAAGCTACGTAAGACCTTTGAAATGTGACCATTAACGCTACCCAATAGAGCTGCAATCTCCTTTGTATTGTACCCGTAGTTATATAATACCTCGATTGAATCATAATCTAATTTTGGTTGTTTAGCCATTTTAAATCTCCCTCTTTCCTTTAATTTTCCTTTTGTTTTCCTTTGTTGACTCTAATATACCACTTTATTATATTTTAGTCAACAGAATATCTTCATTTCTTTTGAAAATATATTCTTTACTATTTAAAGGGGGAAGGGGAAGCTTACCTTCCTTTATATGTAGATATAAATTCATTAAAATCTTCGCAGGTAACCGCACCGCTTTTCTCTAGCTTTCTATTATATGCATCACCAGAAAACTTTACCCCCAAATCTATTTGTGTTTGATAGATATCCTTATTCCCTTTAGAAATCCCTTTATACAACCCATCCATTGCCAATATAAACCGTTCTACCCATACATCCTTTGTTATTACGTTACCCATAAGCCACACACCTCTTTGCGTAATTCTTGTTTCATCTTCTTTTATCATAGCAATTATTGGCAAGCAGCACTCGACTTTTGTTATCGAAATAAGAAAGGGGATTACAAGCACATTAGACTTATAATCCCCGTGTTTCTTCTTATATAAATGATTGTATCAATCAAATATACCCTGCGCAAGATGTTTCGGAATCTCACGCTCTTGATAGTTCCAATCTAAATCAAACAGGGGATTCACACTATTTCCTTTTCTATCAAATTTCTTTAATGAAAACTCTAATCTTACAAACGTTCTCAACACATCTTTAGACGTTGCCGTACTCTCATGTACTGAATACGCTGTCATAAGGTTGATTTCAAACGGTTTAGCTAACACAGACCTCTTTTTATCTTTAACCTTATCAAACTCGTAGAACCAATTTTGTGTCATTTCGCACAAGTTTGTTTGAAAAGGATGATGGTAAAAACGAGTAGGTATAGCGTTACTCACCACATAGGAGTGACAGACTGGTAGTTTATCAGGATACCTTTCACCCTGCATCCCATCAATATGCGCACCTGCTCTTCTCTGTGTTGATGCTTTCTTTACAGGAGAATGGTGGACTGTAAGATATAGATAATAGTCTTCCCAATTTGAATTGATACCTTTCTCAAACTCTAAACAAGTATTTACGACCTCTATTATTCCAGGTGTCTGTAAGTCTCTCGGAATACGAACGTCCGAGTTTGGTAATTTAATAGGCATATCTAGCACACTACGAATCTTTTGTCCGAAAGACTCTCTATCCTGCACAACCGCAACTGGGTGAGGGTAACGAACAATACCAAACCGCTCTGGATTCCATTTACTCCGAATATCCTCTATCAATATATCAAGATTTTCATTTTCCATATTTAGCCTCCTAAATCCTCTTTATATATTCAATCATAACAATAATAGGATTAAAAACTCCGATTTCCTTATCACGCAGGTCGGAAGCAGGGGAGGTAGCCAAAACCCTTATCGGATTCCAAGTCTAAAAATGAGAGACTTCGTAACTTGTAAAATGAAAGTCACAAAACTAAGCAATATATCAATTTATAGATATAAATATATAAAAATATACGAGTCATTGAAAATATGAAACTCTTAAAGCGAATCTATCTGTCTATGAATCTTTGAAGCTACTAGATGGGTTAAATTTACATATCTATTTGTATATAAAAATACAAACATCTTCATCAAATGAAATTTGGATAGTAAAAATAGGGGAGGGGATATTCCAAGGTCTAAAGTTACTCAAAAAGGGTCTATATTTACTAGTTGCAAATAAATAAGTTCTATAGTTACATATAACGATATTTTACAAGAAAAATAGGGGTTGTGAGAACAAACTTAGTGACCAAGTACCCACATATTTAATTTTCGTTGCTTCTCACAACCGCCTAAATTTTAGGAAATAAATAGAGGTCTAAAGCAAATCTAGCAAGCTCTAAACCCCAACATCTTCATTTATATAATTCTACTTAGGTAAGTCATAAGATGTGTAATACGTACAGTCTCTGCAAGCAACCTCAACTATCTGCAACTCCTTATTCACTTCACGGACTAACTCACCGTTACATTTAGGGCATTGATTCATTTTAACACCTCCAACATCTTCATTTAAAAAATTTAGATTTAACCCAAACGGAATCCCTTCATAGACTCAGCTAAATCATCCTCATGAATTTCTATGTACTTTTTCGTTTCATTTTGGTCACTGTGATTAAAAATATCCATTAACGATGCAATGTCTTTTGTTGCCTTATAGTAATGATAACCAAACGTTTTTCTCATCGTATGTGTTCCCACATCGTCTCGCTCCAGTAGTTTAGCAGCCTTATCTAACATTTGATATACCGCTACAGTTGATAATGGCTTGTTATCGCCCTTCTGACTTTGAAACAAATATTCTTCCGGTTTTTTACCTGCTGTATAATCCTGCACATCTTCCCAAATACTCTCCAAAAACAACGTACGTTTCTTTTTTCTTTTCTTCTCTTGAATCCTCGGTCTTTGCGTCGACATGTCCTTTACTGTAAGACGTACCAAGTCGCTCACACGTAAGCCTGTGTTGATTCCAAGTTTGAATAAAAACATATCCCTTTTATAGCGTCTACTCGTTTTTTGAATCGCCCACAGCATATCCTTTATTTCTTCATTTGTTCGCAGTGGTCTTACATTATATATTCCCATTTCTCTACCTCAATTCTCCAGATTTTAGGAAAAATCACCTATTTTCTGTCCTCTTCATCGTACCCCGAAAACCCACTTATATCAACAAAAATAATTTATTAAAAACGGGATATTTTTAAATTTTATATACCAGTTTATACATATTTTAGTCAACTGTCAGAAATTAAAAACGTGCGTGAGACTCGACGAAAATGAAAAGGGTAGGGGTTTACCCATCTCGTTTGCTCTCAGATGCTACCATGCTCCGAACAAACGTAGAGTAAGGTGGAAAACCCATAAACCAACAAAAGTGAGAATCTGAACTTTAACCTTTCGGCTTGTAGTCCAACTTGAAAATCTTCCTAACCAGAATACAAACGTATTTCCATATAAACATAAAATAACCAGACTCACCAACGAATCTATGTAACTAGGTGGAGGTGTGAAAAATCCCAAAGTGAACGCACATATGAAAAACCACGAACTTGTCATGAAAAATATAAGTAGATACATTGCTGCTACAATTCCAATTTTTACTGAAGCCTTTATAAGTCATTCCTCCAAGTTTAATTATTCGCACATAACTATAATTGAATATAAATTATCCGCACAGAATCCAAGTCCCAAACATAGACTGTAAAAGATGGGTGGCATATCCGACTAACATCTTCATTTAAAAGCTGAAGTGGGTGTTTAGTCGACATGTTAGTCGGGTAGGTCATCAGTCACTAGCACTCCACATGAGCATCTCCAAGTCAACGACTAATTACGGTCACACTGATTCATACACCCACTCACATCTTCATTTAAAAGAACCTCTTTAACCGAGTGGTTCTTTTCTGTTTATAGTGATGTAATCATGCCCATACTGCTCTTAAAAAGAAAGTTGGGACATCCATGAGAAAACCTATCCAAATCATTAACGAGCTAGAAGCCGTCCGGGGCGGTGATGGTTTTACTCCTGAGCAACTTGAACCTTTTACCGAATACCTTCAACAACTTAGCGCCGACGAAATACTGGTTCTGGATGCTTATGTAACCTCCTTAAAAGCAATGACCCAATACCTAATGACAAACGTAACCCGCAACTAAAAAGAACCTCCCTGTTTACGAGGTTCTTTACTTTACATAATCTAATTATGTACAACAGACTCTTGTATCTTTTTAAATTCCTCAAAAGTTACTTTCTTACTTTCTTTTTTGTTTTCTTTACTTGGAATAATAACCAACACTCTTGTCTGCAACTCCTCTGGAATTGGACGATTCTCTAACATCCAGTTCACACTATCTATAACCAAACGTCCCGGCGCACCAAAATGATACCCATGATACTGAATCCCAAACCATTTCTCCTTTTCTCCCTCTTTTTGACAAAAAGACTGGTTGAATATATCACTCAAAAACGGCGGGTAACCTAACACTGTCCCCAGTTTACCGTTATCGTAGTCCATAATATAACCACCATGCTTATCGGATTTCACAACCCTAGCCACGTTATTTACGTACTCCTGCATAACCTGACCATCTTGAAATAGAATAACCGAACCTCTTTGCGGTAATGTAATACTAGGGTAGCTAGCCATAAAGCTCTTTGCATAAAAGAACGTAGACTTTACCAACAAAGCTGGTTTCAAGTTATATAAAAACAGTTTTGCATCACCTGCAACCCTATTTACATCTATATTCGCCTTTTCTAAACTATTTATCGTTCGCTGCGCTGACCATGTAACCTCGTACAACGTAATCACCTCTTAACCGAATTTATATCTATACTCAGTCTATCACAGTCCATAAACGTCATTTCCTACATCCTTATCATCAATAAAAAAGAACCGCCCAATTTGAGCGATTCTCCTACTTTAATTCCGATATTAACCCCAAGTTAACGTATCTATATCTACCTCAGGGATGTTAACTTTAACCCAGTCGCGAATGGTTTCTACTGTAATCACTCCACCACTTTCCGGGATAGTAGCCACAACATCCCACTTAAATTGTTGGTACTTTGTATTGATAATATCCATGTTCTTCACATACTTTAACAGGATATTGTACGCTAAATCAGCGGGTCCGCTACCTCCATACCCGAACTCAAACCCAGAAGGTGAGTGATACTTCATTTTATGCTCCACACCCTCTACTATCGCATCCCCATTTTCTGCCCTACATAATTTTACAGCTACCATAGTAACTCCTCCTCTTTCTTATTAATTATAATCAGAACATATATGAAAATCCGCAACCTTTTTATATTTCTGTAATGAACAACGTAATCTACCGCCATCTCCAGTAATTGCATGGTCACAAGACATACAATCGAAATCATTCATATGTGCTAAATTTGGATTATTTTTCTTTACCTTTTCTACAACCTCTGCACGTTCTTTAGTTCCTCGATTTAACATTTTTGTCATTTTCCTTACCCCCAGTTAATTTCCCTTATTTGCTTCGTTTTGTTACTTTCAATATACCAGTTTATTATATTTTAATCAATGTTTTGGTGTTTTTATATGCAAAAAGGTAAGGCGAACATCAATACCGCCTTACCCTCTTACATTCTATCTAATATCATTTGTTGCGCCTTAGAAGCCCCTGTCGGGTTTGACCCTGCACCTGCGTATGACGGGTGGTTCGGGTACGCACTGATTAGTTTTCGATACTCAGCACGACCTGCATCCGGCTCACATACTGTACCTACATAATCATATATTGGCATTACCTTACCGAATGTCCGTATCTGGGAGTTAGGTAACTTTAACGCCTCTAACGTAAGCCCTACCACGATTTCACGCTGCTTATTAATGTCCGTAATATGCTCATCTACAATCTTTTGCTGCGCATGCATCTCAGCAGCTGTAATACTTCCATCCAACACATGATTATCCTTATACACTAACCAACAATGATGTATTGGCTTACTTCCTACTAAAATCCAACCTACATAGGTCTTCATGTCGTCCTCAGGAATCCCTGCCTGTACTAAACTTCTATATAAATTCTCTGTATTTTGATAGCATTTTCCTACTTCAAACTTAACTGAATCGTATGCGTCCTTAATCGTCTGGAAACTCTCGATTCCTTCCTCTATCTGCTCAGTATTTACATAGCAATAAAACTGTATAGTCCTCTTATTTGTTAATGGGTACAACTTAGATGGGATAGTTGCCTTACCTTCTTCATCTGCAACCATTACTTTATCTTTACGTACCTTTAACCCGATTCCGTATTTTTCTAAATAGTCCTCTGTGTCTTTATCTAAGTAAATCATAACATCCCCCTAATTCTCGGTAATCAGTAAACTCTGGGATTACTGCATACTGAATAAGATGCCGTGATTATTTGTTTTCTCAAACTCCATGAATGTTCTCTCTAACATTACGTTACGGAACTTTCTCATTAGATTAAATTTACCGCCTGTCGGTGCAACCGGGTAACGACGAGTATGCTGCTCTAGTAACTCCCCACGTCCGCCGTTTTCTTGTACTTTAAATACGTTTAATGTCATTTCATCAAATAATGTACCTAATAAGATGTTTCCACTCACCATGTACTCATCTGGCTTATTGATTTGAAACTCTCCTAAAGACTCTCCAATATATTGTTCTGTACCCATAACAAAATCCTCCTTATACCTATCCTAATCTATTCTTCATCTCTTTTTTATCTCTGTATTTTATCTATTATCTCGTTAATTGCTTCCCTTTTATATACGACTAAACGCTGTCTTTTATCTATAGTCTGTCTAGTTAGTTTATGTCTTTTATTTATCTCTTATATCATTTATCCCAGTTGTGGCGATATACACCGCTAACTTGTTACCTTTAGTATAGCAGACTTAGTCTTTCTTTGTTAGGCTTCCATTATCTCTTTCTTCGTCAATCTTCAAATAAAATAGGGTTATAACCATAATTTGTACGGTTATAACCCTATATTTTGTCAGTTATTCTGGTTTTTAGGAGAACAATTCTTCTGCTTCTTCATCCAGTCCTTCTACTCCTCTAGCCATCAACTCTCTAAATGCATCTTTAGTAGATACCGCCCAAGTCTCTGAACTATTGTCTAAGAGATTATTCACTCCTGCACGATTAAATACGTCCCTTACCTGTGTACGCACTGCATCACTTGTTATCATTAACGTAGAAGCAACCGGGAATTGTTTATCTCTATACACCTTAAGGTTTTGATGTAAAATTCCCACTAAGTTCTCAAACAGTCGAGAACGAATACTCTCTTGAATATCTGGACTAAACTCCCCAACAAATCGGTCACTTGTATCCGCTACCGAATTTGCATGCATTGTAGCGATAACCAGTTTACCCATTTCGGCTAAACGCAGCGCCTGATACATCTCAGCCTCTTCACGCAACTCCCCGAAATACACAACGTCTACGCCCTCACGAACCGCATCTTTTGCCGCATCCGAGTAGCTTAATACGTTAACCTTCAACTGGCGTTGAATCACACGACCGTTAGCCGACTCATGTACGAACTCAATCGGGTCTTCTACCGTAAGCGTCACTCGTCTTGTGTCCATGTCCATATTAATCGCTTTTATGATAGCAGCTGCCGTTGTCGTTTTACCTGCCCCTGTATGTCCACTAATAATGAAAATACCCGACTTTTGTTTTTGCACCTCAGCAACCGCCGAAGGTAAGTTTAAGTCATCTAAGTCTGGGATTTCATTCGGTACTAATCGGATAGCAATAACCGCTTTCTCTTGGCTCACATTGTTAGTAAACGCCGAGTACACATGTACACGTAGCGTCTTGTTTAAATGTGCGCTAAAGTCGAAGCTCTTCCCGTTATCGTTCATTAACGCCGAGAAAAATAGGTTATCAATCGTTCTCTCGTTCTTACTTTCATAGTTTGTATCCCCCGGTGTAAACGGAGTGCTGTACCCTTTACGGCTTACAGTCTCTTGTCTGCAAAATTTATTCAAGAAGATATTGAAATCCTCGATGTCCCAAACCTCTAATTGGCTTTGTTTTACCCAACGTCCACGTATTTTAAAATCGATAATCTCACCCTCGACAATCAACACATCCTGCGCATCTGTCTCATTCGCAACCGCTGTACGCAACATCATTGAAATTTTATCCTGTCTTCTCTTAAAATCAGCATCTTCAAGCGTAGTCACATACCCATCGGCATATTTCGATTGTTCTTTTTCCGCAACCGTCATTCTACTCTCTCCCTCTCTTACATTTTACTCTCGTCGCTTAATGCACTTGAAATATCCATAAACGAACCTACACCAGTTCCCATATAATCTTTCGCATCTTTCTCACCGTAGTAATTATCCAAGTCTTCCTGCGTGAGATTCACCTCAGCCTCTACAATATCATGTGGTACTGCAGAAGACTTCAACGTAACGACTCGATATCTATCCCCACTACTCATGACCCCTTTTAGCCAGTTAAGGAAATGATTCGCTAACCTCTTCGGTACTTGCTGCGTAATCACAAGTAAGTTGTCTCGATGCGATGTAAAGTTGTTGAAATCCTGCACCCCTTTAACCATGAAGAACTCATATCCCTCAAGCTTCGGAATAGCTACCGACTCCGCAAGAATATATACCTGCTTCAACCTCGGTTTTACAACCTCTTCCGGCTCACGCTCTTCCTCTTCTTGTTTCAGTCTTTCATCTTCCTCATCATGCTTTGCACTGGTTTCCGCCTCGTTTATGATTTGGTCTAGTTTTGCAAACCAATCTGACTTCTTCACATCTTCCTTATCTGCAGTAACCTCTGCGGTCTCTTCCGAAACTGTAACCTGCAATGCATCTGTAGTACTGGCTACCTTATCCGCCGCTACCTCAACGTCCCCCATAACCTGCTCCTCTGGTTCGGTTAAATCCTCAACCTCTGTTTGCCCCATAACCTTTATGTGAATTGGCTCTTTTGGTTCTTCTTTTTGAATTTGAATGCTCGGCGTAGGAGTCGTTGGGCGCTCAGTATCCTCTACATACTGTACAGGATTTCCGTAGATATCCCGAAGTATCGGGAACACCTCTTCCCCACTTAAAATCTCCCTTGCATATACCTCGTCCCACGTATTATTTTTAGCGTCCTGCAGCATATTACCTATATCAATCCCACGCTCTTTTAACGTAAGATAACTCTGTACATCTTCCTCAGAGGTAATACCAAGCGCTACCAAATACATAAGAGAAACTCCCTCATCCTCTAACCGAGAAAATATACTTTTCCGGCTGTTATGTAGTTTAAATACACTCTCCATAAGGATTAGGGTCTCGTCCGAAATCTTTGTGCGCAGCTCTCTATAGTAGGTTTCCTTATCGGAACTGCCCGTATTCAGTAACCCGCCCGCTCCAATATTGATGTTGAGCGAACTCTGCGACTCGCTGATACTTCCAAGCATTTGAGAACTCATTCTGGCACTACTGTCCCGCTTATTCTTCTTTGCCCATGAACTAAATAAGCTCATCGTCATCACCTACAGTCAGCTTAATCGTCCCCACATAGTCATCTCGACTTAACTTAGTAACTCGACCGTCTACCCAACTACATAACGTTGGCTCAAAGCTGTATAAGTTATTCCCAAGCTTTACCCAAAACTCAAGTGTTAGGTTCAATGTCCCAACTAGATAAACTTTATCTCCATCTTCTTCTGTTACAATCTCGCCATTTTCATCCTCGTACCCTTCTACTAAAACCCCAAGGTTGTAAGCCTCATCGTCCAATTCCCCAAACCTCATATACAAAGGCACAGCTCCCTCTTCCTGACTATGAGCCTTAATCATATTATCCAACAACTTCAACGTACTCTGGTAAGGTCGTCTACTGAAATTAAGTAAAATCGCCTCCTGAGATGCATCTACCTTATCCATCTCAAGGTCAACATCCTTACCCCCTATAACCCTTCTCTCAAATTCATGTACATCCATAGACCTATACCAACCCTTTCCTTATTTCTACCTTATATTTTAAACTACTTACTTTCCCTTTACTCAATTCCCCTTATCATATACTTTCTAATCTTCCTAAATCCCATCATATAGAAATCTTCCCATAAATTGTCGAACTTTTCCTACTTATTAGTGATATAATCATATATGGGAATATTGCCATATATTAGTGATATTACCCCCGTTACTTAATAACACAATTAGGAGGAGTTAACGCATGAAAAAGCTAAAAACACTAGCACTTATTGGAGCATTAACCGTTGGAGGATTTACTGCAGCTAGTTTATTTACAACGAACCAAGCAGCGGCTGCAACACCATCAGCTGTGCAGTATGCAGTAGCAGATGACTGGGGATTCCCAACTTATCAGCACGTACACCACAATGCTGATTTCCGACCAGAATTAGATTTAGGAACATTACGTATCGGCTCTACACTTGACATTAACGTAGAGGTTGGTGGCGTTGATAACGGTATCCTTAAGCTTTACTATATCGACCCAAATGGCGCTAGTGACTATGGTGACTTAGTACGTTACAAAACAATTTACGGCGCTGAAGCAGGTCACCACAACTTCAGCCGATTCACAACACCAATTACAAACGTTTACCCACCGGGTAACTACGTAGCAGTATTAAAAGTTGGAGACAGCTTCTACTACGGTGGCAAATTCAAAATTACGAAGTAACCCAAAATTTATAGTTAACTTACTAAACTAAAAGGAGACTTTACAATGAAAAAACTAAAAGCATTAGCACTTATCGGAGCACTAACAATCGGCGGTTTTACGGCATCAGGGCTATTTTCAGCAAACCAAGCATCCGCTGCAACTCCTGACCCAGTTCAGCGAGCATTTGTAATTCCAGACGACTGGGACTACAGTACAAACTTCGAAATCCACCACAACGCTGATTTTATCTCAGAATTAGCGGTAGGTACTTTAAGACATGGCGGTAAGTTTGACGTAACAATTAACGTCGGCGGCGTTTCAAATGGCGTAGTAAAACTATATCGCCTTGACCCAAATGGTAGCGAATACGGCGATTTGCAACGATATAAAACAATTTACGCTACAAACACCGGTAACCACAACTCAAGCCGATTTACTACACAGATTACAACTGGGTTCGCTCCAGGTACTTATGTAGCGGTATTAAAAGTAGGCGACAGCTACTACCACGGCGGTACGTTCAAAATTACAAAGTAACCCACACTGTCATCTATGACAGTAAAAGACCCATACATTCATTTGTATGGGTTTTCTTAGCTCATGAAAAACGTTTATATGGTAAAATGGAGTAGTAACTACGTTATAGGTTGGGAGGTTGCACAAACCCTTTCTTCACACGATTTGTACGAAGAAAGGAGGTGTAGCCACATGGAATTTCTTTTAGCCCTTTTGATTGCCGTAACCCTAGAGGTTGCTAAGACACTTGCTAAAGAAGGCACAACATTTGTCCTTAAACAGCTTGAGAACAAAAAGAGCAAAAAGAAGACCTCCCATAAGCCTCGCAAGCGTGGGAAGTCTTCTAGACACAAGTAATTTGGTTTAGTAGCAACCCCCACCGTTAGCGGTAGTTGCAGAACAGGGTGTTGGCTCACCCTGTTTTTTAGTGTATGCAAAATGATAATTCTGTATACACTGCTTTTGTATTTACATGAACTATGAAAGTTCTCCCTCACATAAATACAAAATCTATATCTGATTAGATTATAACATGTCCTATTTATTTATATACAGTTTTATGGGAAGTTTCATAAAACTGTCTTATATGTATTTACTCCTCACGTTAGATACTGTCCTCAATGTTATCGTAAGCCCAACTCTTTCTATCCAAACTAAAAAATACAACAAAAACCCACTCTTTCCGTCGGAAACTCAAGAGTAGGCTTTAGAAAAAGATAATGCATAATAACAACCACCCCGACGTCGACCAAACGTAAAAGAGATGGCTCTAAAAGAACAAATAAATTTTCTTTTGCGACCAGTTACCTTAAGGCGACCGTTACAAATTAGACAGATGTGACAGCATTCCGTCTTCCTATATTATAACATAGCCCCTAACCTTATACGTAATCTTATACGTAATCTTATACGTAATCTTATACGTAATCTTATACGTAATCTTATACGTAATCTTATAAAAATGCCTTACATGTATTTGTTTCTTACATCAGATACTGCACTCAATGCATGCTTTAACCCATGTTTCTGACCATTCCAGTTGCTTATCGTTCTATCGTCATTTGTTGTTTTTACCTTAGCTTCCTGCCCTATGTTATTGTCGATAAGCTCACTTATCTCACCCATTGCCTCACGTAACACCTCTTCAGGTTTCTTCGGCAGCTTACCGATAACATCTAACAAGTGATACGCCAATTCCTCAGCCTTATTTAATGGTATATCGATATGAGTCTTTGCACCGACTACACTCACATTCACACAATCTTCCCCATCTATTTCATTAAAGGAATCCCGAACCCATAACTCTGTATCTCTACCATCTAACTTCACCCACTGTACGCTATGCACTCTCCCACTCCTCACCAAAGTTTATATGCCTTACAAACCCATTCCATATCACAAAGATTAATTTCAATCTTAAACCCTACACCACTATCGAGATGGATAACCCCCTCGTACTTACCATCTCCCGTTTTTTCTGCAGCTGACGTACGCAAAATCCCCGTAGGTAACGTATTATAGAACCCCGTTATTACACTCCCTAACGATAAGTCCCAACTGTATTTCTCTGTTTGCGCATGAATCTGCCTGTTGATTCTTTCGACATTTCCATCTAATGCATTAAGCGCATTTACCCATTTAACCACATCTTCATCATCTGAAATAAACCAACCGTATGTATCGTCCATAACCAGCTTATCTACTGTACAAAAATCGGTGTTACTGTAATCCGCCCCGATACTGTTAATTATTCGTTCTCTCAACATAACAATTAATGCGTTATCTGTAACCATATTATCTTCTCTCCTCGATATTAGAATCCGCCTTCGCCTGTCTTGTTCATGTATGACTCAGCAGCCCCGCCTTTAGCCGCCTTATCCGCACACTCATTGCATATAAACAGATTACCACTTCTACACTCTTTTGATGTTAACGCCAAATTCACGGTATCTGTAGTCTCAAATGTATGATGACATAACTCACACTCAGGCTTGTCTGAACGTACACTACGAATTGATTTATGTTTTAAATAATTATGAATTACTGTATCAATTACAACGTTTTCTACTTTTTGTGTTACATAACCCATATAAACCACCCTCCTCTTATTTAGTTTAACGCCCCTACAGTACATTGTAAGGGCTTTGTTATCATTCTATATAAATTTGTACCTAATATTGAGAAAGAAAGCATTGTCGTAGTTTTAAAGCTTCTCCGTAACCCTCTTAAGAGATTCATACTTCTCCTTCCACATACGTACCTCCTCAGACACTCCAGTCACCTGCATACTTAGACTTTCCTTATCTTTATATAGCTGCCTTATCTCTTCTCCTAACCTGTCAATCTTTGTTTCTAGTAAGTCCCTTTCAGTATTAACCACCCTTAGTCCCTCTTTATTGTCATCTACTGACAAAACAAAGAGCTTAAGTCTAGGTAACATCCTCCTATGTACCGCTATCCTTCTACCTTTGCTTAACTTTCTGTAAATAATGTCCCCATCTTTGTAGATAGCACTTAACAAATCTTGACGAACCTCATATAACGTACCTCCCAAATCCAACAGCACCATAGCATCCTTAATACCTATTCGGGTTAAACGTAAGTCCCTTTCTATACTCTGCAAACCAATACACCTCTCCCGCACCTGTTTATTCTTCTGGTATTTTACCAATTAACTTACTCCCATAAAAAGTCATTTTACCCGCATCAAAACTCTCAAAGAACCATTTATGCTTTTTAGCATAGTTAATACAAGCATCCTTGAAATCAACACCTTCAGATTCTCCAAGATAATTATCCAAACCAGAGCTAGTCTCGTTCCAGATTTCAAACTCCTTCTTCTCGGGTTCTCCATGTTTTTTAGCTAACTCTTTAAGTTTATTTACAATCTGTATAGCCTGCTCCCCGCTAAGTGGTTTCTCATCTAGTAGGTTCTGCGGGTAATCCATTATGAAGAAATCATATTCATGCTTCGCTTCTTGCTCAGCAAGTAACTTTCTTACTTTATCTACTTCGTTCACATCTACTAACTCTAACTTTACATCCGCAACCCGTCTTACCTCTTTTCCACCGTCTAACGTTCTGTACGCCCCAAACCCTATATCTAAATCTTCACAACAACTCATTGTCTCCACATTTAGATGGTCTGTAAGTCTCTGTATTCTTTCCTCATTCGTTAACGCATTTTTTGTTTGATAACAAACCTGCGTCACACCACCCATCAAGTCTGTAACCGTAAATCCATAATTAATCAAAATACCCACTCCCCTTATCTTCGTTATCTTATTTACACTATACCACTTTTATATATTTTAGTCAATAAATTAAAGTTAAATCATTTCCACATATATATGAACTAAATGTGAAATATTGTCAAATTCAGTATATTATATTATCTAAATGTGTTAATGTATACAATGTTTAGAAAATATATGAAAAGGGGATTTTTAATTATGAAAAAAGTATTATCTACACTTGCAGTATGCGCATGCCTTACTATTCCTACAGTCGGAGCTTCCGCAGATACTATTGAAAACGCTAACAGTAACCCTAATACTGCGGTTGCACAAACTGTAAATGTCGGCGTTTCAGAAAACCAACCTAAAGCTCCTATTATTCAACGCTCAATGACGAAACCTGATTCATCTGACGTTGTAAACCTAACGAAATCACAAATGGATTTTGCAGGTCAGGCACGTAGCGCCATATTATACACAAACAGCCACTTTAAAGGTAAATCAACAATTAGTTACAAAATCAAGAACCTAAACAAAGATGACGTGCTAACAGTTAAGGTTTACGAAACAGGTGCTTGGTTCGCAACTGAGACACTTAACATTGACCCATCTAGTACATCTACAGGTACGATATCTGGCTTAGATAAAACTAAAAAATACTACCTATCCTTTTCAGCTCCAAGCCATTTTTCAGGGCATGTTAAATAACCTGTAACCATTAAAAAAGAAGCTATGTCGTTCGTTGGTTGTTCGACATAGCTTCTTTTTATTCTCATTAATCCTTTTTTAAAAACCTTCTTACTAACCTACCCTGCTTATCTTTAACCATTCCGAAAAACTCATCTACCTCACGTACCCATACTTTATCCGTGTTGTAATCATCCTCAGATTGATAGACCACATGCGGTGTTTCTTTATCAACAAAAGTTACCCCATTGCTGAAGTAAAGTTGTACTTGATGAGGTTCTTCACCCTCCGGCGTAGCTGCGTCATACGCTATCCCACTCTCACTGACCGCTACGTGTCGTTTATCGAGCTGAGAAATCGGCAGCGCAATTCCATCGTACCAGTACTCTTTATTTTTATGATGGTTATACAAATCTCCATGTTTCAAAGTAAATTCCTCCTTATTTTTGAATCACCTTTTTAAAATCACCTATTTTATGTGTAGGACACCAATCTAAGCTCCCCTGTTTAGAAGAAGCGAGCTTAAATACACGTTTCGTCCAACGATAGTCAAACTCAAACGCAAAGCCAACATGGTTACCGTCCGTAACCACTTGCCCCTCTTTTATATCGGTAGTTAATCTATACGCACCCGCTAAAACTGCTTGGTTCATAACATCCTTTTGCTCTCTTGTGTAGCTATTATACTTCTTCCACATATCTACATAGCCTCTCGTGTTAAGCTCTCTTTTCACAGGCTCATCACAGTCCAAACATTCGATTGCAGATATACATGCAGGTTCTCTCCCCACTGATATAGGTAAATAACCTAATCTAACTCCGTTTAACACCCACAACACGATTTTCTCTTGCTTTACTAAAATTACAGGAACATCAACTACTTCCAACATCCAACCCATCCCCTATCCGTTTCCTTTTGTTACATATAATATACCATTTTATTATATTTTAGTCAATAGTTAGTAAAAAGATGAGAGCTAATACCCTTTATAAGCTGTAAAAGCTGTCTAGTTTACAATAACCACATTACTGTAACCCTGTTTTCAATCAGTAAATTTTTGTACTAAGTTTAACACATCTTCTATTTTGTGATTCTGTCTATCCATCCAAGCTGTTATTTGCCTCATAACTATCGCTTTATCTTCCTCATCGTCCAATCTGTTCATTCTTGTCTCTAAGGTTTTATACTTCCGTACAATTTGATACTCGTCTGCTACTTTTTCTACCAACGCAGCTAACTCTACTAAACGTCCACTTCCAGTACTTACCCAACCTCTGACCTCTTTATCTTGCAATAAATCCTCTAACGTATCAATACGTCCCTTGTCTTCTTTTAAATGACCAATAACCTTACTCTCCCAAACCTCTACTACAACTTTAAGTGAATCCATACCCGCCAACTCCTTTTGTTTTTGTTACATTTAATATACCATTTTATTATATTTTAGTCAATAGTTTGCAATGTAAAAAAGAGAGCCGCTAGACCCTCTTTACTCTAACCCATATTCTTTCTTTAGCCCTTGATAGACTTCTTCAATAATCTCTACAGGTACGCAGCCATACACAGAAATGTTACCGCTTAGTAATTTCCCATGCATAGCTTCTTTATGTTTAAATTCTGGAAGAACGGACTCTATAGGGACTAAGTCACCATGTTTATTTACTGCCATCTCCATAGCTTTATACTCACTAAGCCCTACAGACTCACGAGGTATAGAGTGAAACCCTGTCCCTGCTTGTATGCTAAGTCCTACACCACCATTGAACCGAATTTCCTTATGTATAATGTAGTCCTTAAGAAAAACTGTCTCCTCTAGGTCAGGTATTAACTCTCTAATAGCTTTTGTCTCATCATGCCATTCCATTTTTGTAATGTACTCCATGTAAACCCCTCCCTCTAATACAAACTCCTACTCAATGATTTTAAACTTACTTAAATCACATTTCCCATGTATTTTAGCGATTACGTAAGCTTCAGCAGGATATACACTCGCCAACTTCCAAAAGTTACGTAAATCCGATTTAATAATTAAACGAAGCAGTTGTGCCGTAAAGTTATCCTTACCATCCATAATTTGATATTCAAATCTAGCATGCTCAATATCTTTCTTTCTTACCTCAAGCATAGTTATACCTTCTTCCTTTTAGCGTATTTCAATTTGCCACAAACCATGCTTGTCTTGAAACTCCCTAGATACAAACCCAATCGCTAAATGTAACCGACCATACCAATATTTCTGTATTTTATAGATTTCCATTCGAGCGCTATGAAGCACAGGAGTCCCACGCTCAGTTGTTTGTGGTAATGAGAAATTTATAGTATCTTCTATCTCTTTTAGCTTCGCCACACAGTGTAAGCATTCCTTTTCCATATCTTCCTCAAAACCATCATACACGTTCAACATAGCATCTGTCATGTTCTCTCTGCACCCCGGCATACAATCATCTCCTATCCTTCTATTAACCCAATAACCACACAAGGAACTGTACGTACGTCTAACGCTTTGTAAATTTCCTCAAGTGTTTTATATTTAGGGATTCCAATACACTCGACTTCAATTTTCTCATACATATCTGCTTCCTCAACTTCCACATCATCCATACATCCAGAACCGTTACAGCACTTAAGTAAGTAGTAACCAACTGCCTCATACTTATTTCTAGCGGCAATAACTTTACACGCACTCTCTAGCATCATTCTGACCTTAAATAACTTGATTTCAGAACCATCTAACTGCTCCAGATATATTGCAGCATCTTTAAGCGCCTGTTTGTCATACTCCGAAAATAAATGCTTCTCAGCAACCACATCACTATGGATAAACTCATCCAGTTTTACAATCAAATCTTTTGTAAATTTAGCAGAATTCACATTAACCACTCCCTTTATATTCTTAATTATAGTAGATTTGCTCGCGCCACTATAGCCTACTCTTATCGCCTTCATAGGAGCAGATTTGGTTACCTTGTACTTCGTAGTAACTCATGTTGTAATTCGTAACCACATACTCCGATTCAATATCGGTAATGTCATCCCCAAAATCTACTTTAGATAAATACTCATTAAAATAGTCTCGATTAAATTTCTCGTACACCTCTTTATTGAATACCTCTTCTTCCTCTACACTACCCCTGCCTCGGTACTGGAAAATTGCAAACGGTTTCCCTTTGTATGTAAGCACCTGTAAATCCCGTGAACGACCATCATGTGCATAATCAGCTACATAACTGCGAACTTGCAACTCTTTTTCAGCAGATATATCTAACCCTTCCTGATTAATATTTGAAATACGTCTAAACATCCAAAAGTCCCCAAGCTCATAATAAAAATCGCTTTCTTTAGAATCAAACGTAAGTAAGTCTACAATCTTAGCTTTGAACGCTTCACCTTTCACTAAATCTCCCCCATATACCCTAAATTTAATGTCCTAAATATACCACTTTATTATATTTTAGTCAATAAATTAAGAAAAAAGAGAGCTTACACACCCTCTTCCTGTCCCTTCTGCATATGTTGTACAGCACTTTTAAGGCTTCTGTAAGCCGAAGGAAGCCCTGCTCTATCATCTAGTAGGATATTATAGTAAAGCTTTTTACCTCCCTTACACGGGATAAAATCAGGCGTTTCGTTAATAGAATCGTAAGGTATACTGTTTTGCTCCAAGTATTCTTTAACAAAAGCCAGTTCATTATCCTTTCTTGCCGTGTAGACCATTAAATATGCTCCATTTTCTTTACACTCATGAAGCAGCTGAATAACTGACCCGTATGTTTGCCCCTCTTTGTGGTAATCGTAGACCGTATTATCAAAATCGTATGCCACCACAATAGAGCCATACTTCTCCCACTCTTTAACCAATCGGTTTGTTACGTTTTGTTCGTCTAAGTAGAAATCAGAACCATCTTGAACATGTAATAACTCCAACAAAACCTTTCTATTAACTTGAAGATTCTCCATACAGAAGGAGTACGAAAAACCGTCTACTTTCTTTACCTTAACTGCTTCTTTTAACTCCTCAATCGTGTTTATTGTATCCATACCACTACCTACCCTCTCTTTACATGTATATGTATCTACTGCCTTGTACCTCTTTAACCAACGACCGAACCTAAACCACCATAGATGTAACCATCAACCCAAGATTCCGCTTCCTTCCAGCTTTTAACCCGAATAACTCCCTTAGGTGTAAACCCTTGGTTATACGGCGTATCGAACAGAATAACAGGGATTACGCACTTATCATGTACTTCTAATGCCGTCTCGTATTTATCCTCAAAGAATATATCTATTTTTTGCTCCAGAACCGTATCAACTTTAGACGTTCGACCCACTAACCTGATTCCGTTATATACAAACCCATTCTCCTGCAGCCAATCCTCCGAAACATCTAAAAACCTTTCGTTTCTGGCACTAATAAAAAAGATTTCATTTTGTTTTGACCAGGTATGTAAACTTTTGAAAGCCCCATCCGTCGCTACAGCCTCTTTATATAGACCTACCTCGTTTACAGCAAACCAACCCCAAAATTCATCCTCAGACACATCTACAAACCTACCTAAATTGTAATCTGTTATATCCTGCAAGGTTAACTGCAAACCGAACTGCTTATTAATTGCAGGTAAAAAGGAAGACGGGGATGTAACTGTCCCGTCAATGTCTACCCCAAATCGAATCATATTAAACCTCCTCTACTCTTTACCTTCTCCATTACCTTTACTTGTTACCGGTAATGGACTAAACTTAGCCATGTCTTTCCGCAACATTTCTAGATGCTTATCACCATATAGATACAACTCATTCAGAGTCTTTATTTTCCCATCTTCAATTAGCTTTCTTAACTCTTTCATTGTGGCAAACGAACCATTTAGTGACCAAAACAATGGCTCGCCTTCCAACTCAGCAGCCTTATTTACAGTACGAATTTCCTTTTTGGTGTAGCTTACAGTATACACTCCTGCTCTCTCGAATGGCTCAAGCGCATCAAACCCCTTAGCTTTAAACTCTAATAACCCTGCAATTCTATCCTCTTCCGTCTCATACTGTACCGTTACAAGATTGTCCACTTGATGTCCGATTAACTTACCTCTCATTCCATATTCCTCCCCGTCTATCAATAACTTAAATATACCATATTATTATATTTTAGTCAACAAAAAAGAGAGCCAGAAGACTCTCTATATTCGTTCGTTTCTCCACTTTTTATTTTCTTTACAGCGCTCCATATGCTCCGCATGTCTCTTTTCTACATCATTACCTACCTCCGGTAATTCTAGAATGTTACCACAATCGAAACCATCCCCATACGTATCTGTAACTAAGTACCCTTTACTTTCCCAACCTTCTTGCTCTTTAACTGCCTTATCTGCAGCTTGATTATAACTAACCGATACCTTTTTACTCACAGCAAACATCCCCTTTATTTTTGTTGTTTACGCCGCTAACTCTGGATTATCATGAATATTTCCAACAACATCGTAAGTCACATTCAACTCGTCTCGTATACCACCACGCTTAGATACTTCCTTAACTGTATACCCTGCGTAATTGTATTCAACCACACCTATGTATTTCTTAGGGTTATTGAACCCGTAATTGATTCCCTCAACCAAGTCATTCTCATAAATCTCTTTTCCGTTCTTCTTAGACTTTAACCCGGTAAACTGACCGACTGTATCCCACTGAACAGGGATTGTCCCAAGACCCGGAGCCTCGATGTAAGCCAACTCATCTTCGTAATTTAAAATGGCACTTCCATACACCCATTTTGTATCTCCTAAATCCCCAATCGGCTTACCACGGAACTTAATTTCTCGCACCACATTTACCCCTCGTTTCTCTTATTTGATACCTTTACTATACCGAATTATTATATTTTAGTCAATAAGTGGGACGAAAAAAGAGAGCCTTTAGACTCCCACCTTTTCTTTATCTCCACATTTGCAATCGCACTCGGGCGTTATACCTGTTGCAACAGATAACCCAGATAGAATGACTAATGAAAACCAACTATTTGTTAAGTAAAACACGAACCCTGTAAGCGCCAATACACCAAATACAATTAGTACTGCTGCCGTATTTTCGTTCATATCTACATCTCCTCGTCTTCAAATATTTTCTTCTTACTTCTAGCAACAACACTTCCCGTTATTGTTAAAGCACTGTTCTGTCTTAAAAAATAATCTAATTCAAACGCCATAGATGGCTCGTGCTTGATTTCCGTATATAGAACCCCCTCTTCGTCCTTAACCACAACTACATCATGTGTAATATGGCTGCTTAAAAATGTCCCCAAGACTAACCTCTTCACCCTTCTTTGTTGTATACCCTGTACGTAAATCCATCACATTTCCCCCATATCTTTAGGTTTTCGTACCATTTCATCGTTGTATTTATACATACTTGTTTCTTTAAACCCATACTTTTTATAAAACCCTTTTAGCACTTTCTTACCTACGCCGAATTTAGGCTCAATATTTAGCTGCACAACATATTGGTATTTATCCGCAATGTATGTTAGTTGCTTCATCATCTTCGTACCCAGTCCTTGCCCACGCTTATCGTCCGGAACACCGATGAACGCTAGATGTATTGTACTGTCATCATTTAGATGCAGCTCGAACTTAGCTCCCGTAGTCATATCGATTAAGAAGTTCCCTAAATAGATATAACCAAAGTTAAATCGGAACTCATTTAGAATAGGTAATGAAGTTAGACTCTCAACAAAAATACCAGACATGACGTCCCTAAAATGATGTTCACGTTTCTCCTCTAGCGCTCTCAACTCATCTTCTGATATATTTTTAAAATCAATCATTCTATCCGCCCTCCGTATGTGAAAAGGTACTGGAATCAGTACCCTCTGTATCCGCCCATATCGCCGTCATGTAACCGAACCCCAACCAACGCAGGATTATTAACCAACGCTACCCTCATAGCATCATGTAAATCTGTTCCACTGTAGTAATGAAGGGATTTATGCCCCTTTTTATACTCAATTTCGAATAGGTAATGTGTAATGATATCAAAATCTAACGCATCCACTCTACCTACACCATCTAAGTATGTCTTGTTAGCTTTTAAACTGTTTAGTACCCCTTCTGCCTCACTAACCGTTACTTGCGTTGCCTTTGATGGGATAACCTTACTGTCTTCTTTAATTGTTGTCGCATTACATTTACCCACTAACGGACTACCATGCCATATCTTTTCAATAGTACCCTCTTGGTCTAACGTGTAGTACAAATGCGTTACATCAATACCTGCACAACTAAGTCCACGTTCATCATTTTTCTTAACCATAAATACTTGCAGCTCATCTACTTCACCGTGATACTGAAAACCATATTTCATAACATTTCCTCCTTAGTGGATGTTTGTTTCGTTATTTATAATATACCAGTTTATTATATTTTAGTCAATAGTTATTTCTCAAATTAGCCAATACTTTTTCTGTTCTCTTTGTTGTGCAGATGTTGCATAACCTCTCACCGTTACTGAGCGTCCCATGTGAACCCCAGAACCTGTTAAACCAAACCTTACACTCAGAGCAGAAAAACCAACCCTTTTTCTTACGCAACCTCTTTGTTTTTGGCACATGTTTATAAAACTTTCTTCCTATACTTAGGTATACAAACTTACCTTTTCGCTTATACGAAACATGAAATGACGTTCGTTTATGTATACTCTTCACACCCTCACCACCCTACCTTCATTTTCTATTTTAACTATACCAGTTTATTATATTTTAGTCAATTATTACTCGTAGAAAAAAAGAGAGTGTCAACACCCCCTTACCTAAAACGATAAATATATTAACACAGCCACCCAAGCTATAAGTGTAACTACTCCAATCACCAACATAGGTATAACTGCAAGGTACGTTCCTTTTTTCACAAAATTGTCCGTACTATCTGCTTTACTACTTAACGTAGCCTCCATCACGCCAAGAGTGATATTGCTTATTTTAGCACTATGATATAAATTTACCCCAACAGAACCAATAATACCTATAAGCGCTAGTGTCATAACTTTTAAGCTGACAAAACACATACCTATAAGAAATAAGAACCCACTACCTATCAACCCTTTTAACGACGCATCACGCCATTTTCTACTTGTACCCATACTTATCTCCCCTTATGCGCTTTTCTTATACCACTCAGGGTTCGCTAAGATTGTCAACGTCTTTAACAACATATCTGTTTTGAAGTACCCGATATGGCACTCATCTCTAGGAATCCCTAACAAATCCGACAATCTTCCATACGCTGTGTTCCTATGTAATATCCCGCTTTTCCACGTAGCATCAAACAAGTCGTGACACGCCCGTTTCAGCACTTTCATCTCTTTTGTTGCCATAACCCCTAAAGGTCTGTTTGTCCCCTTGTGTACCCCTACGCTCGCCGTACAGTTACGACACAAGTATATTTTTATGTTTGCGTATTTCTTTTGACGATACAACTCCTCCGCCGAAGTAAACACTACTTCATGTCCGCAGTAGGGACACACTTCTGGAATTTCTATTTTTGACATCTCCATTCCCTCTCCTATCTCCTATTCAACCACACATATACCGTAACCAACAAAGGTGCAATAATCAATGTAGCCGCTAAACTAAGCACCCATAGTTGCTTTACTATCGTGTATGCTATAACACAGATTAAGAACGCAAGTAAATTAACTGCCCAAACCTTAATCAGTCCTGTTACATCTTTCTTGTCCATAGCAGCCTCCCGATATAAAAACAGGGAATCAGTTCGATTCCCCATAAAATTCTTTACGCATCTCACGTAGCTCTGGTTTCGTGAAGTATTCCTTCAGATTCTCTAACTCTTGTCTCTTTGTTTGGATGTCTTCACGTAATTGTTCAAGCTTTTGAAACTCTTCACTTACAACATGGTCAGGAGCTTCCCAAAACGTGGTTTCGTAATACTCCTTTTCAGCTGCTTCAAACTGTTTCTCTAATTCTTTCTTTTCTTTTACTACCCTGAAAAAATCCTGCTTCTTTGTCATCTGAACCCCTCCTAATTTTTAATAATTGATAGGATATGTTTTTCTTCAAGTGTAACGACATCCTTATATTTAACCGTATCCAGTTGTACTGGGTCATTATCCAAAGTACCTACAACACAGAGCCGTGAATACTAGTCACCTGCACCCACATTCTCTCTGTCTGCTTTCCTTCCTCCTCAAAACCTGCCTTTACGTAATCACCAACAACAATATCTTTAACTTCTTCTTTTGTTGGTACTTCAAACGTTTCTGGGGTTAATTTGTTCTGCATCTCACCATCTACTAATGTATAGCCCATAATTTCCAACCTCCTACATACTTCCTATTTTTATTTTACTGTAATTCTCACTTTTGTACCATCGGATAACTTATCAAGTTTGTTTCCTACGTAAGAACCTGCCCCACGGTTATCAGATGGGTCAATTAATTTAACGTGAGCGCCTTTCCCTCCTTCTTTACACATCGCCATCGGAAACTCGTCTCGGTCTTTACCTTTAACCGTTTTAATACCTGCTAGTGACTGCTTACGACGGTCAGATGCGCCCCCACGGTCGATTGTACAAATATCTGTATGTCCTTCTTTAATTGCCTCTTTAACATGCTGCGCCGTTTCTGGGTACTTGTCGGACGGTATTTCGACCACCTGAGCGACTTTCTCGCCGTTGTTACCATTTACTTGTTTTGCTTTTGCATCGCCTTGTTGCGCCGTACAGCCCGCTAAAATAGACCCTGCAATCACTAACCCGCTAATTGTTTTAAACACCTTTTTATAGTTGAACATTTTCATCATTCTCCTTAGTATGTAGTTTTGATTACGCTACGTCTTGGTAGCAAATCCTTGCGTTTGTAATCCCATATTGCTTAATCAATTTCCACGCTTCTTCATATGTAACTCCATCGAATCTTTCATCTTTATGGCATCGATACATCCCCGTATCTTCCATAAAGAATGCAGGGGATGACATATGAATCCAATGGTCTTTCTTACCTTCCACCAATTCTTTCAACTTTTTCTTTGTTACCCGTACCACATACCCTTTGATTCCTAGTGGCGGTGTCATTTTAGCCATCCCCTACAACTCCTTTGTTTTTCTTATCTGTCTTTACTATACCAGTTTATTATATTTTAGTCAATAATTATGTAGAAGAAAAAGAAGGCGAAACTCAACCTTCTCTCCGTAACACATCAGCCTTATCGATTGTATACGTTGAAAATACATCTTCAATCTCTTCTAACGTATACCCTGCAAGCTCACCTAACCCTACGTACATACTTAGAAGCCAACGAGTTGTGTCCCCATCTTGTTCTTCACGTACCTTTTCTACTTGTTGCAACAATAAGAAGAATTGTCTCGCCATAGTGAACGCCTTATTTGTATTTACGTTTTCACCCTCAACTTCATCATCCTTACAAACACTTAGTACGTAACCTAACCCCTCGATATACGACTCTAGGAACTGTTTGCTCTGCTTGTTGCCCGTATTTAAGGACTCTACCTCATCATGTGGGTATTTAAACTGCCCCCAAATGTCCATACATTCCGTAAGGCAGGAAACAAAGTTTAGCAATCTATACTCCCTTGTTTCTTCCCTAGTAATATCTCTAACACTAAACTCCTCTGCATCTACCATCTCTTGCATATTTATCATAAAATCAATTTTCATATGTATTCTCCTCTCTTTTATATACCTTATTTTACTCTGTTTTATCTAAAAATTCTCGTACAATCAAGTCGAAATCAAATTCTAACATGTCACCCAACCCCATATACACCGCAAGCAGATAATCCATTGTCTCCTTAGAAGGGTCTCGTCTTGCTTTCAACACCCATTCATACACATCAAAGAATTGTTCTTTTACACCCGTAGCCTTTATTACACCTACGTAGTTCGGGCTTACACCGAAATCTTGACAAAGTCCAATACATTGCCATAATCCCTTGATATACGCCATTAACAACGGATTCTCGTACACCTGACCGCCTTTACAGTCCGAGTTCTGACAAACCCCGTTCTCTGGTTTCTCATCTTCATAACCCGTACCTCCGCAGTTTTCGCAAACCTCTGTGGATTTTACAGCCGTGATTGGCTCCTGCGTCATTTGGTAGTATTTATGACCCTGCCAGTTATTCATGCACTCCCCAATATCCTCTAATAGACCCATTACACGCTCGTCAAAAACCTCAGAGCGCCCAACTTCGCTACACACTAATAACTCATCTTCCGTTCTCTTTTGCAATTCAAACATATCTTTCATACCTTTTGTTACACGAACTCCCATCTTTAATTCCTCCCTCGTTTTGTTACCTTTACTATACCAGTTTATTATATTTTAGTCAATAACTTACCGAAATAAAAGAGAGCCGGGAACTCTCTGAATTTTAGATGGCAACTGTACACCCTAGCGTAAGGTTTACGTTGCCCTGCGATTGTTGTACGTACATTATATAATATATACATATAGATGTAAACGAATCCTCAACCTGCTTTTCTATACATTTCTTGCTCCATACACCTACGTATATATCGTTTATCTTTTCGGTCTTTCTTAACCTCAAAAATCAGTAGTACATCCCAAATACTTAACGCAAACCCTGTAGCCGCCACACCCGTAACGGCTACATATTCCGTACCCTCTTGATATAAAACCTCATGGGCGTATAGATACCCCATACAGCAGAATAAAACAACATGAAATACAGCAACAAATGTATATGTTACAGCCTTACCCTTCATACCTTCCCACCCCTCTAGGTTACTTGTAGTATATTCCATTTATCTGTATTCATATTCGAAATTGTTATCAAAAGAAAAAGCCCGCAGCAGTGCCTACGAACTCTTACTTAACCCTTATTTTTAATAATCAACATGCTTTACCTCATTAACCTGCAGAGATAGAATTTTACCCTCCGAAAACGCCCGATACTCTAAGGTTTTCGACCCGTCTTTTGTCCAAACATACACATGTTTTCCGCTCGCCACTGGCGGATATTTAACCATATGGATATCGTAAACCTCTCCATCGGCATCGTCCTGCCACTTCCCAGTACCAATAAGATGTGTAATCTGACTTACCTCAAACTTTATCCCGTTAATAGATAAGATATCTCCCATAGTTTAGAACCCCCTTATCATTTACCAAGTCGGCGCAGAAGAGTCACACCTATTATGTTTGCTGCAAACATCCCGAGAACGATACACCAAGTCTCTATCGTTTTAACATCCCCCGGAACAACCGAACTATCGACGTAACCAAACATCTTATACCGAATCAATCTCCAAGATGTCCATAATGCTAAAAATAGAATAACAGTCGATACATTCAGCACAACCAAAAGAAATACGTTGTAAACGGTTGTTTCGCCCTTTAACCACTTAGATGCTTTGTAGTTCTCCGTAACTATACTCCAACGCTTATCGAATCTACTCGCCCACAGAAGTAATAAACACCCGCCAAGTGCAACCAACATCCATATACTTATAGGGTAGGCTACCATAAGCGCAAGTTGCTGTACGACTATATCCCCGTTATCAACTGCCCCAAGGCGATATACAAAGTCTCGTGAAAGTACAACACCCAGAAGAACCAAAACCAAAACTATGTCTATCTTCCACTCAAATGGCTTTTTTGCTGCCCCAGTCGCTTTAATAATTCCCATAGACCCTTACCTCCTACTCTTCAATTAACTCAAAATGTTCCATATCCTGCGTAAGTTCTGCCCCACACTTCGGACATTCCATAGAAGCCATTTCATCTTCCCAATCCTCTTTATTAAGTAACACAATATCCTCCCAGTTACATTCGTCCGGCTCTTTGTACCAGTCATGTAACCCCTGTTTCCACTTAGCAGCACCTACATAACACCCGCAGGACGCATGTACTTTTACTTTTGGATACTTATCAGGCTCTACATTCCCCACATCTTCCTTACCTACACTCTCAAACCAAACACCAGATAGTTTAACCAACCTCTTTTCCCTCCTTACACCCGAAGCAGCCAAGACCTGACTCTATCTGTCCAGATGATTAGTAATTTCCCCGCACCTACTGCAATGAGTATAGCAACCACAGGGAATACCATATACTCCGTAAGTGCATGATGAAATCCTTTTGACCCTATAACCACGTCTGTTGTTTTAAACCACACATAAGCGAACCACGACCCTAAGATTACTACTAGCCACTTTATATCCTTTGACCACGAGAGGATTGTACCCACCACTAGCCAGAACCTACGCCCCATCAATCGTCCACCTCTAATACTTTATACAGGTTCTTAACGTAGGCTTGACCTACACTTACACCATCCCCATATAAATAATGAACCCGGTTCTCGTAGTCCTTTAACCCGGTGAACATGTACGGCTCCCCGTTTGGTTTCCTCGCCGTGTACATATGACTAAACGAATAGGCTACATACCCTCTTCGCTTCCCAACGAGTCGAAACCCATACTCCGAACTGCTCATACCCTTTAGGAACTCCTGCAAGTCCTCGTATGTTTTTAGACCCTTTAACTTACTGTTTAGCCTGTCCTTCTCCTGCTTTACCTTTTCCTCATAGGTTTTGTACGTCCCCATTTAGACACCGCCCTTATATCATTTTATAAGCCACGCACTTCCACTCACTGCCCACCTTTTGAACGATTACTTTAACCTCTTCGGTGTTATGTAGCTCCGCAGCGCACTCGTAAAACGTATCCTCTGCTAACACTACCGTTTTACTCTTTATACCTCCGCCGATTTTGGGAAAACTTCCATAGAATAACTCCAACACCCTATCTCTATCGGCTTCATTTACAGCAGGTAGGGCAAGATACGTTTTTTCGTACAAGACCTCTCCTGTACCCGTACCTCTAATTTGTGTCTCTAACCCTGCTAACACTACCTCAAGTTCTTGTACTGCTGTGACATCCTTGTTGATTTTAGCCAACTCCTGCAGAGATGACAGTACACTTATCGGATTGTACCCCAACCTCCGAATCGTTTTAAGTAACTCCTCTTCGTATTCCGTAATTACCATACTCCTGCACCCCTTATTTATAGATTTTGCAGTCCCAGCAGTCTTCCGTAAATCTCACGGACATTGTAACAACCTCGTTTGTCCCTAACCGTACGTAGCGCTCAAAGAACCCCAAAGCGTGTTCCCCAAACATCCCGATAACTCCATCCCACTCAGCAGGGAAGGTCTCAACAAACTTTTCAACTACTGCATCAAACGTTGTCCAATGGCTATACTTCTTCTCATGGACAACTCTCACATCTTCATCAACTCTTGCAACCTTTCGGACAGTATCCCACATTGCTCTCATACCCTCCGGCGATTCCGCAACTACCTTGTCCGCCTTTAACCTACTTATTGTTTTCGCATCCTCTACCATCTTATCGTTAAAGTCCATAAGCGCTATCATCGTATTGTTTCTATCCCCATCTGACTGGAACGTTGTATTTGCCAAGATGTGCATATGCGCCAATACTCCCGCAGAAATCCCTGTGTCCGGCACTGTATATCTCTCTAAAAAAGAAGCTTTCTTTCGCAACTCCCTCATCTTCATTACCCCCTTGTATTTGATGTACTGTTATCTCTGTCCCTTTTCGTAGGCTACGCACATCCACCCATCGTACGTATAGGTAAACTCCACTCTTAGTTTAGACCCCTCCCCCGTTTTAATATATCGAGAAAATGCACCCAACACATTTGCACCATACACCTCTAGGACTCCCCCGCCCCATCTCTCTTCTTTAAAACTATCGAAGAACTTAGTCATGACTTCAAACAACGTCTCTTTCTTACCGTACACCGCCGTCACTCGAATCTTATCTTCTACTGGTCTATCTTCCTTAAGGAGTTCTTTCAGCTCCGGAAGTATACCCAACCCCTCGCTTTCCGATTCCATCTTCCTTTTGTGCAACTCCTTGGCGCTAGCCAACATCCTATCATTCAGTTCCTTCACAACTGCCATCGATATCCTCTTATCACTCAAGGACTCAAATCGGTGGTTTGCAGCCGCATCAATCCAATTCAAATCCTCAGGGGTTAGCAAACCATGAGTCGTACCAAAGTCATCAAGGTTGTAATCAAATCCATTGGAGTTCATTACACCCCTCACCTCACCTTCCGTATTCTATAAAACCCATTTTACAGAACTTTTTTATCTTCCTGTCTACTTCGCTTATCAAAACTCGAAAATTTCTTCATTTATTTAAAAATAGGGCTTTGTACCTCCTTTTTCTTCCCTTAAAACTCCTAAAGTTACCAAATCCCCTACATCTTCATTTAGTTCCTAAACAAAAAAGAGAGGTTTCCCTCTCTTGGTTCAGTGCGTTTTGGACTCAGACACTTCACATACCCAACTATTGTTCGCAAACTCCACTAGCACCTTCAGAATCAGCCCGGTATCCGTCAATACAACCCCTTTATGCTTTTTTGCCTGTAGAAACATATCGGCTACGTAAGAAGTCGTAACCGTACCTAAGATGACTTTGATGTCCTTAAAGAGCATACCCACAACCTCTTGCATACCTAAGGAACCTGAGTATGTTTTTATTACGGGTGAGTTACTCAACAGGTTTACCAACTCTAGATACCTCTAACCCAATGGACTCATCCTTACTTATATACACATTCCCGACAAGATATCTACATCCTTCTACCGTTATAATAGAGCCGTGACCTAAAGTTCCATCATCGATATTTAAGTCCTGTAAGGAATACGTCCCTACATATGAAGTTGGTAAAAATACCTTGTACTTCGACTCCCCAGTTTTCGTTAGCGACCTCTCATAACAAGATAAAGCGAATTTAGCGATTCCCTTCGCAGTAGACTCATCTTCTATATCGTTTTGAATATACTGAACAAAGTTGTTTCTATACTTATTTGACCCAGTTAAGTATGGGAATTTTGCTGTAATATAATGCAAACCTTCCCCATCTACAGATACCCAAAACTCTGTACCGTCACCCGCTTTATAGTTAGCTATTTCTTTTGGTTCAGTTACCATATTTACTCACCCTTTCCAAAATACTAATTCCTTTAACCAACTAGCTGATTATCTGAATCGATTCCTTATCAGGACAAAGAAAAAAGACACCCCCTAGAGATGTCTTACCCGATTTACGCTTCAATCTAATACACCATCACCCAGTGCATCCTCGCCCATACTTACAATAGCATCGGCTATCTTGTTTGCTTCTTTACGGAACGCTTCATTTTGAGATAATGTATTATTTAACGCTGCTAATGCATGGCAAGGATGAAAATTAACCCCGCGAATCGCCTCTACCATAATTCTCTCAGAATCTGTAACCTTCATATCCACCAATGTAATCCACCTCTACCCTTTATATCTTATTCTTCTTTAAAATGCTTATCGTAAAAGGAATTATCTGCTCCCTCTGTGCAGTGTTTAATAATATGTTGCTGCTCTAAATCGTTTTTCGCACGTAACACCCTAACCACCTCAGGCTCGTATGGGTTACCCACTTTTATATTTGCATGCCTTGTTTTATACCATTTTCCTTTTGTAAATACCTTTTTACCCGAATCTTCATAATCTTGATTTGGATTTAGATACACATCTTCAATACAACGTACCCCCACACTTGCAACCCCCTTAATCTACTACATCAACAATAGCCTTCATTGCTTTTATAATCTTTCGCTGTGTAGTTGGTGTCTTTACTAAAATTTCCTCCAACATTTTATCTATTTCATGTACAGGCATTTCCCCCTCAATATCGATATCCTCACCCATCACATAATCAAGAGGAACACCCGCCAACTCTGCAATCTTTATGCTTGTTTTACGAGAAGGGCTACGTTCTATAAATTCATTTTCCCACATAGAAATAAGGGACTTTGCGCTCACACCTATTTCTTGTGCAAAGACTGGCTGTGTCATATTAAGCAGGTTTACACGTATATGCCTAATTCTCAAACTAACAACTCTGTACCTCATGTACTTCCCCCGATACTTGATTTAAACGGCTTGATTTTACCCCGTGTGCGCTTTCCTCACCTCACTACAGAAAGACCTTTAGGTTTTGACCCTACAAAGAATGCGGGCGTTATTTCGCTTTTGTGATACCATTCTTTTTCACCCATACCTAATACACGCACTTCATCACCATTAACCTCTGCTACACGACCGTACCCATACCCGCCGTTCTCGACCGCATCTCCTATTTTCCACCCATCAAGCATGCGCCCATCTGCTTCAAATATACCTGTACGTTCCTTGATTCTAATTTCCTCAGGTGCAGCCTTTCGGTATATCTTTCCACGGTTTGTAAAGAAATCACGCAACATCTCAATATCATTTTCTTTCGTAATCAGTGTCATATCATTCCAAACTACATCTATAACCCAGTCCCCTACAGTTAACGCTTCAGTTTTGAACATTTCAAAGCATTTGCTTCTCATTTCATCTTCACTTACATTCCTATCTTCTTTTCTTCCCGATATATCTTCACCTAATGTATTTATCGTAACCTTATCGATAACGTATGAATTATGTCCTATAACTTTACCGCTCTTCGTATCAATATCGATATCCCCAGTTTCTTTCTCCCAAAGACACATACGCCCGTGACTCGCCACAATTTCCCCGTACCAATCCCCATTTTCTACATAGAACGTTGTACCTACAGGTAACTCCATAACATCTAGGTCTGTATACGTCTCGCCCTCATCAAAAGGTAATGGCTCTACACGACCCGATAGATATTTGATTCTTATATCTACCCTATATCTTTTTCCCCGCTCATCTGTAAGCATTCGTGGGTTATCTAAATCTCCCGCTATGACTAAATGTTTAACTCCATCTTTAAGAATAACCTCACCATTCCAAGCCCCATTTACAACATAAAACGTTGTACCTGCAGGGAGTCTGGCAAGATTAAAACTATAATACGTTTTCGACATTCTACTGACCCTCTCTTTGTTTACTCTTCCCTATCGTCTAACCTGCTTATTGCTGCGAGGTTCATTTTCACCCAACCAACCCCGAAACCGTCTTTACCTAAACACGACGACTCTCCACGCCTTGTCACATTACTTAGTACCTTATCCTTTTGTGAAGGGGTATATAAATCCTTACCCCTTCTTGTAACCCTACCTGCAAACCCTCTGCTTAGATTCACCATAACCAACCCTTTACATATAGCTACCTAGCCGCTTTATTTGCTAATTTCAATTTGTTCTAATGCCACGTTAATCCCATCTAGCTCATCACGTAAACGATTTCGTCGTTCCTTAAGCTCTTCCTCCAATTTCTCTAACGGCTCTATTCCCGTACAGAAGTGTTGATTGATTCCCGCCGTAACCATGTGAAGCGTTGGGTAAAACTCTTTCAGTTCATAATACACCTGCTCTGCCATCTTTGCGTTTGCCATAGATGCCTGACCGTTACCCCCATCCAAATCACGCTTTACCAATACTGCAGCATTACTTAATTCACTCATCTTCATTATCTCCTTTGTACTTTTATTGTTAGGTATTCTTTATTACAAAAAAGCAGGAGATTATACATCACCTGCTCCATACATTTATTATAAAATTTTTACTTATATCAAACCGTTACAGTCTTATCATTTCGCACCTTTTTCTTTCCTTTTCTTGCCACAATCAAAGTAATTGCAACAATGAATAACGGCAACCAAAATAGTGTAGCCAACACTCTCGTTATAGGCTTCCATTTCTCCGGTTTTTCAAAATACAGACCTACTAACACATTAACCAACGCTAGAGCAATACCCCACAACATAAACGAACAACCCCTTTGTTTTATTGTGCAGAACCTTGTTCGATAATGTAAATAGGCTCTGCCTTACCGTTACCTGTATTGTATCAGCTTCCCTTATTTAAAAGGCGTTAGTTGTTATCAAATAAAAAAGGCTTCACTATAGAAGCCTTTAACCTTTTACTTATCTTCCCAAAACTGTTGGAACACATAACCCATACACTCATATCTATAATCTTTAGGAGCTACCTTATGTTTTCTTTTATACTCAATAACCGCTATATGACCTCTTTCATTGAAATCCTTGTACAACGTTTCTCCTTGCGCCACTAACCAGTTTGCAAAATCCATATAGAAACCAACATCTCCGGTATTAACAAAGCCACCATTACCTTTATGTAACTTATCAAATTCAGCATCCTTACCCCACTTGCTTACGATACCTTGCCACTCTTCCTCGATTTTCTTTATATTCTCTTTAGGTAGTTTTGATAAAATCTTTTCTAAGTTTTTATATTGCGTTCTACTTGTCATAAATTCTTTTCCTGCTTTAGATTCTTCAATAACTTCCCACATTGTTTTTTCCATTTTATACAGCCCCTATCGGTTTATTTGTTTGTTGTTTGTTAACTTACTTATACTATACCATGTTATTATATTTTAGTCAACAATTGCACGTAAAAAAGACCTCTTTTCAGAAGTCTGTTATACTAAGTTATTTTCCTGCTGCATACGTCTCCAGTCACCATACAACTCTTCCACAACTAATCTAGCACTTTTCATTAACCCTTTATCTTGCACTTGTACATACTCTCCCGATTCCTTTGTTACTGCTGACATCTCCTGCAGCCTGTGGTTTACAATGATATATACCGGTACAGTGAATCCATCTAGCCTATGTGTTACCTCAATAACTCCCGGTTCATGTTCAAACTCCTCAGATAAATCAACCGTTTCAATTTTCGTAAGTATATACGTAGTTTTATTAATGACCTTTTCCATTTTATTTAATCCGCTTATAAATCCCACAACACAACACCCTTTCTTTTTGTTATTTCTATACTCATTAAAAGCACCCAGGTATTAGCATAGTTAACCTAATACCGGGCTACCCCTTACATCAATCCAAGTAAGGATGTAAAGCGTAAATCATGCACTCAAATCGGTACTCAGACTCCCCAATTTGATGTTTGTTTACGTAATCAACGACAGCCATGTGACCTCTTTCTTTCATTTCGTTATACAATTCTTCGCCTTGTACAAGAAGCCAATTTCTAAAATCCATGTAGAACCCGTCATCCCCGGCATTAACAAACCCACCTTCACTTATATGTAACTTGTTAAATTCTACATCATCATACCAAGCGTCCGTGATTTTTCTCCATTCAGTGTTTATAATTTTCACATTCTCTATATCTAAACTTGCTAAGACTTTTTCTAAATTTTCATATTGTTTTTGGCTATTTAAATACTCTTTACCATCCTTGGTTTCTTTTATAACTTCCCATAACGTTTTATACCCTTTAGACATTTCGATACCCATTTAAAACATCTCCTTAGTTATTACTTGTCTTCCTAACTTACTTATAATATACCATATTATTATATTTTAGTCAATATATTTATTGTAAATCAGGTTCTTAAGACATAACAACCTGATTTTATCCAGTAGTTTATTATTTCACTTCAAACTCGGTAAAATCCTTCCACGCATCAGGAGCAGTAAAATCAAACGCCATACCTCCATCAGCAAAAGACTCCTCGATAACTACAGGATGTACAAAATAGTTGGCATCCAACCGTGTTTCAATTACCTGTTCAGCTAACCACTCTGTAGGTAGTAGGCATCGCTCCGAGAACCCGTCAATATCCACCAACTCCATTGTTTCTAAATCCAAGTATTTATAACCCGTATCTTTATGTAAGATGAAAAACATTTTCATAATCCATACCTCCAGTATTTTTCCTTACTTATACTATACCATTTTATTATATTTTAGTCAACAGTTTGTGATGTGTTTAAACTACTTATAACAAAAAACAATCCCCGACGTTTTTAAACATAAATATACCCCACTTAATTCCAATAAGTGAGGTATCACCTTGCCTTTTATTAATCAATATAAGGATGAAACGCATATATCATACACTCAAACACATAATCATCTTCACTTACTTTATGTTTATTAACATATTCAGCGACCGCCTTAACACCTCTTGTTTTAAAATCATTGTATAACTCTTCCCCTTGAACCATTAACCAGTGAGCGAAATCCATATAAAACCCATCATCACCCGCCCATACAAAACCGCCGTTACCCCCATGTAACAAATTAAACACAACATCGTCATGCCACGGGCTTGTGATTTCCTTCCAATCTTTATAAACCTGTTTTATATTTTCTTCTTCCATTGTTGCTAAGATATTTTTCAAGTTTTCATATTGTGTTTCACTATCTAAATACTCTTTACCTGCTTTTGATTCTTCGATAACTTCCCATAACGTTTTATATTTTGTAGTTACTTCTTTAGTTAATTGTATATTCATTTTAAAAACAGCTCCTTAGCTATTATTTATATTTTAAGTTTTTATTTGTTGTTTTCCTTGTTAGCTTACTTATACTATACCACTTTATTATATTTCAGTCAATAGTATCGAATTAAAAAAGAGAGCCTTACGACCCTCTAACCGTTAGTCAAATTGCCCGCAATCCACTTGACCCTTTTTATATTTAGGCTCTAACGATACCCCACCGCCATCCATTTTTCGGGCATAAATATAGATGTATTTACATTGTGTATCTACATCACGCAGTAGTTTCATTTCTTCTATAGTATCGGTATCATGCCTTAAATCTTGGGTAGCTCCGTAGTCCTTTAACACCTCGAAGTCTCCCAACCTCTGAAGTTCTTTACCTTTATTGTTTTGTTTCCCGATTTCCTCGGCTGCTTGCTTTGAAGTTTTAGTGTTTTGAACATCAGAACCCCCACCGCAACCCGTTAGCACAATAGCAACCAATATAACCCCTATGACTTTTTTAAACATATAAAAGCTCCTTACTGCCTACTTTTTACTCATCTTTAACAAACGAGAAATTCTCAATTTCAGACTCAGAACTAGAAGGCGAGTCTGGGAATCCACCAGATACCTCAACCACATTAAATCCATGATTTTGTTTTAACGTATGCGCGATATCTTTAGCGCCGCCATCATATTTATGTTTATCTTCTACTTTATCTAGAATACTGTTCAGCTCTTTCTCACTTAAACCATCCGGAACCTCTACTGTAATATCACTTCTATATTTGATTGTTTCCTCTACAGAAATAACTACTTTAGCCATTACTCTTCTCCACCTTTACTGTTTTATTTACTTACATTTCAGCTACCACATACGTAAACGACCCGCTGCGCTCAAGCACCTCTAGCGTAACCGTTACGGGCTTGTAGTCGATACATAACTCATCCTCAATAATTTGATTTGCTAAACTATCAGAAGGTAAAAAACACTCCTCGTTTAACGTATCGGTATCTTCACCCTTCTTTACGTTATAAAACACATCTTCCTCATCTTTTCTCATAATTGCAACGAACTTCACGATATCCCCTCCTTCTTTTGCGTCTCTATTAACTCGATACCCTCGTCAAAGCTATAACCCTTACCAGTCTCATCGACAAACCACTGACCCTGCCCCTGACAATCCGGGCAAGGGATATGCATATACTCACTTCCAGTACCGCCACACCACTTACACTCTTTATATTCTAATTTTGTCATAACTCAATCTCTACCTTACGCTGAAACCAATCCTCTATCTTAGCAAAATCGGTCATAGTTAATTCCCAGTTTTCTAAGAACTCTGTAAAATCACTACGTCTTACCTCTTTCATAACCCCATACATAAACGCCACCAACCCTTTAGGTACATCCGGAGCAGCTCCTGACTCTTTAACCTTTACGACACTTGTCACGACCTTGTACGCCTCATCTTCAATACTTTGATAGTCTTCCATTGTTTGAATGGTTTCTGGCGTGAGGTCTAACTCGTCCATAACCTGCTTATCGATATGTACCTCTGCTTTTAGCGTTACGTCTAGCTTCAAATCAACACCCCCATACAAGAAATAAAATTCCTATATTTATATTACTAAATACATCATGGAAAAAGGTGCTAAATCTTATCAAAGACTCAACACCTCCCTATGTACTAATCTACTTTACTTTCATTTCGTGCCTCTTTTTCTGCGTCATAAATACAATCGTCACAAATAACACTCTCATTTACTACCTCACCGGAATCATTATCTGTAAAGGAGCTGCACCACAAACATTCATATAACCAACCATGTTTCATCATCTCTGCAAACGGTATTTTTTGCGTATCTGAGTATTTATCAAAATGGGGTTGTCTCTTGGCGCACATATCCTCCACATACCCACTCATACCGAATGCCTGACTCATCTTAATTGCTTTCCTACTTGTTTCTGCAAACACAACTTCATGCCCTGCCTCATCACCCTCACCTGTTTTATCCCAAACATGGTAAGCCTTTTTCTGCGGTTCATAATCTACGAACGTGTTCTCAAAGAAAAAGTTAAACGTCTTCTCACTTAGCATAACCTCATCATTGTTATCACCGAATCGTACATATAAACCTTCCTCTTTTATTGTATACGCCTCGATATTCTTACGTTTCTTACCCTCTAACACAACCCAATAGGTTTTCATACGTTCTATTACTTTACGCCCCGTATACGTAGCCGTAGCGACCTCACACATTACGCAACACCTTCTTCTGGATTTCGATTTAGATAATCCGTTCGAATCTTCATGTAATCCAATTCTGAAATGAACTCCATGTCTTTATGTAATAACTCATTTTTGTCATCTTTTTCATACGCCGTGAAGTAAAAATCATCGTCCATTGCGTGGAAATGATGGAATCGTGGCTGCCTAAATTGTGGTAATAAACCATACATTCGAATAACCGTCTTTAAGTCCATAAACTGAACTCCTGTTTCCTTTACAAATTCATCCCAGTCTTTTTTAACCTGTGAACGAACTTTAACCTCATAGTATCCATAGCCATTAGGATTTTTCTTGAATTGATTTTTTAACTCTTCCGGTACTTTTAATAGCTGTAAGTCTGTACTCCCCGCTAAATTATCTTCCATACTGCAACCAATAACCTTTTCAATTCTATCCTTGTTTTCAATTACCTTATCTATATCTCTTCCCGCAAGAACAAGGGAATCATATAACCTTGTTCCACGTTTTACTCTAATATAGCGAACCATGTTTACTCCCCCTTCTTAGTTGTGTAACGCTTCCCTATACGCATGTATCGATTCTTTTGTAATTTCGATAGCTTTTTCTAGTTTTTCTTTATAGTCTCCAGTAGCCCCACTTAACTCACGTTGTAGATACTCCAATTGGCTTTTTGCTCCCAACACAACAGACTCTAACCGTCTTTGTCTCTCCTGCATTATCTCCTCTTCCGTTGCGTAACGTTCTAACATATCTAGAGAAACCAATTGCTCACGTAAGTGGAACAACTCATCGACCTCAACGGCATCTTTATCTTCTACCCGAATAATCCGACAAATACAACCATCCAAGACAACCCAAGTCCCTACATCTGGAACACCTGTAATTGCGAGTTTACCTGCTTCAGCTTCCCAACTCATAACGAACCCCCTCACAATGCTCTAACAATGGATATGAGCTTTCATCCCAACACCCTTCATCTTGGTCGAATTTGTAGCAAAAAGCATTACCATCTTCATCCACAAAGGGATTTGTATACGTATCGTAAGGCGGTACTCCTTTTGCATAGTACGTCATGACCGTTTTCTTTAACATCGGGCAGTAAATTTCTCCCCACTCTACAGCGTTTTCCCAACTAAGTTCTCTCATATTCTTTACACCCTTCCCGTCTTTATTTGTTATGCCACACAACATGTAAAACCCCTAAGCTACCCTGCTTGTTTTCTAGATAACTCTTATTTTCCATTACATCCGACGGACTACACTCACCATCAAATACGACATAATTATTTAATAGAATCGCAGAAATAACACCGTCACTATCCGTGAATCCTCTACACTCACATCCACCAATAAACGCATCTAGCGTCATTACATCCCCGTCCGAATCTTCGTATTTCTTATGACTGTTACTGTTTATTTCAAATACCATTACTCTCGTTCCTCCCTTTTACAGCCTATAAAGACCCTCTTAAATTTTCACTTTTACGTCGTTTCATTTCATCTTCAATTTCTTTAGCCGTTGCCAACGAGCGGATATAAGATGCATTTGCTGTATAAATCTTTTCCCCATCCAGATACTCACCAATATGACTACCCTTCGAAGTAAATTTATCTATCCTCATAACAGCCGTATACCCTTTATACTCGTTGTAACCTATAAGTGCTACGATATCGCCTACACTGTACGTCTTTCCACGTATATGTACCTTTGTCACTTCTTCCATACATTAACCCTCCTTATTACCTAGCAGCGCTCCGTGGCACTCGTCTCCTACGTTCCTCTTGGTATTTTCTTCGGTACTCTTCTTTTTGCTTACGTTCATTTCTTAATTGCCTTTGCAACGAATCTACAACCGCAGGGTTTTTACTTCTAATCGTTTTATCCGCCTCACGGTACAACGACCGAATGAGTGAATCTTTTAACACCTGCTCATCCACTGTAAGCTCCTGCTTCCTTGCCCGCTTCACTAGTGTCCCGCCCAGATATACACCAACATGTTTAGGTATCTCGTCCTTTACTTTCTCGTACAGTTCCTCAGGCATTACATAGTAGTTAAAATGACCACAGAACGTTTTATTTGCTTTACTCCTAAAGTCCGCTAGCGACACTTTAACCTCATAGCAGCGCCAAATCCCCTTTGTATCGTACGTAATATAATCGACTCTTTCCTTACCGAACCACCCGATAGTAACCTCGAAACATGCAAACACACCCTTCTTTTTCGTAGCCGTGTATATTTGACGTTCCATCTCGGATGTAAGCTCTGTCTTTGCCACTTCCGCTCACCCTTTAGTGTTTATTTAGTAATCTATTGTGTACTCATGCGCTTTTACTTCTTGTAGCAGCAAAATTAAATCATCTACATCTTCCTTATTGATACGTACCGTCCCATTCTTTAACCCGTACAGGTGGAATTCTCCGTCCCCTACATCTTGCACATGAGGTCTGTTTTCCCCATTTTGTTCGAATCTAAGACCATTCCCATCGTAATCTACGATTTTGTTTTTAGGCTTCAACATACTTCTCAACCCCTTAGTAGTTCCCATCTTCATATAACCAGTATGCTAATTTATCCGCACAATCACTGAACATAAAATCAGCTAAGGTATCGTACTCCCTGTAATAATTCTCGGAGCGATATTCCTCTTCAATCCTAAACAATAATTTCTTTGCAAAACGTTCTTCATCTTCCTTATTCGGAAATTCATACTCCCCGTTATTGATGAACGTATCTTTAACCTTTTGTAGATTGTTTTCTGTATCTATCAATTTACTTCCTCCTTACTCCTTGTAGGTATGCCCCGACCCCTCTTTAACGAAAGACGGTAACTTATCTCCTGCTAGTACCCTATTCATCTTCCTGTCGATAGGTTTTCCTAACTTATCGACCCGTCTATAATAGATTTCACCGTCTTCTGTAACTCGAAAGACAGCAATCCTCTCTGTTCTATTTACCCAAAATCCTCGTAGATTCATATTTACTCATCCTCTACATCAACATCCGACCCACAGTCAGAGCAACGATGTACTCCTTCTGTATCGGCAAATGTCCCTACTTTATATTTGCAATTACAGCAATACCCTAGCAACACAACACACCCCTTAACCTGTTTTAAATACAGAAAAAGCAGGGATTGTCACCAACACCTGCTTATCCGAAGAACTAAGATGTGTCCCTAGTTCTTTCCCGTTAATTCAATTATATCAAGTCTTCCACAACCAGAATGGCTCGTCCTTATCACTGCCAGATTACTCCACTTCTATCTCAACAATTACAACAGTTGTGAAGTTCCTTTCCCACTCAACACACTCCCCACCTGTTTGATACCAATAGTTAAGCACACCCTCTTTTAATGCCGGTTCGTGCATGGTTTCCCCGCCTACACTGACATATACAGGAGCATCCCCAACTGGGAAGTCATCGTCATCAGTAGCGACCAACTGCAACTCGCCCTGCAATTCAGCCATCTTTTTATCGAATGCCTTTTCTGCCTTATCTAAACGTTTGAAGAATTTTTCATCTTCACATTCCCCATAAGGATTCATTTCGCACACTTTAAAGATTCTGTCTTTCTTTTTAAGCTCTGGGTTTTCCAGATACTCTAGTTGTTTTCGCAACTCTACCGTCTCCTGCAGCAACACTAACGATACTTGCTTATTAGAAGTTTCGTAGCCCTCAAGCTCTGCAATGATTTTCTTTGTTTCTTCAATCGCCTGTAATCGAATTTCCTCTTTTTGCTCCACATTAACCTCTCCTATCTATACGTTCTTGGAAACGTATCAGTATCTAACACAAGAACTGGGTCATCTGAAATATCCCCCAGTTCCTCGTCATGGAATTTAACCTCATAACTGCACTTCAGTTTCCCACTGTTCCACATCTCAATTCGACCTATATTAAACTCTGGTGCGTGTTTATATAACTCACGTAACCTAGTAATAATTTCATCTTCATTATCCCCAACGTATACTGTTTCCGTATAGTTTTGATGGTAGGCTATTCCCACTAACGTAACCTTACTTGCGAATTGATACCCGCCGAAATCAACCTCTTTAGGGTTATCTAACCTATCGACGTTGTACTCTACGGTAACATGCGGCTCAACCCCGCCGCTCGGCATAATATATTTGTATTTTCTAACAAGTTCCCCATCTTTACTTGCCTCAACGAACCCGTAAACAAACCCATCTTCTTTGCTAGACTTTCTTACTGCACGAATTACCTCAGCACCCTCAGTCCCTCTATATACCTGTACCTTATGTGTTTCTTGTACTGTATACACTAAAAAATCAATCTTATTTTCATTCAGCATCTTCTTTTACCTCCTGTAAAAATGACTCCACTTCTTCATCTACATCAAACTCAACATTTTCGAACCCCGGCATAAGCTCCATATCAGGTGTTTCCTCATAATCTAGACCCGAAACCCTATAGGTTCTTAGTTTTTTACCATCTTTCCATAACTCAATATAGCTATCTACAAACGACGAACTCTCACGGTATGCCTGTTGTAAGGCTTGAATTACTGCAGCCTTATCTGTACCCGCATACTCATTACTGATTCGTTCCTCATAATACACTAACCCAACAATCGTCATGCCGCAGCACCTCCTACCTTATTTTCAACACGCCAATCCAAACCTTTGCAAAGTTCACGGTACGCTTCCTTCTCAGCTGCATTTAATGAATCCATTCCCGGTAACCAACCCTCTTGGAAATGTGCTGCTTTGTGCATGTATCGTAACTCCCCATCGACCCATGTCTCTTTATACCCTGCAATAAACGAGCCAGATGTCTCCCAAGCCTTACCGATAACCTTCATTCCTTCTTTTGTATCCGTCCCTACATAAGCCACCTCTACTCCTTCTTGGCTGTGTATAACTGATACATACACAAAATTATGTGTACTACGTTTCATATCTAACATTTTAATAGCCTCCCAGTCTTTAACCCTGTACTGCAGCGCATTCCACTTTGTAACGCTTCTGCTTGTCACGCTGAACCTTCTTCACACCACTGTAATGGGGACATTTCGGTACTTTATGCTCTTCCTCCAACCCGCTCCACGCTATACACTTACACTCATGGATAATTGGATTATCCTCTCCTACCTCACGAAAGGCATATTTAGGTGTAGCCGTTGCTGTCTCTTCTCTGCGAATCGGACAATCATCCAACAAAACCTCTATCACTTCCGTACCAAATGTTCCAAACGAGCAATAACTCGCTAAAACCTCTTTTTTACCCAATATAAATCCCTCCCATACACGACAAGCAGCCCCTAATTAGGACTGCTTACCAACCTCTTTATCTAAACGGTCATCAAACTCTTTTCGACCCTCTTTGTCGAGCTTAGTATAGAACCATTCACGACTTGCCAACACAGTTGTAGTAGTTGTACCTTTAATCGCCGTACGAACCACTACAAACCCCTCAGGGCGTTTTTCAGAGTCTTGCAACCAGAGTGTCTCATTAACCTCCATAAGACCCGGACTCATACGACCATCTACGTTAGCATTTGAAAACGTGGCACTAAACGCACATACATCATCGCCCTGCGCCTCCATCACGTTTACCGCTAAATGTTCATATTTAAATTTATCGCTGAATAGCACATCTCTTTTAATCATTTCAATCTCTCCCTTATGTTTGTTTTAACCCCAGTGACTCGAACCCTTTTATAGAATCCTCTAGCTCTTTTGCTAATTTATCATCCCAACCAACACTCGCAGCATCTTCATATACTGGTACATCTTCTATCTCATTCTGAGTTTGAATGTGTTTCTCCAATCCACTACCTCCTAACCAACCTTAACCGCCCCTAGTAACCACTTGTTGAATTTTGGCATACTTTCTCCTACAACTTTGTTTGGACTAGAAGGTGTTTTATAAAAAACCATAACTCCGTGAATCGCTCTTATGGTTCGCTTGTACCTACCTTTTTGGAACGTTGCCCCCACTTTTACATCGCCCAACATCGCCATGTTTTTACACCACCCCTGCTTGCCATTTCTTACTATCAGTCTACCTGATTTACCTGCTGTTTATATGCCATTTGTTATCACAAAAAAGGAGGTTGCCAGTTATAACAACCCCCTTCGAACCCTAAACATATAATCTATTACCATCTTCTAATTATATTTCCTATAGATACTTACGACCGACTCTCCCAGACTCATAAAATCCATAACCTCTAAGGTAGACCCTTTATCTATCATATCAAAGTAATGAACCCTACTCAGTTTTTCCACATCTTCCTTATCTAACTTTTCCCTGTTTTCACGAACCCAACTAAATGCAACATCTGCCATGTGTAGCAACCTCCTAGTTCTGGTCTTGTTACCTTTAGTGTAAATGACCTACTAAGTGATTACTCCACTTTGCTTATCAAAACTCTTTTATAATAAAAAGAAAGCAGAGCATGTCCTTGCCCCGCTTTCTTACTTAATTTTTAGGTTTTTTCTTAATAACTCCATACTTCACTAAGTCCCTATGAATTTCTTTACCCGACTCCTTCGCCTCAGCGAAATCAAGATAAATCCCATCAAGCTCTTTTAATAAAGTCATAGCACGTTTTAACTGCTCCACACTACCTTTTAAATAGTTAGTATGTTCTTCTTCCGTTAAATGACCATCTAAACGAGCATCTTCTAATACCGCATGCTTAACCTTTAAGCCTAACAGAATAGATTCCATTGTAACCGCCTTACGTGGCACATCCTCGTTAAACTGCATAGACTCACGATGCGTATAACCCGCTACACCGTAAGGAAGTCCCCATTTGAACTCTTTTGTAATAGACGTAATTCTTTCGTGTTCCATACGTACCACTTGCTCTTCTTGTTGCCCCGATACTTCTACAGTTTCCTTTTCTTTAACCGTTGCCATTTCTTAGCCACCCCACACCTTTGTTTTGTTACCTTTAGTGTACCTCAAATATTCCTTTTATCATGAGCCATTCTTATCAGACACCTTATAAACTGTCTTACCTGATTTATTTCTCCGAAGCTACCGGATAGCGAAAACCACTTACATAATCAGTAAGTACCAAATCCTTACGGCTCGCAACGTAGTCCGCTAAATGTACAACTTGTTGCAAAGGTGTTTCTGGTTTAATACCTTTAACCGAAGTCCACTCTCCCGTAGCAATGTTACCCATATGTCTCTCAATAGCCGTCATAATAATATCAAACTCTTCCGTTTCAGCAAAAGCAAAAGCATACCCCTTAGATTTACTGCTCCCAAAGTAATCTCTAGGTAAGAACGGATGCATACCTATGTAACGCATATCTAAATCAATTCCATATTTCAAAATATCATGCCCGAACATTGCCGCAACTGCTAAGTCACGCTCTAAATCCGTTAACCCGAAAGTTCTAGCTAAGTCGTAAGCCACCTTTGCACCCATAACCACATGACGGACTAACCCACCTTTAGTTGTTGACCAATCTGCATGGAATTTACCTGACACCGAAGCAGGGACAACAAAGAAATACTCAGGAGCATTTTCCCACATATGCTCTACAAACACACGCACATTTATATCTTCAATTAAAGACATAACATCTGCAGCTAAATCCCAAGCAATGTTTTTATGTTCTTCTAACTCACCCGCTGAAATTTGTAACTCTTCACCTTTAACTACTACGTTTAACATAACAATTCCCCTACTTTCTTTTATTCTAAATTAGCTAGTGTACATTAACCCTCTATCAATTATTAAAATGGTCATTATAACTATTTTCATCTACCTCAATCCACAATCCTTTTTTGACTTGCTCCTCTATTTGATAACTTTCGCAAACAACAAAAGATTTAGGGTAATTATTCCAAAAAACATTAAACGCATTACCGACAAACCTTTCAAGTTTACAAAAAGCGTTATCATATGTTCTAAAATACATAATACCTTTAATCTCCATCTTCAATTTCCCCCTCGACTTGTTTTCCTTAGTTACAATATACCATTTTATTATATTTTAGTCAATAGTTGTTACTCAAAAAAAGAGAGGTACAAACCCCTCTTTTTACTCACTCATTACTTTATTTAATTTCTCCATCACACCCGCCAAGAATAGAAGCTCCTCGCCGTACTTTTTAGACTCTTCAGCAGTATGGATTCGCATACCTACTGCACCCACCTCGAACCCTTTATCATTAGAATTAAAAGTGACAAATTGTAAATCTTCATTCCTACCAACAAAGAAAAATGTCCAATCTCTATAATCGTCACATTTAGCTCTTGAAAACCCTGCATCCTTTAAGATTTCTAATACATTATTTAATTGCTCCTGAGATTTAAACATTGTTTTATTCCTCCAATACGTTTTATTATTTCGTTACCTCAATTACTCAGCTAACACTTTATTTAATTTATCTATTACATCAGATAAAAAGTTTAATTCCTCAGCGTACTTTTTAGCATCTTCCATATTGCGTATTACCATTCCAGTTGCGTTTATTTCAAAACCATCAGCGTAAAAATCAAGAAACGTAAATTTTAACCCTATATTTCTACCAATCTCAAAAAATGTACGATGGTCTGTATAATCCTCACAATTTGCTTTATGATACCCAGACTCCTTTAAAATTTCTACTACCTTATCAGCTTGCTCTTGTGATTTAAACATTGGTTTATTCCCCCGATATACGTTTTGTTCTTTCGTTACTTATAATATACCACTTTATTATATTTTAGTCAATAGTGTCCAAAACAAATAGGGTAGCTAAATCCTACCCATACATAACCTGCTTACCCTGACCAGGTGCAATTATTTTTAGTTCGGTTACATTCTCACTATGCAATACCCAATTATAATGAAAGGCTCTCATCTGTAACCCTTCAATTAATAAGGCTCCTGACTCGTTGATGTAGATATTAACCATCTTATTATATTCCCCAAGATTTAGACTTACATCCGTCCCTAACGTTTGTCTTGGCGTAGTATCCATATCCCGACCCATCACAGCCATATCTTTAACCACATGCAGCGATTCCCCAGAATCCTTAACTTCTAGTCGACCCTCTTTAATCTGCTTTATAAGGCTGTTAAACGCACCTACAACACCCTGCATATACAGTCTATCATTTTCATCCTTAGGCATAGAAGACTCTATCTGACTAACTTTCTTCCTTAAGTATTTCTCATCTAACACCACAGCTAACACCCCATTAACCGTTTTATCTAGAATATCTATTAACCTATTTATACCAAATTCGTTGACTACTTATTTACCGTTTGTTATCATTTTACTTGTCTTTGAGACTATTTTTACCAAATGGTTTATCGCAAATACCCTTTACAAAAGAACCCTCTCTTCGACAGGAGGGTTCTTTTATTCTTTCTTATTTACTTTTCGCTTTATTAGTCATCTAATCTCTGACTATGTATGTATTTACCTTCATACGGAATGCCAAACTCTTTTAACATCTTGATTCCCTGCTCCAAAGCAGCTTCGAATTGTTTTTGCGTAGCTTCTTCATATACAATTGTTTTCCACACTTTCAAAACACGATTCCCTACCTCCGGATTATGCTCCACTAACAAGTCAATAATCCGTTTGTTTTCCATTGCGTAGTACCATTTCGTTGTTTTTCTCAAGTCATCCACCTATTTTCAGTTTTTTATTTAACTCTTACCAAATGAGGTTATCCTCGACCCTATTTATTTCTTTAAAAACCCAAATACTGAACGTTTCTTTCCGCCTTTACCTGAGCCACCTGCAAGATAACTATTGTACACCTTCGTATCTAGATATATTTGTTGGCATTTATCACAAACCCAATGACCTTTCCAAATACCCTTAGTTGGCTCTATAATTTCCCCGTACTCATCACAACTATAAAAACCGTAATCCCTTGCGTCATTATTACAAACCCCTCTAGATGTTTTAGCTTTACATCTGAACCCATCTTCCATAATTATTTCTACAACTTTTTGATTACACAATGTGCATTCCTCCAACGTTTTTATTTATATAAATTGTTTTTTATTTCCTTACCTTGTACCTTTAGTATACCAGTTTATTATATTTTAGTCAATAGAAAACTATTTACCTGTTAGAATTAAAAAATACCCCGGCATTTACCGGGGTTACATTACTTATAATTAAATTAAAGCTACATGATTTTCATCAGATAAACATATTTCTTCTTTTTTAAGAGGGCGCATATCGTTTTCCATATCTACAACAATTCTAAAATTATCATGCATTCTATCTAATCCATTTAAATATGTACGCAGCTCATCGATTGTCATAGCTCCCATCTGCTCCGCCATAACCTCTATAGGTGATTTTTCTCGACCCGAATTTTCTTTAGGCTCTTCGTTACTTTCTTCCTCTTCCTCCGCAGATACACTTAGGTAGATTTGACCACAATCGCAGCAACGGTAATGACCATTCCAGAGTCCCTCTAACGGCTCCATTTCGTTACCTTCCTCGTCACAGTTCGAAAATCCTCCCCCTACATCCGTGTTACCGCAAACTCCTTTTTCTGTTTCTACCTCACATGTGAAATCATCATCACCCATATCTACCGCAATAATTTTTACTTCACCTTGTTTACACATTTTACATTCCTCCAACGTTTTTATCTATATAAATTGTTTTTATTTCCTTACCTTGTACCTTTAGTATACCAGTTTATTATATTTTAGTCAATAGTTACTTGTATAAAAAAGAGACTACGTAAAGTCTCTCTATACTGCTTACATTTCCCCACCGTTGTTTTCTATATGACAATCTAAATGTGCCACTTTACCACTTGGGTAATTCATAAGAGGTGTAGCAGGGCTTGCAACCTCCTCACAATGCACACACTTCTTCAAATCGAAAATAGGGTACTTCACACGATTGGCTAGCTCTGCAAGTTCTTTCTTTGATAACTGCACAGAAACGAAAGTATCCGTACCTTTTACACGTTGCTTTATTACTACAATATCCTATGCAACATCTGTAATAGTATCCTCATTTATATTAAGTTCTTTAACCATTGCAACCCACTCCTTAACCCGCTCTTTTTACTAATTGACAATCTTCACCGTACGCTGACCAATAAAAGTATTCGGTTACAACATCGCCACGAACACCGTTATGCCAGTAAGCAACTGTACCTCCAGTATTCGTGAAGTTTACCTCAAGAACCTCAAATGTCTCACCTGCGTAAGAGATAATATCTCCTGCATTAAAATCAAATTTCTTAGACATACTTAACCCTCTTTTCGCTTCTTATCTTCCTGCTCTTCACGCTTTTCCTCGCACTCTAAAGAACAAGTAGGCTCATATTCATTCGGCATCTTAACACCGCAAATCACACATTTATCTAAATCATAATCCTCATCATAGGAATACCCACCTGCATGCCTCATATAAATACCTCCTACACTAACCTAACATCTTTGACGTTGCTTTTAGATATAAACTCAAACCCGAACTTACCTTCAACCGCTAAAACATAACTACCTTGATTCAAACACTCCCAAATCTCTCCAACATCATCTAAATTCTGACCTAAATTCGGGTCATTAACAAGAACCTCACCTGTATGCAGCTCAATAACAATTTGTTTATCTCCCTCTTTTTCTTGCTTTAACTCCTCAGCTAATTTAATAATATCTTCCTTTGAAATTAACACGGAATCGGAATCGTAATCATATTCACTTTTAGCTAATGCTTTTAACTGATTAAATCGAACATTACCACCCTCATCAATAGCCACTAAATCCTCACGAATTTCTTTTGCTTTTTTACTCATTACGACCCGCTCCTTTATCTATACTTGCTAGTTTTTATTTTCCTTATTTGCTTGACTTAAATATACCACTTTTTTATATTTTAGTCAACTGTAAGTTTTACAAAATAAAAAAGGCAGCTGTTACACCACCTTACTGCATATTAAACTGTTTTCTAGATGATATCTACATGACATTTACTGACTTCCCAAACAGCATTATCTGCATCTCTTACCCTAAGCGTTTGTCCTTCATCTATAATTTGAACCACTACCCCAGAATTAGTTGTACCACTATCATCCGTTTTAAATTCAACCTTTGTTTTAAATAATTCGAACTCCATTTTATAATCCCCTTTTTATTATTGTTTTACAAGACTTTCATATAGCTCCTCTTCCGTATACCTATAATAGTTTCCGATAGCTAGTATAGTCCCTAACACTTCTTTGTAGTCTCTACCTATTGGTAGTTGATTGTTACTTGTACCCGCATACATCATAGAAAGTTTAAACATTACATGATGAAAGCTTTTAGTTAAATAAACCTTTAAAGGCGTAAATGTATCCAAATTAGAAAACTTATAGGTGAAGATTCTATTCTGGCAGCGCATTACAACACCTAAAGATAACACCCCTCTTAGTACACCCATATACGCATTAAATATAGTGTCCATAGCATCTTCATCGGTTAAATCGAACCGTTTACTTACTTGTGACAGTTTACCTATTTCAGTTTGCAGAGAAATGATTTTATCCCATAAAAAATCCACATTGTTTTCGCCTTTTTCCTTAGCAATTTCACAATCTATACCCGTTTGAAATTCGAAAAATTTAACAATATCCACAACCCGTCACCCTCTCCATATTTCGTTGGTTTAAATATACCATTTTATTATATTTTAGTCAATATATTATAAAAAGAAATAAGGGTCATACTCGACCCCAGTATTTTTCGTTATAATCTAAATATCTCTTAACCGCTAAATCCTTAAACTCTTCCGGAGGAATCCCATTAACCGCAGCTAACTCGGATGCTAACTCCTTAACCGCATTCCCCGTTTTAGATTCTTCATCATTTCCATGCGCAGCCAACATTCTTGCATGTGCTGACAACTCAACTAAATGTGTAGCCAATATACTAGCCTTTACAGACTCTCCATACATTTCTTCATACTTTTTATCTGCCAGTTCTTGAAAATCAGACACAGAAAACTCAATCGCAGATAACACCGTATTAGTTAACCCAAGTAACGTGTTTATTCCAGACACCACAGTAGCACTCTGCGTCTTTTCTTTTAATTTTTTAGATTTAGCAACTACCACTGCCATCTTATTCATATATTCATTTATTTCTTTATCTAAGCCAATCTGATAATACGCCACCACTGCATGTGTTAACTCATTCGTTTCTCTCTGTAACTCCATAACCTCAGACATCTCAGCCTTTTCACTATTTTCAATACCTGACATAAGATTTAAAACATCCTCTAACACTTCAGCCTGTTTATAGTCCCTCTTTTTTATTCCCTTTGCACTTTTTATTTTGTTCTCAATTTGACCCTTTAAACCTTCCCACTTATCCATACCTACACCCCTGTCTGTATCCTTACTTACTAAAACATCCCAAGTATTTGTACCTGTATCTACAACTAATTCGTAATCCGTACCCTTTTCCTCAGTAATATAGAACTCAAAACACCTATTATACTTTTCTATACTTAACCCTTTATCTTTGCAGACTTGATACGCCTCGGTACTGTACCAGACTGCCTCCGCTTCAACATCTTCACAACCATCATAAGGATTTGCTTCCATAACCTGCGTCCTTGCGTACCCTTTTCTTTCTAGATAATTGACAATATGTAAATAATCATCGCTATTAGCGGAATTAAAGAAGATAAACCCTTTTGTTGTATCACTCAATACCCCTTTTATTACGTTCGGACTAAGAAAAACCTCCGCATGTTTACATACTGCACGTAACTCTGATTGAATAACATTTCCTTTACTTACCACATTATTACCCTCCCACTTATATCAATCTTCACAACCATCAATCTGTCGTAATCTATCTACTTTTCTAAACGTTGATAAAATTTTATATGGATTCTCAGCCATATCCCAACTTTTACAGTATAAATGACTACATAACTCGTAGTATTTACTGCCTTTCTCTGCTATCTTCATATACCTTTTTTCTTGGAAATTAACCAGGTAATACTCATCCGCATCTCTGTCCCAGAAAAACGCCTGACTGCTTGTAATTTGCATAATATGAACCTCCTAAGCATTTTGAACCTTATATTACTAAACCTTTAATTTAAATCCATACTCCAACTATTTCTCACATCATCAACCGTATACCCATCTTTATTCATGAGACTTTGCCCTCTGTATGCCCACGCTGTACGCCGATACCACTCATCTTTTATTTGAAACTCGCAGTACCCCGAACCTAACACTTTAACCGAACTTGCTCCACATTTCTTTACAACCTCCTGCAGCGAATTTCCAGAAGCAATGACCCCATCCTCTTTTGTACACACAAACCAATTACGCTTTCTTCGAATACCTAACATGTGTTCATTGTACTCAGACATAACCCGAATCTCTAAAAAACTAAGGTCAGGCATTAAAAAACTCTTGCCCATTCCCATACCTCCAAGTTTAGGTACGACTAAGTTACTCATATCTACACTATCTCTGTTTATCACGCATATACACCCTTTCTGAGCCTTGCTCTTCTTTTTATATAGTATTTGTCGCTCTTTATAGAAAGAGGGCTTATATAAGCCCCCAGTACCTTACATTAACCCGAAATGTACTTGGACTCTTCATACTCGAATTTAGTATCCGTCCAGAACTCAGCCACCACTACTTTGCGTGTACTGTCCTTGTCCTGCCAAGTAAACACTTTTTCTTCTCCGCACTGAGTCCACTCGTTACCCTGCTCATCTTTTTGAGCAAATTTAAGTTTAAATACTGTATACCACTCGTCATTATAAAAGGCGAAAATAACCCTTCCGTTATCTACTACCATAGCATAGTAAGGTTTAAATACTGTCAGATACTTATCATCCACCTGTTTTACTTTATCTAAATCAATGTCACGCATTGTTTTATCTTCATGTTTGAACTTATATTCACCTTCATACAACTTCTCCATCATAACTCCCCCTTAGATTGTCTCATCAGTACGGAGAGCGCTACTCTTCCGTAGACATGCAGGAATCCCCACATGTTTCGACCTTATCGGATAGCTGTGTACTCAACCTCTTCTACACCCTCAAAACAGCTTGCAATTAGATTTTGAATGTTTGCACAGTCCATTGTACTTGCCCCATTTTTTGATTTGTAATAAATTTCAGAGCCAACTTTTCGTAGGCTATTCACCACATAACACTCACCAAAATTCAATACAGACACAACAAATCTTCCGTAGTCTCTACTTTTTTCATCTTCCACCTTATTCACAAAAATATCATAACGTGTTGCAGAAGCAGTACCTGTAATAAACATACTTACCATCTCCATTTCCTATTTTTATTCTATATTATACATGTTAATCCCCAAGGAGCTTATAGCTCCTCAGCGAAATCTTCCAACTCTTCTTTTTGGTTACGTAAGTTTATATAAATGGCTTCCAGTTTTTTATCCTCAGCAGAACCACTTTCATGTGTATTTACGTTTAACGAATCTAACTCGTTTGCTACCGCCTCTAGTCGTCCCGCAAGTTCTAATAACTGTTCTCTAAGTTCCATTTTCCTTACCCCCAAAGTTTGTTTGTTTTTCTTGTCTTAAATATACCACTTTATTATATTTTAGTCAATGTTTTATGTTTCTATAATTCTTCCCTTATCTAATAAATAGATAGAACAAATTAATTCAAAATAATATCTAATTTTCGTTATAAACATATATCTAAAAGTCTATTATATAAGGCTAAAACATTTTAGAAACTTTTTTAAAAAATAAATAAGGAGTTTTGCGTTTTTAGCTCAATACAGTAATAGGAGGTGGTAGACATGAAACAATTTATGAAAAAAGCATGGGGCGTTACAAAGAAAGTATGTAAAGTTTTAAAAGAGTTACTTTATATTGTTGCAGGAATTATAACCGTTTATATGTTCTTTATAGGTTAATAGAAAAAGCTATCTCTTATGTTGAGATAGCTTTTTAATTCATCTATACGTATTACACCCCAATAACCTTTGCGTAATGTACCCAGACCTTACCTTCACTTAGAAACTCAAAGATAAATTCTGTACCGTTCGCATGCTTATAATAAGAACCTAGCACATAATCCGCATCTATAGGAAGCCCTTTTCCTTCTTCTTTTACATCGTAATGGTACTCATTAAAGTCCTTCACTTCTACTGTTCTAGACTGTAACGACGTTTTATCCTCTTTGGTATATTGCATCTCTAACACTTTCATGACCATTAACCCTCCTGTATTTTGTTTATGGCTTGTACGATAGCAACCTCATCGCAACCATACAGACCAGATGTATTCGTATTGTTATATTCCACAACCTTAAATCCATCAGGTGTTTCCGCTACATCAATAACATAAGAATCCGCTACCCAGAACTCGAAAACCCTACCTTCCACATAGTCTAACAGACTATCCGATATAGGCTTTGTTACATCTGTCTTACCGTTTACTTGATAACTAGAACCTGCAATAACCCGCTGATTCACAACAAAGAATCGATATTCTGAAAGCAGTTCTCGTACTGGAGACATCATCAATCTTTGCCCCTCATACGGACTACCCTCCCGGTTTTCACGCTCCTGCCAATCCAAGAACTCTTCTCTTGTAACCACCTGACCCGTAAACAGTTTTGTATTTCCCGTAGGTCTAATAAAGAACTTATCTGCAATCGGTGTAAGCTCCTGCAGCTCCCCACAAACAAAATCATGGTTTACCAGTTCATTTCCTAACCAACCACGGAACACATCAAACTCAAAGTTCTCGTTATGGAACGTACCCGGATACAACCCCATAGTTTTTGCTATATCCGACAGTGTTTTTGAACCATATACCACAACCCTGTGACCGTTTGTAAAGTTGTTGAGAACCCTATCCGAGTCCTCAACAGGTACTTTCGTTTCTTTATCTAACACCGTAAGCGTACTATCCTCTTCTATCTTCACTAATAGGTATTCCGTATTGCACTCATCTAGTGCCTTCATCATTCGGACACTATTTTCTCCTTTGTTTAAAAACTCCTGCACCAACCATCTCATACAACAACCCCCTTACTCCGCTTTTTCTAACACCATAAAGAACGTACTATTTGGTAAATCTACTGCGTTTCCTGACTCATCTTCAAAATCGATTTGTTTACTTAAATGAGATGTATACCCGTCCTGCAGGTAACTCATTGCCTGCACAATTTGTACCTTATCCCCAAATACTTCTTTTACACATTCTTTGTACTCGTTTGGCGTGTAAATTCCGAATTGCTCCTGCACCTCATGTACGAAGGACTCCTCACCCCACGTATATGTATATAGAAACTCCATCGCATCGTTAACCAACATTTTGACCGTATTCTCTGCCACTACCTCATATCGGATTTCACGACCTTTAAACTCATGAGCGTACTGCTCTAAGAACTTCATCCCGCTCGCATCTTTAAAGCGAATCACACGTTTTAACCCTTTGTCTTCGGTCATAATTCCGTCACGGATAATAATACGACCTCCCGGCTTTAAAACGTTGTATGCGCTTTGTAGACCCATTTTAATTACATCATGGTTGAACTTTTTACCCTCATAAGGAATATACGAGAACAACTCATGTAAAATAGAAGAATACACGATTGTATCAATGGATTCTTTTTCAAACGAGCCACTAAAATCTAACGCATCACCTTTAATGACATTCCAAGAGCGTGACTCATCCTGCTTTTTCTTTTTAAGTGCATCAATTACGTTTTCAGAAATATCAATACCGTAGATTTTCTTACCCTCGGTTTCTTCCTCAATCATGTCTAACATGACTCCACCACCGGGTCCCACATCTACAATCGTCTCGCCTTTAAGGTAATCGAGAATAACCCGTTTATCATCGGCTGAACTATTCATATGTTCCAAATACACTTCCTCGTTGTGGAATCGGTCATATGCATCTTTACGTAACCCAAAGAAATCAAACAGCATTACAGTTGCTCTTGCATGCATCATATCGACCTTCTCAGCCTCTACACAGAACGTTATAATCGCCTCACCCATACCAGAGAACTGGAACGAAACATGCGCCGTTTTCATTTCCTCATCAATACCGACCTCAAATGAAACATGCGTTGTATCCGGGTTTTTCGTTTCACGATATTCACGTAAATACTTCTCAATAACTCGTTTACGGTACACGTTATCCTTCTTCTCACCTTTGAAATCGTAATGTAATTGCTGCATTAGTTTTTCAAAGTGGATATGCCGTACATCTTTATCCCCGACTGCTTTCTTAACCAGAACAAGTACCGTCCAAACATCCTCGAAACTAAGTGAGTGCATAGCAGGTTCTACATACCATAAGTCCTTATTTGCTAAAAAGTTTTTGATATCCCATTTTTGGCTGCCCATGATATCAAGTTTCTCACTAACTGACTCATTATGTTTTGCTGTTAACCTATGTATACGTGACGTAAACGGCTCTTTATGTCCCTCAAAAATACCTTCAATCGCAATAACCACATCATTTTTAACTTCATTCCATAGAGACTCAGACACACCCGCAATAATGCAGTGATTCAAATGACGTAACACATCCTTTAGCTTTTCCACACCATATTTTTGTTTATGGGCATGTACCAACTCGTAATGGGACTCTAGACGAGCCTCACCTCGAATATACTGACCAATTAACCCATGTGTTCTAATTAGGTCTCTGATGAACGCATAATATGTATCCTGTAAACCATCTCCATCTCCATCTCCATCTTCGTCTTCGTCGTCACCCAGACAAATATTTTTATAAATATCAGCAGAACCCTCGTTGTGTACCATCAAGTTAAACCCTTTACTTATCCACTCTTCACGCTGCTTTAAAGACCCTGCCTTTGCTAGTTCGCTATATGTTAAAACCGTCTCAATAATTTGATACAATTCCTCGTCTATATTTAACCCATCCAACACCTGCAACGTTCGATACACGTACTGTAGCACCGCATCGGTTTTTATTGTCCCTAACGTTTTTACATTTTCATAATTCTGATGAACCTCTTCCGCTGACACTAAATGCATTAACCACTCAGGATAACCGAATTCTTCGCCCGCTAAATAATCCTCAATTACATCAATACTCTTCACCTTATTTACCCCCACACCTCAGATTTATTTTTAACCTAGCGCACGTAATACATTAAGACCTACCCCTGTCAACCGTACTGCCCCTTTTGGACAACCCTCACACGGATATCTCTCAATTAATTTTTTATTTAACAATGACTGCACTGTTCGTTTGTTATACTCCTCAATTGGATGTGGTCGATGGTACGCATGATTTAGTTTGTATAACACCTTCTTCTGCGCATCACTTACCTGCAACCCTTTTAACACATGTTCATATTTAAACGTGTTACCGACTACTTTTCCCTGACGTGTTAGATATAACATCCCGCCCGTAGGTAGATGCTGTACCCTCTCAACCAAACCCATTTTTGTTAGTTGTCGAACGGCAATCCCTAACTCCCCAGAGAACGTGTAACCCGGATGACCGTCTCTAAATTTTGGATTTGGCTTCATCAAAATACGTATCGCCTTTTTATGTACTTCATTTAAGTTATAATCCATAACCAACACTCCCTATGCTTTCTAACCTAAGTGTAACTTACTGAAAACCCTGTATGTTGTTCTCGCTTATCACCGACATCTTCCAAGACTAAGGAGTTAAATCCCTAGTCCCGTACTTCATATTTAGCTATTTTGTCTTGGTACATTTCATTCTTCCAACCCTCACGATATAGTTCCGGCGCAATTAACTTTGTGTTGTCACAGGCAAGCACCTCGCAAGCGAAAGCAACCATATGTCCCCAACTACCCTCAAACACACAAGACTCATCTTTACCGAACCCGAAAAATAATTGAGGATGTGAATTTGACTGAATAAGATTAACCCTTTTACCACCACTAACACAATCAACAGGGAAATCGACTTCCTTATCGTAAATACAACCTACATAACCACTGTTTGACCACCCACGGTTATATAACTTAGGTGCAATTAACCAAGTGTTTTGACTTCCTAACACCTCACAGGCGAAAGAAACAATATCACCCCAACTACCTTTAAAATCATCACCTACATAAAAATCTGTCATCCATTCGCTATCTGCGATAGATATACTCCCAGAAGCGACTATCTCTTTATCAGGAAACTCTTCAATTACTTTAATTTCATCCATTTCATTTCTCCCTCTCGTTTACAAGTTCTTTGTTTTCGTTAGTTAAACTATACCATTTTATTATATTTTAGTCAATAGTAAGTCAGTTTAAAGGCAAGGTCTTTAGTTAGACCCTGCCACGCTTAAATCTCTAGCGACAAACTCCATTGTTACAGCCTCTAAAACAGCCTCTAATCGTCTCTTTGTTTCTTTAAATTCTTCTTCGCTATGATTCTTGAAAATTTCTTCTTTTAAATTAAGAACCTCTTTTTCTTTACCTTTAACTAGCTTTAACGCCTCGTCATACGGGATTTCCCCACTCTTAATACGTAACATAAATTCTCGCTCTTCACCGCTATATAAAAGAGCAGAGCCGAAATCCGTAAACCCATTACCGTAATACTTAAGGAATAAATCCAGTACACGATACGCCCTCATCAACTCTTTACCTTTTCTAGACTCATCATCCGTTTTCGCCGCCCATTTCATACTGTTTAACGCTGTCCCTAAGCAGCAAGAAATAAACCCCGGTAAATTCATCTTGGCAATATCGTCCCTCAAGTTGTACAACAGATTGAAAAACTCCTCGGTTTCTTCGTTTGTTGTAAACTCTTTAGAAAATAAAATCTCAATGGAGTCTGGATTTGCTCTCGTAAATAAGTTGACTAGACTCCGAATATCTTTAACCACTATATCTACGCTTTCACTAATTTTTGTGTCTTCAATTTTGACATTGTGGAACATATCTAAAAACGTAGGTACATAAAATTCCTTTTTATCTACATCCGAAGTCTCATCATCCAACCCATGATTATGACTCCCACCAACCATACCAAACAGCAATCTTCTTTTCATTCTAAACACCTCTCCGCTTATTTTCTACTTATAGTATACCAATTTATTATATTTTAGTCAATATTTACCCATAAGAAAAAGGGCTTTATTTAGCCCCTTCTTGAACTTTCCGCATTCCCCACTGGTACTCCCACTCTACAAGTATTTCACCTAATTCTCTGGCGTTTACCTGCTTCCCCTCACTAGACATCTCTTGGAAATACTCAGCAACTCTAGTTTGTATAAACATGTTTTTATCTTCCACAACCCTCACCAATCCTTCTAAAAATCATAAGTTACTATTTAACGATTTTAGTATTATACTAGTTATTTCTTACCGAGACTCCTTGCTAACTTCATCCAAGATATCATCTATAGAGTAAGAAATCGTAGTGTTGTCTTCTATTGTGGTAAACCCATATTCTTTACATAACACTTCACATATGTTATTTACATCTAAAGTTCTACCTTCATACTTAGCAAACCGAACCGCTTTTGTTAGTACATCTTTAAATTCTTCTTCAGTAAAATCAGTAACATGAAATAGATTTTCCCAACCCCAGTCACTACTAGAAAATGGGTCACCTAATTTAATTTTGTAAATGTACATCCTCATCTTCCTCCTTATGTATTCCCGTATATTTCCGCACCTTAACCTCTTTACAACAAGATGTAACTGACATCCCTGCAAGTTTTGAACTATCGCCAGTCTTCTGGAAAATCATAAGCTATTGTTTCACGGTTTTCGATTTTACCAACTAACTCCTCCAAGCAGCTATCACACAATTCAACTTTTACCTTTGCAATTTTGACACGATTGTTTGCTGTATTTTCACAGTCAGCGCATGGTGTATACAGACCATCCGCAAACTTTTTTACTTTAATCATGACCTATTCCTCCTCTAGTTTAGCTAACTCCTTACCACAAAAAGGACAGTAATCAACTGGGAACTCCATACGTTCATTTCCCATTTGCCCCGTTACTTCCCAGATGTTCAACTCCAGGTCTTTCTCTACAGAAACCTTATCGTAGTTAGGCAAACTCCCATTAACCTCTATCATTCTATCGCAAACATGACCCGCCATACTTTACACCTCTTTACCTTAGTAATTGTTTTCGTTATATACTAAATCAAATACCTGTTCCTCACTTAACTCGTTCCTTTTATTGAACGCATCCATTTCCTCTTGATAATGCTTATCAAACTCTTCTTTTGTTTTTAACGTTTCCCCACAAAATGTACAGTAAAATGGATGAAGTACATCTGCCACATTAACCACTCCTTTTATTTAGTAAGTCCAGAAACATCAATTAATCCAGATATTTTAACTGGTGTATGTTCCCATTCAATAAATAAGTATTGTCCATACTCTAAAAACTGCTTTCTTACCGGGAAGACTTCCTTTGACATCCAACCTGCCGGAGTACGTTCTGGCTTACATTCCCATACCTGTGCAGTTCTATTCTTATCTTTTGCAATGTATCGGTAACCTAACATATATAAATACTGCAACTCAACCTGTTCTTTTTGTGTTAGTGACTTTGCTGCTTCCACAACATCTACCGTTTTCTCAATAACCTCATTTTGAACCTTTTTACGCTCACCGTAACCAACCACCTGCATCTTTTGAACCCCCTTTGTGTAAGACTGAAGTACACAGACCTACGCTGTGTACTTCACGACCTTCGCTTCAACTGTGACTTCCTTATCGTATTCAAACCAGCTCTTAACCGTACGTAGAACCGCTCTCGCACGATTCATAGCATCTTTTCCCTCATCTGCTGTATATGTATTCGTTACCCAACACTCTATATACTCTTTTGGATTGTTTGCATCATAACAGAATATTTCAACGTCAAAACCATCTTCGCCACGCTCAGACCAATCATAGACTTTAACCATTACTAAAGCGTTGCTAAGTCTACCTACCTCTTTATGTAACTCTGGTTTAATTTCTACCATTTTTTCTTGTACTTGCATCTTGATTTCCTCCTTATGTTTTCCCTTAATTTCCTTGTCTTAAATATACCAGAATTTTATATTATAGTCAATAGATAAACAAAAAGAAGCAGGTGACCAAACCCGCTCCTTCTACTAGAACCGCCTATACAATCATAACATAGTCATCATCTTTACGCTTCTCTTACAATTTTCAATGCTTCTTCATACGCTTCGTATCTCCCTTTCGAATGACTAGCAGCTAGACTTGCTCCCGTCTTCAGAGAATCTTGTTCCGCATCTTTGCTCTTACCTGCAAGTTTTACTACCTGTACAATCACCTCATCTATAGGTAAATCCTCATAGAATTGAATCACTTTCTTATATGCAGAACACATACCATCCCAATATTCGAACTTCTCTTTATCACCTAGCTGTATGGCTGTTACTGCCATATCAGATGCTTCACGTCTTTTCGTTTCTAACCCCACACTTACTCTGCGTTCCTGTAATGTCTCGTTCAGCTCCTGCAGATGTTTCCAATCTTCGGATGTCATTTCCTCCAATAAAGAAAGTTCAATTGCCTCAGGCTCTCCCTTATCGTGTTGTACCCAAGTACCCCACACCTCATCTACTACTCTTGTAAAGATTCCATAAATTGTTTTACCTGCATACTTAGACTTATATAATCTACCTCGAATCATAATAACCGCTCCTTTATTTAAACTACCTGGAGGGATTCACCCCTCCATCAACTATCAATAATTCTTTTCCACCAATAACCCTTTTAGTTTTTTGTTTAAATCGCGGTACTCCAGAATAGAATCCTCTTTCCCCTCATCTAACATTTGGTTTGTCTTTGTTACAATTTGCGCTCTACGTTCATATACGTCAACCGCTAAGGCATATAGCTCAAAATCGATTTCACCCATGTACAGGCACTTGTCGGACGTTTCAAGTAATTCGGAATAATCATACTTCCCTTTAACAAACCCATATTTCTTACCACACTTAAAGACTGTATACTCTTCCTCATCGTTTAACACGTAATGCCCTACATAATAATTCGGGTCATCTTCTAATTTTCCACTTTTCCAACCTACACATGAACGTGTCTGTAACTTAGGCTGTAATTCATATACAACGTTTTTTAGTATCGCAACTACTTTTTCATTTGGAAGCTCTTCTTTTTTATAATCATACATTCGATACGTTGGTGTTTTCCATGCGAAACTTACATATAAGAACTCATCGAATAGTTTTAACCTTGTGTACGTTCGTACATTCTCCGATAAGTGAATCAAGCATAAAGCAGGTTTACTAGTATATTTCCCGTCCACTACCTCCTCGCTATTATCGACAATCGTTACTGGATAGTTTGCATACTGTGTATTTGTAATAATCATCCCGAACTTGTTGTCCATTGGATGGTTTTTATATTTTTCTACTTTTAAATTAAACGGTATCATACGTACCTCTCCCTTATTTTAAAATTAAAACTTCGCGACCAATTGCTGCCTCGACAGGACTTACACCTGCAGGTAGTTGACTGACCGCAGCCCCTATCATTTTGATTTCATGTCCTCGCTTTTTGAAACGATTCCCATAAGCGTCCTCTAGGTGATACATGTTTTGCCCTAATTCGGATTTGATTTCTTTAATAGTAGCCTTCGCTTTCCCATCTTTCATAAGAACCTCTTTTAACTCATTGTATACCTCAATTTTACCCGTATATTCCGCAGCCTTTTTGTAATCACCACGACTACTAAAATCACGCTCTCTTACCTTTGCATGGTACTCCCAAGTATGTAAGAACTTCCACATTTCATCTAACATGGCAAGTAAATATAAATCCTTTACTTTACCATACGCAAGCAGTCTCCCGTATTGTTTTCCTGCTTCTTCATTATCTTTCCAGTTGTTACTCTCGTTAAATTTGCTTAACGCTTTCTCTTGTAAACCCTTTGCTACTTCCATTCCGCCCTCAGCGATTTTTAACATATCTACAGTCATTTTATGTAGCCCCTTCCGTTTCTTTATTCCCTTTTGTTTTCCTTTGTTACTTATACTATACCAGTTTATTATATTTTAGTCAATATTATAAAGAAAAAAGAGCATAGGCTTTCATTAACCTATAACTCCGTTATGTACCAACATATTATTTATCTCCACAAATACTGCTTTTCTACCACTAAAGAACGCTAACTCATCCTCGCTTAGAACATTAGCTACACTACGTTCCCAATCCCTAGATACATACAGCCACTTACTTGTTTGCTTTTGTAACTCTTTGATTCCTCTTTTCTCTAGTATTATAGAAATCTCAGAATACCCATCTAACCTCCCACGAAGCTTTCGCCCCTCTACTGTATCTCGATTGTCCCCAAGCTCAAGAACTCCTTTTTCTACTTCTGCCAACTCTGTACTCACTTTCTCTCTAAGTTGTCTCAACATTCCACCCTCACCCTTCCTATATAACGCTCTACATACTTTCCCATAATTACCAAATTTCACCCTGCTGCTTTTTGATTCTCTTCCTTTATTTCACGCATACACTCCAGAATTAAATGAAAATTATCCTCTTGATAGGTTGTATCATTCATTAAATCAACCAATGTTTGTTTAAATCTCTTCTTCCTTTCCGCATGTTTACGTTGATTTTCCTCTATATCTTTTTCGAACTGTTCCGGCTTTAACCCGTACTTACTGGAGTGGTCTAATCGTTTTGGTCTATATTTCACAACAAATCCCCCTGTCTGTTCTTTCTTTATAATATACCAGTTTATTATATTTTAGTCAATAAATAGACATAAGAAAAGGGGGTATGCTGCCCCCTAGCTCTCAACCTTCTGCTTCTGCAGTACCACGTTTTTATCCTCTTCTTTAATCGAATCTGCCAACTGGAACGCTATAGCGAGTGATGATAACTCCCTCGGTGTATACGTTCTTGCTTCGTGTTTCTCCTTAACCTTCTTTACATGCCCTTGAATTTGGGCGATTTCATTTAAAATTCCCGGGTATCTTTGAGACAACTTCCAGATTGGCTCTGTTATCTCCATATAATCCTTAGCATGCCGTCTATGCTGACGAATTATATTTAAATCTTTACCCGCCTTATCGAAGTCTACATCCTTAAGCAGCTCTAGCGCATGTAGAATATCTTCCTGTAACCCCTGTGTTGCTTCCAAATCCGCCAGAGCTGACTCATACTGCTTAGGTACACTACCAAATAATGTACGACAGGCATCAAATAATTTCTGAAAACCACTTGTACCCGCAGCATTGGTAAGTTTTAACCCCATCGCAAACGCTGCGTCCTTATCCTCGTTCTTTTTAATTCCTGCATCAAACATGTCTATAACTTCCTGCAGCTTTTTACGCTCATCCTCAGTTAACTGAGCAGTCTGCATAACATCCAGTACATGAACCTTAGCCTCTCTAAAACCCAAACCCATGAATCTCTCACCCCTAGTTAGTTTTTTCTACATCTTCCTTTTCTTTACTGTCTTCCTCTCCTTCGCCAGCACCGCCATCATCTTCTTCATCTTCGTCTTCCAAATCTTCATCTTCCAAATCTTCATCATCTTCATACCCCAATAGATTTTCAATAGCGAATTTTATATCCATTCCGATATCCCAAATGACAAAAGGCAACCAAAATATCATCACCATCGAAATAAGAACTCCGTATATTATTTTATAATCAAATGGGGTAGTCTCACTTACACCATCAGCCATTTTCTTAATAGCTGTTTCATTGTAAATAAGTACCACATTAATCCCTACCAATAGGTAAATACCTACCCACTTAATCATAATCAGTAACATATCTCCAGAAGTCATAACCTACACATCCTTTACACTCTCTACTATACAAGGATGTTACTTAGATTTCCTTATTCAGTTTATCAAAAAAGAGAGGTAAATTTACCCCTCTTTCCTTTAACTACTAACTACTGTTTTATCTTCTGCCGTAGTAATCCCTAGCTGCTCATATACCTTATTGATAAACAGAGAACGCCCTACCGGATGCATACTTGCAAATTTAACATCCATTTCCTTAGAAAGCTTCACAACCCCTTTTGTTCCGCTACCGTTACCGCCATGCCCGATGAACTCTAACATTAGGATGGCTACATCTGCTTTTTCAAGATTTTTACGGATAGTTACCTCACGTTCTTTCTTTCCGTGTAACCAAAGGAACTTCCCACCTCGACCAGTAACCTCTTCCTCCATCTTCGCTCGACCCGGTTCAAAACCAACCATAAGGACTGTCTTACCTTTCAATGTTTGTTGGTATGCCTTTTTCACCTTTTCTTTTTTCTTAGAAAACGTAACCGTGTTTGAGAAATCCATAACAAAATCAGAATCATACCTCCAAACAACCCTTACAATATCAGGGTTGCTCTTAGAATATGCCACATCAATCGCATCCCCACTTACAACCCCTAAGTTTTCTACATCACCCTCGGGAAGTCTTAGCGGTTCTGTTTTCCCATTAACCATAATTGGGTTTCTTGACATATCCATCTTTACACAGAGACACCCATCTTCAAAATCTGTATCTACAATAGCATAAGGAATAACAACCCTGTCCTCGTTTGGTGGCATATTTCTTCTCTCCGCTACTTCGAATTTATGTTTCGGTTTTCCTTTACCTGTCAACCCATCATCGACAGCGTACACCAAATCCCCATGCTCAATCTCTAAATCCCTAACTATCTGCTCCGGTACAAAACAATCTTTTCCTTGTAACTGCCCGCCACGTAACCTTCTTTCGAAAACATAAGCTTTTTTGACCTCTGAAACCTCTGTATTGTTTGTTGAATCATTCAATACAGTAACCTTCTCAATCGCATTAAGACTACCTATATCCGGAAGTTCTATAACTTTTTTCATAACATCAAAATATTTCTGCAATTTACCCTCTGTATCCGAAATAGACTCAACTGTAAACCCTATACCACCTGTAAGTGTTTTTATATCTTCATGTAACTCTACTAAAACCCTCTGCTTATCCATAGACCTCATCCTTTTTCTATATTAGTTGAATAAAACAAGATAAATAAAAATAAAACCACCAGAACAATAACTTATTTCGCTCTACTGGCTTTATTTTACACTGTATACGTATTAAAAACACGTACACCCTTATCAAGCAATTACTTACCCTCTACAGCTTCCTTCTCGTACTCTTCTAACTTTCTAGAGTAATATTCAAACATCATAGCGTGTGAGTTAAAGTACATCTCATTGATTAGATTTCTCATAAACTGAACACCACTGTCATCCTCACTAACCCCATTATCTAACCAATGCTCAATGTTCTTATTACAAGCCTCGATAATCCCATCACGGCTGAAACATATCTTCAAATTCTTTACTATCCACTTTACCCCGTCTTTTGGCGGATTCTCATTATATATTTTTCTCATTACTTATCTCCTCTTTCCTACTATGTATTTACGGTAATCTCTAAGCGTTTTATTTACCGATTCTGGCTTGTTTTTAATCTTATTGAATGTTTCCAGTACCTTTATATCAGAAATAGGCTCATCACCTAAATCAGCAGCTACATCGTTGTTTAATTCCCGAATAGCTACCTTTAACCTCTTGTTTTGCTTCTTTGTTACCCGATTATTCACACCTTTACCCCCAAGCACATATGATTGTGTACTGCTTTACGCCACACACTCACGAGCCAATATTTTGTCTACCTTTTCCCTACCTATACAATCCTCAGCAGGGTTTACTGCATCTACAAACCAATATAGTGAGCGCAAATCCTCAACTAACGAACGCAATATGGATACTTTTTCACCTACTTCAACTGCTACATCCTCTTTACTCTTAAAACTATCAAGTGTTCGTGCAGCTCTTACATAAGCTTCTAACCTTTGTTTACGCCCCTTCGCATTAACCAGTTTTGAAAACTCACGGCGAACCACCTGCACTCTTGCTCTATCCCCATTATCTAAATGTCGACTTGCCAACAACTTACTGATTACGTCAAGCCCATTATCCTTCTTTTCATCTATTACTCGAACTACTGTATCCTTCATAACCACTGCAACCCCTTCTTGTTCCCTTTTGTTACTTATACTATACCAATTTATTATATTTTAGTCAATAGCTAGTCAGGAAAAAGCAGGGTAATCCTGCTAGTCAATAAAATCGTAGTCATCTATTTCTTTCTCTACCCAACCTTTTTTAACTGCAGCAACCGCAGAATCTAACACCTTATGTAACTCCTCACCTATAATTGTACTGTTAGGCAGCAGCACATTAATTCCTACTGCTTTTGCATATCTACCTCCGCCACCATAATCCACAAGAACCTCCATAGCGTAGAATTGTTGCAATTCAGATATAAGAGCATATAATAGATTTCTTTCATTTGCCACAATAAACGAGTTATTGATGGTTAACCATTGCTTGTCATCCTTACCTGACTGATAAGAAATCCCCAACAACTCTACCCTTCTACTTACATTTCTTTTATATACCTTCGCCTCAATACTGTTCATTTTCTTATACGTGCGCCCATTAATAAAGTCCCTTAAGTTAACCGCCTTCAACTTCCTTTCCACCTCTGAAAATGCCTTATCTTTGTAACTAGATAGCAACTCACCTGTTAACCTCTGTTCAGCTACCCGCAACACATCAGACTTAAACTCCTCGTAACAAACATCCGTCACCTTCTTTGAAATATCCCCCGCTATACTATTAATAAACTCAGAAATAAAACAATCCTCAACTTGGAATACAAAATCCTTTCCAACCCTGACCGGAACTACCTCAATGTAATGTATATTACTGTCCCGAAAATACTTAACTTTACTATCTTCGTTTCTATGCGTCACAAATACTTCGAACACAAAAGGCTTCATATCTTCTTCAACCACATCCATAGCATTATAATCACCTAAAACCCCTACATCAGCCACATAATCACCCACAGGGTACTCAACAAAACTGATATCTCTAACCTTCTTGTAATGTGCTAACACATCTAAGACTGAAATTTTATAATCCTCTACCCCTAAGGAACAAAACACATTTTTAATTCTAGATGGAAAGTAATCTAACCCTATACCTAATTTTATATCTTCGCCCCTCTTAATAGCCCTCGATATGTAATGCTTTGCCTCAAAGTGCAACAACGTCTCCTTTGTGACCGAACACTGACTATCAGGTTTATGACTAAAATGGTGTTCCCGCTTGCTCCCTTTTCGAAACACGACATCCTCACCGCAATGAGGACATGTATAAATCACACCACGCAATAACCTATCGTCTATAGAGACTATTGCGTCTCCTTGTAATGCAAAATTCAACTTTACACCCATATAATTACACTCCCCTTTCTTGTTTCTTTGTTTTATTTCCGCTACCTAATTCTTGTTCATTTCAAACAAAAAAGTGAGTATCTACATACTCACCTCACTGTTTTTACTGACTCTTTAACATGCATTTTCCGATGTAAAATGGTCAATAAACTGTCCATTTCTCGGCGGTATGACGGGAAACCGTACCAAAACTCCAACCTATTTTTAGCCTTCTTTGTAAGCTTATGATAGAACTTATTACCACGTACAGCGACAGACATATCTCCCTCAACCCAACCACCAGTATGTAGTGAATTTCCGGTATTTCGGTTTATGACATATGGCAGCTTTACACCGTTCTCATCCTCTAACCAACACTTATAATCAGCACCCTCATTGCAAATTAGTTTGTAATTCTGTTTGTACATAAGCAGCAAAACTGACAACTGCGGTCTCGATATTCCTTTCATAGTAACCCCTCCTCCAATCCCTACTGTTTACTTACTTTCCCCTAACATCTTCGCATCTGCTTCCGGAATTACGAATAACTCGTAATTGTCTAATTCCTGTTCCGTTAATTCCCTGTTATACGCAACCGCTCCGAATTTTCCAAATGACTCATCTGTATCTACAAAATCTCTAGGCTGACAACCCGGACTGCATCCTCTTAATGTATATCCATACCAATGTTTTCCCATAAACCCTTACCCCCAGTTATTATTTTAGGAACTCTTTACCTGCAGCAGTTAATCGAATTGCCCCATGTAAAAACCCTTGATAGTGATACTTTTCTACTAAACCTTTTTCAATAAGGCTACCTATTGTTCTTTGATTATACGCATCAGATGGATGGCGTGACACGTTTTCGCTAAACGGATTTACCAACGCCTGTAATACTTTTTCTTGTGCCTTTGATACTTTCATTTATAAAACCTCCCGTAATTTACATATCGCTTTATTACCTAAAGTATACCATAATATTATATTTTAGTCAATATTCTCTTATATAGAACTAATAAGAAAGCCCCCACATATCAATCGCCGCTTTTCCATCCTCTATCTGTCAGTATCAAGGAATAGTTCGCATTAACATGTTTTATATCTCCGATTTGATACGGCTTTCCTGTACTTGGATTGATTTCCTTAACCTCCTCATAAACCCTGCACATACCCTCGTATCCAGTTATATACGTCTGCTTATTTCTTCCCCGACCGTACGGTTTTGTTTGAATAATGTAACCTACCTGTATCTCTACGTAGTCATGCTCATTTTTATATAAACGATAGAACCATGAAGTATCTTTACATCTAAATTTACGTATTCTCATGTTAAAAGAACTATGGTACTGAAACCCGAAACGTTTTAAGATTTCCTCAATCTTTTTTGTTGCTTCCAACACACCCTCTTCATTATCCCTAGGATAAAACTTCCCATCAAATTGTTTAAGGTAATTTAACATTTGCTCCCACGTAAAACTCATGATTCTATCTCCTCTCTATTCCTCTTTGTTATGCACTTGCCTTTTCCCAGTAACTGTACAGTGCTGACTCCCCACAATCCCACGTATCGTAGAAATATCCATCTTCACAAGTCACAATATGTTTTGCTACCTGTAATACAAACGTACCTTCCTTGTTACTGATTGCGAATGACTGTACTTTTGGTCTTTTTGTCCCCTTCTTATTTGAAATCTTATGCTCAATGAAATTGTTTCGTCTTAAATACTCTCTCCATGCATCCTTATCGTTTGGCATTACCTTCAACTCAAACCCTAAAGCATATAACTCCTTGTATACCGTATCCCAGTCCTTACCCGTAGCCTTACAAAGCGCCCTAACTACACAGTCGCTTGTATCGTTCTTTTTAGGATTTGGATTATAATATCTATTTCTTGTCTTTGCCATTACCCGCAGCCCCTCTCAACTATTTATACGTATTAAAAACTTAATTACCCTTCTTTGTTTCTTCAGTAATAAATCTCTCCATTTCAGTAATTGCTTCCTTTTGAGAACTTTGCAGCATACTTGAACAACGTCGCTTACCAATAACCGATAAGTACATACCTTTTGGGTCACCCTTCATTCCTCGAATGCTATGATAAATTGTGCTTTCACGTTGCTCTAATCGGAAAGAAAGTACACGGTCTCCTAGAGCTACTCGAATAACCACACAAACTTCATCCCCATACGCTTCTCTATCTTCTATTTCATGCCCTTGTTCTTTTACCCATTTACGTACTTTAGTGAATGTTTTTGCCATTTTCTTTCCCTCCGATTAGTTTATATAACGTATTTTTACTTCCGCTTATTACTTGACTTGTTACCTTTACTATACCAGTTTATTATATTTTAGTCAATAATGAAGTAAAAGAGAAGCTGACCTCTTTATGAAATCAGCTTATATCTCTTTAAGGTTTTCAGTAACCCTTCCCGTCTTTTTCTCCTGCCTCGTTCCACTCCCCGGTAACTTTAGTCACTTCATTACTCACATGGAACATAACATGAAAACCATCTTCTACTTGTAGTATTTATGGTATATATCATGGTCTTCTTTTGTTCCTCCTAAACCATCACCGTTAAAATCCTCTATATACGGGTTGTCGGGCGTTGTGTCCGTTTCTACACCATCCATGAAGACTGACACCACAGAAACTAAAAACCACCCTACAAGAGCCACAATAACCGCTATCCCACCTAGACAACCCCATGTAGCTAAATCGCTAGGTGCATTGTACACTTTTCCGTTATTTACATACACTTCCTGTATCCGATTATCCTTACTTACTTTAATAAAGAGCGTAATATCGTTACCATTTTCCTTTGTATGTATCCTCTTAAACCCCGGCATATCTCGAAATGTAAACTCATCAAGCTCCTCTATTGTATCGAGCAACCCTTTTGTCTTATCCTCATCATATTTTGTGTACTGCAGCTTTTGCCTAAAGTCACTAAACCAAGCCGACATCGTAAACCCCCATTACTTACCTAGTATTTTATACAGAAATAGCGGGAGTACCTAAACCCCCGCTATCTTACATACTCTCGTGTATACCGATTTATGCCTTTCTTACAATTTCATTATATAAGAACTGTGCATACTGCTCACGTTTTACTACTGTGTTACCTGCGAACTCGTTATTTCCCATACCGTTTGAGATATTGTTACCTAGAAGGATTCGAGTGTAATCATATGCCCAATGCCCCTTAGGTACATCCGCAAAGTTTTCCACCCCTTTAGCCTCTAGTTTAAACGCTTTTTTAAGTACAGCAGATAGCTCGTAGCGTGTTAATCCATCGTTTGGACGGAAGTTACCAGAACCATCACCAACCATAATCCCTGCATGGTTTACATTCTTGATATCTTGCTCAAAGATATCACCTTTAATATCCCCAAACTCTGTTCCACCTTGAACATCCGCTAGTTTCAGATGACGGCTGATTAAAGAAGCTACCTGACCACGAGTCACGTTATCGCCAAAACCAAAGCGTCCGTCTCCGTAACCTTTAACCAACCCGTCTTTTGCTAATTGGTCGATTGCCTTTTTAGCCCAGCTATCTTTAGGCACATCTGTAAACGCTGAACCATCTACTTCTGGTTTAACTTCCGGCTTAACTTCTGGTTTAGCTTCCACTGTTACTTTTCGTTTTGCTGTAACTTCATGCCCTTTTGAGTCAACAACCTTATACGTAACCTCGTACACTCCCGGTACGTTTACATCTACATTTCCGCTATACGTTACTTTAGAAGTGATATTCCCATCTTCCTTATCGTTAGCAGTTACGCCATCCATCACCTTAAACTCAGAACCCTCAGTAATTGTAACTTCGCCCGGAACGTTCAGCACAGGTGCTTGGTCTTCTACCTGCTTCTTAGGTAACACCTTTAAGATTTTTTCCTCCACAGCCAGATTCCCATCACTATCTTTAACCGTAAACTGTAATTTGTAGTCGCCCTCTTGACTTAGTACGCTTAGCGGCTTCCATGTTTTTAAATCGAACACCTTAACCTTACCCGTAATGTCTCCATCCTCGTCATCAATGGCTTTAATGTAATCAGCAGGGTTAAATGTATCACCTACATACGCCACCATATCTTCAGTCTTAAACGAAATGATAGGCTTTCCTGACTCCACAACATGCACTACAGCTTCACCTTTACCTACAAATCTAGCTAACCCATTATCGTCCGTTTTATCTAAATTAAACATCACACGATAATCCCCTACTTGATTCACATCTACAGAATTAACATCGTACTTCACATAGTAATCTAAATTTCTAATACCTTCTGAAGTCTGTACCTGAGCTTTTAAACCTAAAATATCTACTAAATTATGTACAAAACCTTGTGTTCCCTTTTTAACAGTATACTCAGGCTTATCAAATGTAATAGGTACATTGTATTGTGCTACTCCTTGTGCGTAAGCAGCCTCACCTACTTTTAATGTATCTACTGTTTGTGCTTGTGCTACCCCTGATACCATTGTAACCGCCATTACAGCAGTTGCGGCAACCCCTACCATCTTCTTATATTGTTTTTTCATTTGTAATTCCCTCTTCCTTTTATATTTTTTGTTTTTATTGTTTTCAATATTTTTCTATACACATTATACAATATATTAGCCCCCAGACTTCCTTTATTTTAGTCCGTAAACACATATTTATGTACTTAGCTATCAAAACCAGGCTTATTTATATTACTAATCTTCTTATCCGCACATACTAGAAAACATGCAGCTAAGTTGTTGTTAAGGTTAGTATATACCTGCTTTTGTTTTTCATGTTCATCATTGTTATCAAAAATAAATCTTTTATCTATATTCCTATTTTCAAAGGAAAACCCTAAAGTTTTCCTTCGTTTATTAAACCCACAACTTCATCGACTGCAAGCTCTGGGTTCTCTAACAGAGCGTTTGTCAATCTATACAAACCCATCCGACTCAAGTCCTCCGGTGTATCCCTAAATGTACATGTTACAAACACCTGATATTCCTTATCCTTGTACCACACATCCGCTACTTTTCCATACATATAAACCCTACCAATCTCTCCTAAAGTTGTAGTTGTACTCAGCGTTTATTACGTTATGCTCTTCATAAAACCCAAATCGCTTATACCAAACCTTTAACCTCGCTACATCGCCACCTAACTCACCTGTAACAAACGCCAGTAGTGGTTTCTTTCTAGAAGCAGCGAAATCAATAACTTTTTGTAACGCTTTGCTACCATGACCCCTGTTTTTATAACCGGGAGACACCTTAATCGCCGCCAAATACACGTATTCATCAAACTCCTCTACAGTCACTTTAACATAGTTATTATGTAGAGGTATCTCTAACTCCCATAACGTATCTCCCAATTTTTGTTTTGTTTTCAAACTCTTACCGATTAGTTTATTTAAACTTTTTACCCCATCCCAGTTACCGCTAGCATTAGCCTTATCTGCAGCTACTGCTAACTCCTTACTGTACTTAACAATAACTTCCTCAATATCTTTAATACTATCGGAAATAACCTGCTTACGCTCTTCGTCCTTTAACGACATCCTGCCAACCCCCTTATAGTACCTTCTTATTTTATCCTACCTTTATATACTTTGGTCAATAGGGGAAATCCCCTAAGACCTTTACTTTCGACTACCTTTAACCTCTTTAACCAAGGTGCGATAATGGAATCGTTGTATCTCACCACTCGCAGGGATTGTGTTCAACTGAACCTCCGCAAGCTCCCCAACTACAAAACCATCGATACCGCCTTTTTCGTTAATATGTAAATGGGATGCATCTACAATCTTTCCTGCTTTCTTTTCTACTCTATCAATTATCCCGTAATACCTCTGGATTATATCTAAACGAAACCAACGTTCCGCCTGTTGTTCTGTCTTAACCACAAACGAGATATCTGCCTTACTGATTTTTCCTTCACGCACTAATTTACTACGCTCGCTATCTGTCATAACATCATTCCCGTATTTCTCCTGTAAGTCGTTATACCAACGCATATCGTGTTCGAAAACTCGGTCTAAGAAATCAACAATAACTCTTCGTCCTGACTCTATCCATCCCGCACGTTCAATAAAGTATTTTGCCTCGGGTAACTTATCTTCCCACTGCTGCTTATGTCGTAAGTGCAAACCTATCATATGATTTAAATGTGACACATCATGCCAATCGCCCTTTTTAGCAGCCTTTTCTAGCGCCTTAGCCATCTTTTTACCTTCATTGAAAATATTGGATTCAAGTTCTTTTACATAATCCTCAACACGTTTCTTATAATCCTCCGCACCTTGTAGTGTATCTAATGGACTTTCTGTCATATTAACCGCTCCCTTTCCTGTTTTCGTTATGTATCTTTTGTTGTTTTCAATATACCACATTATTATATTTTAGTCAATAGTAAGTAAAAAGAGGACTATCGCTAATCCTCTACTACCCTACATCGAGTCAATACTGTTTGCTTTTCCTCACGATATTCAGTATGGTCTTTAACCGTTCCTTTTAGTTTGATTTTCTTGTCATCATCTGCATAGGCTTCTAGGTTTTTCTGCGTTTTCCACATAAATATGTTACCCTTTTCATCCTGCATTTTATTAATATATGTGTAGCCATACATACCTTCAAGCTCAATAGAAACCATAACCGTTAGGTCTAATTCTAGCTTATCCCCAACTTCCCCGACGTACTGGCTTTGATACTCATTCGCAAGCCTGACCGATTTAATATAATCCTTTGTGAACTCAGGACTACACACATATACAGCACCATAATCCGTATAAGCAACTAACTCCTCCACGTTTAACTCAGCTGTTGGATACTTCTCTGGTTTATCTGTAAAGTAATAACCCACCCCTGATATATGTTTAGCTCCTGCTTCTTTTAACTCTTTTCGTAGGGAGAAAATATCCCCTAGAACCATATGTATTGTCCCTTTGTGAAAACCTAAGTCCTCCATCTTCTGCTTATTTGTTTCTTTCGCCTTCTCCCGACGTTCTGCCAACCTTTTCTCTTCTCGTTTTTGTCTTCTAGCCTCTAGTTTAGCAGCATGCTCTGGTGTGTATACTTTACGCTTCGCATTCATACGTCCATCCCCGCCGCATTGATAACATACACGTCCTGTAAGCTTCCATCTATCGCTAAAACCTGCCCCACCACATCGACTACAGTTTGTCTCCACTATTTGGTGTTTTGTCCCGTTTCTATCAATTCTTTCGGATAGTACAACATCTTTTCGCATATTCCCCATCCCCATTTCCTTTTTGTTGTTTTAAATATACCAGTTTATTATATTTTAGTCAATGTGTTACCTTAATAAAAAGGCTAGGATTACCTAACCTTATCGGTTCTCTATATAACCTGTTATTGTTGTTAGCTCTATCTGCCGTTATCTATGGCTCTTTTTCCGTAATTCTCAATATTCTCTACATTCCAAGTATATGTATACACTTCGCTTGCCAAACGTTTTAACTGCGTAACCTGTTTGGGTGAAAGCTCCTCATCATCGTTTAATCTTTTAACAAAACTATTTATATACCCCCAACCACTATGTCTTGCACTCTTGAATTTTTCAATATCGATTTCTTTAGTACACTGAACGAGTTCCTCAACTGAACCGAACATTTCACCCCACTTTTTACCGTTAAACTCATGCGGTCTTAACTCCGAAATAGTACCGTTCCAATTTTCACGACTCTCTCTTGAAATATATAACATTGCAATCCCTCCAGTGTTTTTTTTTCGTTTATCTTGTATTAACTATACCAAGAAATTATATTTTAGTCAATGACATTATAAAAAGAAAAGGCTGCCGCAGCCTTATGAACATTTAAGCGCAACCCTCTCATCGACCACCTCTACAGCAGCTCCATGCTCCTCGTAGTATAAAACTGCCCCGAGTGCATCTTCCATTACTGTAAAAGTTTCCTTTACCTCAGTCCCACCATTAACAGGTATAGAAAGTACCATATCCCTATCATTATGTATACATAAACGTAATCCAATTACACCCATTATCAACACCCCTATTTACTTGAATAGTTTATTCATATTGTCTTTAATAAAAGAATTTCCATCACTAGGTAAATCAGTAGAACCCTTCTCGTTATCTTCTTTTACACTCTCTTTTACCTTATCTACCTTAGTGTCTACACCGCTTTTTACATTTGTACCCGCATCTTTAATGTCTTTCCAATAAAACAGGTACACTGCAAAAACGATAGGTATAATAACAACAACCGCTGCTGTTATCTGCAAAATACGTGAGCCTACACCACGCTTTTTCGGTTTTTTATTTGCCTTTTCTTCCTTTTTGACCGAAATGTTTAAGTCCCTAACCATCTCAGAACCTCCTACTCCTTTATACCCTTATACAGAACTTTCCCACTCTGTTTACATTCCCATAAAAAATAGAGGGTACATACCCTCTATACGTAAACCATTTGATATAAAGCAAAAATAAGTCCCTAAACAAATAGATAACCAACAACCTCTACTGTTCTTTTTATTGCTACAACAAAAAGCAATGATATACCTACTACCCCACAAACGTACTTTACCTTACGCTCTTTTGGTACAAGACTGTAAACTCTGCGAATCTCGAATATCTTACAATCCTTTGCGTATTTATTTTGATACCAACCGAGTAAATAATGAGATATAACTATAGCCCCTATAAACTGAACAATAGCCAACAATGCTTCGACCACCCAATTCATTTACAACACCCCCAGCATCTTCGCTACACATCTACCTGCTTCACAGACAGACATGAGAATTAATACCATATACGGCAGCATTAACCCCGTTCCGTTTAACCTTTTATGGTCAAATTTGAAAAAGGAATACTTACCTTTCTCAGAAACTTTCCACTCAATCCCTTTCATTAACCCAATACAGAGAATTAACATAATCGTATCAGGAACTAACAACATCAAATCTACGTTTTGGAACAAATTAACCCCAACCTTTACACTAGATACCTACACACTTAAAAATTCTCCGATTCAGCAAAAACCCATGATTCAAATTTTTGCTCATCTTTAAACGTTTTTTCTACTCCAAGTCCTTTGTTCTCAACCTTTAAATCCCCGCTATCTAACTCTGAAAATACCCAACCATCACGAACCAAATTCTGTATAGTCATAGTAAACACTCGTGTATTTGTAACAAATGGCGCAATTTTTACCTCTGTAGGTGTCTCTTTTTCAACCTTATCTTCTAACGATTTAACGAGTGCCGCGAAACTGTAATCTAATGGCTTAAGGAGTGTATTATCTTTTGTATCTACCACATAATAATCACTTTTATCGTCTGCATATCGAGAATTCCCTTTAAACCCATAATCTACAAATATCTTATAACGGTTTCCCACAATCTTTAAACACTTAAAGGAAATATCGCTATGTGCCATGAACAACTTACCATCTCTGTACTCCAATGTTTCACTTGTAAATGGTTTAAATTTTTCTTCCTGACTGTAATTCATAATTACCCTCCTGCAAATTATATATTTCATAAAGAAAGGAGACATAAAGCCCCCTCTCAATTACATCAATTCTTTTAGTTTGTTTTCAGAGATAATTTGAATCTCAGACCCTTTTTCCTGCAGGTCTAATGCATTCTTATGTTTAGAACTCATTTTACCACCTTCAAACTCCCCTGTCTCATCGTTATAGCCACCTAAGACTAGATAAGACGTTTTTGCAGAGACAGAACCACTAACCTTACCACCAAGGTTTTTAATACGCTTGGCGATATTGTCTCGAGACTCTGACAACTTACCCGTAATAACGAACGATAGCCCATCTAGTGAAGGTTCAACTTCAGACGGCTCTTCAATTGGCTCATCCACACAATACCCTTCCCAAAGCAGGAACTGCATTGTCTCACGTACATCTTCATTACCTACGAAATTAACGATTTCACCTGCCAGTACATGACTGATTCCGTCCAGTTCAATTACTTCATCACGAAGCGTACCTGCTGCGTAGGCTCTCACAATATGTTCCCAACTGTGATACTTATCAGCAAGGATTTTAGATACGTTTTTACCAATGTTTCGAACACCTAAGCTAGACATAACACGGGATAATGGCGTTCCTTTTGTTTGCTCAATCCCTTTCAACATCTTCTCAACACTACCTTTACCCATACCAGATAACCCCGCAATCTCTTCTGCACGGCTTTGTAACTTAAAGATGTCTGTAATTCCATTCACAAACCCTTTTTGGTACAGCATTGTTACTGTTTTCTCACCTAAACCATCGATATCCATAGCAGGTCGAGACACGAAATACTGTAGCACACGTTCTACCTGTGCTTGGCAACTACTACTTACGCAGTACAGAGAAATGGACTCATCCCCATGCTTATCTTTACCGATAACACGCTCTACATGACCCCCACATACAGGACATTCTGTAGGCTCTTGAATCTCTACCTCTTCCCCAGTTCGTAACTCTTTAACCGCTGAAGTGACTTGCGGAATTACATCATTTGCTCTAGCCACTACAACCGTATCCCCTACACGAATATCTCGTCTCTGGATGTTTGAAATGTTAGCAAGAGATGCTCGTCTAATCGTTGCCCCTGCAATCGTAACTGGCTCTAATACTGCATTTGGTGTTAACTGTCCCGTTTTACCTACCGTCCAAACTTTATCTAACATCTTCGTTGTTGCATCCATTGAATCGAACTTAAATGCAATCGCATATTTAGGATGTTTGTTTGTTGACCCCGCACGTACATGTTCTTCCTTCTCGTTAACTGTAATAACTAGCCCGTCGATTAAGTGGTCAATATGAGGACGCTTTTCCTCTGCGTACGTTAAGCAGTATTCAATTAACTCTTCAATTTCATCGGACTGGAATAGTTTTGTTGTGCTTACTGTAAAGCCCCACTTACGCAACTGCTCCATGTCCCCCATAGCCGTAGACGTACCATTTTCAACAATTTGATATGCACGTAGCTGTACTCCACGCTCTAACGCCACCTTTGCCTCGAAGGAACGAATTGAACCACTTGCAAGGTTACGTGGAGAAGCGTATGGCTCTTTCCCTTCACGAATTAGCTCCGCATTAATACGTTCAAATTCCTCAAACGGAATAATAGCCTCTGCACGAATCTCGACTAACCCTTCTGCATCAATAACTTTCGGTACGCTTGGCAGCACATGAATTGCATGCGTAACATCCTCACCTACTGTACCGTCCCCACGTGTAACCCCTTGCTGTAACAACCCATCTAGGTACATAAGCCCGATTGTTAGACCATCTTCCTTATCATCTACTTTAAATGAACAATTTAGGAAACGTCTAAGAAACGCCGTTAACCCTTCCCTATCTGTAGCTTTCTCTAACGATAGCAGCTTGTTACGATGCTTTACTTCCATCAACCCTTTACGTACAAACGCATAAATTCGTTGTGTAGGTGAATCTTCGCTTTGATACTCTGGATTCTTCTGCTCCAAATCAACAAGCAAATTATACAACATATCGTACTCCGTATCTGTAATTACAGGTCGCTCATCAGCGTATAATTTATCATGGCGAATAACCTCGCCCCGTAACTCATCAATCTTCTTTTTGATTTCCTGACTCATATGTAATTCCGCCCTTCCTTAATTTCTGTCTTTAGTATACCGCTTTATTATATTTTAGTCAATAGTTACTTGTCTTTCTATTCCTAACTATATCAAAAGACTACCTAAGAATCTCGGTTGTTTGTATCAAAAAAGGAAGCCCCAACTTTAGGCTTCCTTACTTACCATTTTTATTTTTCGGAACACTAACACACCACATAATATCTCAAGTATCGCCGGAATCAATAACCCTGATACAGACACCCATAACGACATCAATCCGATAGCTACCATACACGTACCGTATACAAACCTATTTATCTTTGACATAACCAAACTTAACCCAAGAGCCAGTACCTGAGCTACCAAAATAACCCCGACAGCCCCAGATGTATTCCAATCAAACATTTGCAGTTTGTATCCATATAAAATCGTGTCCAACACACCGAATGCACTTCCCAACAAACCTACATAAAACTCAACAACCCTACGCATAACACGTCCTCCAATATATTATTTCTATACAACTACACCCTTTTCAGAACATACTTCATTTCTATACCCTAGTTTGGCTAGTCAACATAAAGTCAACTTAAATGTGTACTTAAGTCAACATGGGTTCTTCTTCCCTTTATTCGTATACACCTTCCCATATACCAAAGGTGTATGGCTGAATTACAAGTCAACATTAAATACACATTACGTCTACATAAAATCACATACATTTTTAGACAAAATAAAAAGGATTGCTCGAACACAACCCTTATTATCTCTTATTCTCACCAATAACCACTTTGTTTTTATATTCATACACCGGAATATCAGTACCCTCTACCGCCTTGTTATACTGTTCCTTGTTTACCCCTATAGAATACGATTTACCAGATACATCTACTTTTAAATCTCCATAAGACTTATCCGAACCGCTTGTTACTTCTTTAGACACAACATAAGCCTTCTCACTTTTACCTTTATCGATAACTGCTTGTTTCTCTGTATTTGCATACACCTTTAACCCAGATACGGAAACTACAATTGTACATAAAACAGCACCTAACGTGACAATCGCTTTCTTTTTACTCATGTAACCTCTCCTTGTACAAATGACTTTCACTTATCTATTTGCACTTTCAAGGAGTTTGTTTATATCCTACTTATCTTTCAATATAACTTTATCTTCATATTCAATAACATTAATTTTATCGCCAATCTGTAAGGACTCATACAACTTATCATCTACATCTATATCGTGATTCTTCTTCCCTACGTACACCTTAATACTGCACGTATCTGGGTCATCTGAAAGCGGAACAGGCATCCCACTTGTTAGGAGCATGTTCGAACCACCTTGTACCATTTCTTTGTCTACAACAACCGCCTGCACTTCTCTACCATTCTTCAATGCTTCTTTTTCACGGACTCCTTTATCTATCGAAAACCCGATTGATACCACAATGAACACCAACAGTAGACCTACTGCAATAAACCACTGCTTCGTATTCTCAAACATTAAGACACCTACCTTTATCGTTTAAATTCATTAATCGGGACACCGTTCCCTTGTAACCAAACAACATCTAGATTCTTCATTACCTCTAAGGTGTCCCCCTTATTTACTCTGTTATATGTATCTTTATCTGCATGAATCCTGTACTCTTTCCCATCAACTTGAACGGTTATAAAACAATCACTTACACCATCTGCAGTCGAGTTTGTATACACAGGCATAATTACCGGAACAGCTAACACCGCGACATAACTATGCTCTGTTACCTCATTCTCTACTTCTTCTTTACCTACAACGGTAGCATTAACAACCTCCGCACTCTTTTCGATATCATCAGTCGTGGTTACAGCAAGTCGGTAGAAGTTGTACCCCATACTCCCCATAAACAAGAGAAGGACTACCGCAGTAACCAATAGACCAAACATACCCTTTGATTCACCCATACGAACCCTCCTGTCTACAAGCAGCTCTCACTTACTTACCGTAAGCCGTATCCTCTGCATAATATGCCTCAGACGTAGCAGTATAAATCACTACACCATTTTTAATTTTTAATTGAATATCATCGTTGATTTCACCCTTATGTAATGGGTTATCTAATCTCCCTAAATGCAGTCTCTTAATCCCGACTTTGATAATTTTATCAGGAGTGTAAACCTCGCTGCCGATAACTTCTCCTGATTTGATAGCACTAACCATCCTTTTTAAAACAAGGTCTCTATCCCCATTCATCTCTAAGTTTAGCCCGAAATTCTCATGTGTTATTAACCTAGAATAAGACTTAATTCCATCCTCCTGCGTTACAATTAAAAAGTAGTCGTTATTATCCATATTAACCGCCCTCTCATACTTGTTTTACATAAAATTTACCGTTGTACTCAGTAATCGCTATCGTATCTCCGATTTTTACATCCTTATATACCTTACCGTCTACGCCAATTTGTATTGTTTCTCCTTCCCCGTTCACACAGATTTCGTACCGTGTATCTTCATCAGCCCTGTCATTTCTGCTCTTTTCAAGCACTGTCACGTATGTAGCGTTACCCTCTTTAATTGCTGCTTCTTGTACCTGAGGTTCGTAAAAATCCAAATAAAGTACATACGCAACAATCCCAACCATTATAAGAAACACAGGGATACTGGCTTTAATCGTAATGTCATCGAAACATCTCCAACGACCTAAGCCTTTCCCCTTTTTACTTACCTTCTCTTCTCGAGACATACAAAGCATCCTTTCAAATTCGTTACCCTATAAATACTTTATGTAATGCCAATGCTGTTGCTAAAATTCCTAGTATCGACCCAACATACAAAAGCTCCGTCAGTATTTTATATTCTAACCACATCTGCTTTCTTTTCTTGTGCATATCTTCCTTAGACTGACTCTTCATAGCCCTAAACCCTGTAGAAGATACGTAAGTGCGACTAATAATGCTACAGAGCCTAAAAATACAAACCCAAAATGTCTCTTTACCCAAGGAATATCTCCGCTATAAGGACGACTGTAAAACTCATCGCTTATATTCCAAAGAAACTCCCCGTCTTTATCCTCTAACATTAACCATTTAGCTCCTACGCCGTGGCTGTGTGCAATAGACCCCAGTACCTCAGGGTCAATCCCATTTTCACGCAGCTCCGGACAGTTTGCAATATGGACGTAACGAACTCCATCCGTATCGAATATCTCACGTATTGCTTTTGCCTCTTCTTTTGTTGCATGAAAACTTTCTCCTTGGTACATCTTTTGAAACGCACCTACTAAATCACTCATTTACCTCACCCTATCACATCTACATAATATTTAACTGTATTCCAAAATGGAAAACTCCCCAAACAGCCACAACAAGCGCAGCGGTTACGAGAACCAACTTTCCTACCTCAACACCAAGATAAATCTGCCTTATCTCACTATCGATATTCCAAACAAAGGTTTTCTCGTCAGTATCCACAAGAAACCAATCAAACTCATCTTTGTATTTACGAAAGAAGGGCTGCAACCTCCTACACATCCCTTCTTTCGAATTCGTATACTGGTGTACTCCCGGTACATCAGTAATATGTGGATATGCCACACCTTTATTTGCAAGTACATCCATAACTAGACTTCTATCTTCCTTTGGTACTACAAAACTCTTTTTCTTAGCTAAGCTATCATGTATCTCCTCAACATCTATCACTTCACAGACACCAACTTCCACAGTACATCTTCATACTGTTCTGGCTTAAAATCATGTGACACCCCAAACTCATCTACTTGAAAATAGATTCCGTATCGATTGCAAAAGACCTCGACCTGCTCATTCCCGACACAAACTGCCTTATATCCCGGCTTTAAACAAGCAAAAATTTCATGTGTTTTCATACCTTATTCCCTCCCATCTCTAGTTATACAGTATTTCTTACCGTTTCAACCGCCTAGAAGCGTTCCAGACAGTGTTTTTTAATCTCTAATCCAGATATATAAAACTCCCTCTTGTCGGCTTATAACCGCCCTGTCGTGTATACTAGCAACCGCAAAAGAAATAGGTACACGTAACGCATCGATTAAGTCATCTTTTACTATCGTAACCTCGTTTTCATCTTCCTCATCTAAATAACTTCCGATAGCTACTGCACGTTTACCTGTCTTTTTAATTGCTTCACGCAAGTAGTACAACTCAGAATCTTTAACCTCGAAATCCTCGCCTTTTTCTAGCTTAGATAGCATATCAGCAATTTTCTGTACGATATACATACCACGTACCGCATCCACATCCCCTGCAGCATACTCCCTCATTTCGATACCCGACTCAGCTAATCGCATATCATCCATAGTACCCTCAGTTATGAATGACTTTGCATAAGAACCAGAAGCCCAACCACCCTCAGGTACTGGCAACTTCTCACCTTCTTTACCGGAATGGTAGTTACTTGCCGTTAACATATCTAGATTCCCGTTTTTTCGTTGTCCTTTTGTTACATTATCCAGATACCCTTTAAAAATTTGTTCACTTAACCCTGACGACTGTACGTCCTGTTTGTTTTTCTTATTGTTTGTCATCTTCCTTACCTCCTTTTATTTTTCTTCAATCGTAACTGTAATGTTTAGTACCTCTTTCTCTTCCTCAACACCTAAGCACTTCATAATAACCCCACAAGGGATACGGGCTTCTTTTAGCTCCGCCAGTACCTCATTAGTTGCAAACTCTTCGCTAACCAATACAAGCGCTCTCTCGCCTTTGTTACGTTCCGCAACCTCTTTCATTTGTGTAGCATCATCGAAATTCACCAATTCTAGATGTCTTACAAGGTCTTTCGCATCATAGAACCCGAATTTGTACCCTACACAGACCACTACATCAAATTCATCTAAAAAGTAATGCGGAATGAGAGTTGCTGCCCCGTCTGCAATTCGGAATGTATCTCCTTTTACTACCGCATACCGAATAACCCCTTTTACATCTTCGTAAAACTTATGTATTGCCGTCAAACTCAGAGAAGATAGCATTTCACCCTCCCCATCTAAAAACACATTCTTTGTAGGCTCAACATCTTTAACCTCGTATTTCACAAAGTTATCACTATACACTAACATCTTCGTAATATCTTGCAACTGCTCAACGCCTTCTCTGTCAAACGGACTCGGGAAGTTGCTAAAGTCCGTTGGAATCTTGAATGCCTTATTTGCTTCTACTAACACATCTAAGGCTTGTTGTAACTCTACCTCCTCTGCATAGGCTACCAACTCGTCATGATGTTCTGCATGTACATAATAATTCATATTCCTACCCCCTTATTAGAAAGACCTCTCTCGAAACGGTCTATTATTTTATATCCAGTCGTCATCAGTCCCCAAGAAACGAGGAACAACTACCTCACACGGGATTCCCGCAGCCTCTAAATCACCCAAGAACCCAGGTATAACTTTATCTTCACGGATACATACAATCGCATTATCCTTACCGACACATTCTACAAGTTTAGCAACTGGGAATGTATTATTTACATCCATAACCATACTACCCCTAGATAGCGCGACCATTGTAGAACCCTCAAATTCACAATCAATAAAGATATACATATTGAACTGTGTACCAAACGTTTTATACACAATACTCGCATCCATATCCGGTACACGGAATGCTTTCTTTGTCTCTAAAGACTCCCGAACCATAACCTCTAGACTATCAAAGTATTTACTAGTACCTATACGTATCAACTCTCCTAAATCAAACCCTACACTTGAATCCGCTCGATTTAATGGTGGAGTCTTATCCTCAACTGTATACAACACATATGAATCAATATACTCCATACGCTTAACAAGATTCATAACATCAAGCTCATCTACAGCATCGTCATCAGGATTCAAAGGGAAAAATTCGAAATCAGAGGCAAAGTTAGTGAAATCAGAAATAATCTGAAACCCTTTATCCTCTGCAACCATCTTATTCAACGCAGGTTGCAACCCTAAGTCCTCTTTACATGCCTCTAACTCATTTATATGGTTTTTATGTACGTAATACTTCATCTTCCTATCCCCTTGTTAAATAGCCCGCTTTCGCTCCGAACGGGCTATTATTTTATACTTACTCCTCTTCGTTATCCCAGAAACAAGGAACAACTACCGCACACGGGATTCCTACATCTTCTAATTCTTTTAAGAACCCCGGCATAACTTTATCTTCACGGATACATACAATTGCACTACCATTTCCGATACGTTCTTTAATTTCAGCAACTGGTAAAACGTCATTCACTTCAGTTACTCTACCTCCCATAGCCAGTACACCCATTGTATAATCATCGAACCCACACCCGATAAACACATACATATCAAGTTTTGTACCAATCGCCACATCTATCTCACTTGCATCCGCATCGACTACACGGAACGCTTTCTTTGTTTCTAGGGATTCTCGAATCGGTTTCTCTAACTCTTCATAGTATTTACGGTTTCCTGTAGTTACCGACTCTTCTAAATTGTAGCCACCTTCAACTCCTTCACGATGTAACGTAACTTTCCCATCCTCCATCGTATACAATTCATAAGTGTTGATACACTCCATACGTTTAACCAGATTCTCTGTATCCTCAACATCAAATACGTCTAAGGCATCCATATCTTCTTTAGAAAAGGCATCAAAATCAGTAACGACTCCAAACCCCTTACCTTCAACAACCATTTTATCTAACGCTGCTTGCAGTCCTGACTCACCCTTGCAAATCTCTAATTCATTTATATGATTTTTATGTACGTAGTAATTCATTTCCATTACCTCCAGTGTATACATTTATTATAAGTAGAATTTTATACCGTTTCTCGTACCCCGTTATCACAGGTATACGTAAATTATTTGTTGTTCTAACTATCTTTAGTATACCAATTTTTTATATTTTAGTCAATAGTTTAGCATAATAAAAAGGCATCCGCAACGAATGCCTTCACTTACACCATGAGTTTTTCATTGTAAGCATTAACCCTTTCCTCAGCCTCTTTCACGCTATCAAAAATTAAACCTTCTGCTACATCTACGTGTTGTACCGTCCCTATAAAGTAATCAACATCCAAACCTACCCACACTGGCTTAGCATCTTCCTTATGTGCTTTAGCTCTTACCTCATCACTACTATGATATAACATATCCTCTGCTAACCACATAATCGCTATGCGTTTTCTTTTACCCATATTAACCACTCCCGTTGCTCGTTTTGTTACCTCTTATTATACCAATTTTTTATATTTTGGTCAATAAGGTTTTAAAAACCTAAAGAATACTTCCTCTCCGTTATATACGAAGCCGATATCCCCATCTTCATCACTAAACATAGGTGCATCTACCTTTTTATTTCCGTCCACTAATTCAACTGTCTCTTTCGTAAGGTTTTGTCTACCTACTGTAATCTTCTTACCACTTTTGTCTACGTAATGCATTTCTACATCCCCTTTTTGCTTAGTTATTTTACATCTTTATGTGGTTCAATTTCCCCGTTTTCTATCATATTTCCGTATTTTGTTTTAATTGAAATTAGTTTATTATAAATCTCTTTTTTATCTTTCGGTATTCGGTGATACATCTTATACTTAACTTTACCGTCCACAGTCTCCTCTACGTTTAGAGCTACCTTACACCTATCGAACGCACCGCACACCCAGAACTTCACATCCGCAGTAATACACGTCACGTATACAGTAGCACTTCCCCTGACATCAATTACAACACCATCAGCATGAACCGTAACCCCTTTGATTGCTTTAAGGTATTCTTTACGAGACATTCCATAATATTTAGCTCGTTCTAGCTTACCTTTTATATCCTTCTTTTCTTGCTCCAATTTATCTTCTTTTCTCTGCAGCTCTTTTATTTTCTTTTTTACATCTTCACTCTCTGCACTAACCCTATCTAGCTCATTTTGCAACTTTTCGACTTCAGACAATGTTCCCACAGCAGTAACCTCCAATTTTGCTAGATTAAGACCCACCCGTAGGTAGGTCTCCTTTTTGTTTTGTGTCTTATTTCGGTTCAATTTCCCCGTTCTCCATCATCTTACCGTATTTATTTTTAACAGCTACCATTGCATCGTAAATAGCTTTTTTATTTTTAGGTACTTCTCCCGGTTGATATTTTTTGTAGTAATCCTGTTTACCCGGAACATTAGCACGGCTTACCCAAAGCTCGTTTTTAGCTTGCTCTCCGAACAAACCGTTAAGCTGTAAATCCATGCCACCATCGTTCCCAAACACATACACTCCGTTCCCATATAACCCACCAATTACTACTCGGAAATCGTCATCTTGGAACTCAGTACCATCAATAGCTTTAAAGTATTCAGCTCGTGTCAGACCCGCAAATGTTTTTCTTTGTAAATCAAGGTCGAACTCTCGGATTTCACTCTCTAACCTACGCTCTTGCATCTCTAATTCTGCTTTTTTCTTACGTAGATTATCTAAATCTTCCTTTGCTTTATCTAAACATCTTTGAATTGACTCTTTATTCATGTTATTTCCTCCTAGTAATTTGGTTTGTTTTAACTATCCCTACTATACCAGTTTATTATATTTTGGTCAATGTAAAATTGAAAATAATTTAAAAAGCAGGTGTCTGACTGAACACCTGCTTATATTTATCTATAACCCATATATACGATAATGTGCAAAACCTTCGTAGCAATAACTAGCATCTATACCGTTCATGAACACCTCACGACTATGTATTTTATCCGTTAACGCTCCTCCAATAAGGTTACGAATCTCTAAAGCATTTACTGGACTTCGTTCCATTGCTGAAAGGTATTCTTCTTTCTTAATTACACCCCAATCCACAACCCTTTTTAATTCTTTTTTCAAAATTAAATCTAACCAAATACGTGTACTCCGACCGTTACCGTCACGAAACGGATGGGCTATATTCATTTCTACATACTTTTCAACAATTTCATCTAAGTTAGCTTGCGTCATTTGATTAATACCACTAAGAGAATCCACTAAATACATAACAGGTGCAAACATAAAATTCCCTTTTGCTATATTTACCATACGTGTCTCCCCTGCAAAATCATAAATGTCCTTAAACAGATAGGTATGAATATCTACTAACCCTTTATACGTACCTCTAGGTTATCTATATCCCCAGAGTCATATAGTCTTTTTGCACTGGCTTTACTTACTCGCTCTTCTACCTTATCTAACTCAGATTGGGTTGTAATTCCTAGTTTATTATCTAACATTAACCTACCTCGCTTTCCTTGGTTTTAGTACCTCTATTGTAATCAATAAAAGGCACTCACGCCTATACGCAAGTACCTTTATCTTCTTTAACAATTCTCTAAGTCGTAGTAGAACCCATCTAAAATATCTCCTTCAATACTGATACTGATTCTTGCATTGCCACAGGAGCAACGATGTTCACCCATCACATATGTATTACACTCCGAACACCCATGTTTTAAATCAACTTCTTCCCAAGTTACGATTTCCTCTCGATACTTATCTCTCGCTACCTCATCCACTGCCTTTACAATATCTTTTGGTGATAGCCCTTCGATATCAATACCGTTCTCAGCAGCGTACTGAATAGATTTAACAAGCAGTTTATCGGCTTTACTTACCTCTTTAATCTTGCGATTGTACTGCCACGTTATACGGTCATATAACTGCACCAAGTTTGTAGGTGATTGGTTATTGTAAAGCTTAACACCATTTACCTCTTTTTCGCACATATGCGCATACGGCTTATCACAATTACAAGATGGGTATTTTTTATCCAGCTCATCTAATACGTTCTTCTTAAACCAAGGAACATACCCTGTAAACTTAGGCACTACACTCCTTCTGTTATACTTCTTCACTTGAATCCCTAACGACTGCATAGCTGTGACCGCTTTTTGCTGCTCTTCTTGTCGTTTTGTATACATTTCTTTGTTTAGTTCATCGTTGTACTTTTCAATTTCTTCCCAGTCAGCCACAATACCTACAACTTCATCTCTAGATAGTTTGATTAACTCTCCCCAATTTGAAAGTAGATGGGCATTCGGATACGCTTTATACTCTTTTTTCACCATTAACCTCTCCTTTGTTTACGCTACAATGAAACACTCATCGTATTCGTTAGACTTTTGAATCTTACAAACTCCACCCTCTAAAATCGTTCCTTCTAAAGAAGCATAAAAACTATCTAAATCACCGTAATTCTTTTTTATATAATCCACAGGCATCACCTGTACCAGACGTAACCCTACTATATTTGTATCTTTTTTCGTAATCACTACACAAGGCTTTACAACTTTTTTCATACGTGAACCACCTTTTGTTTTGTTGTTTTTGTTACTTTTAATATACCAGTTTATTATATTTCAGTCAATAGACATCCCGAAAGAAAAGCGGTAATCCCCGCTTCTCTTTATCTATGTTATAAAGGAGAGGTTATATGAAATTCATATAACGTTTAAGACAGCTACATGCGTACCCAGAAAGGTATGCAACGGCGTTGTTGTTTACATTACCTATTGCCTACTTTCACTAGCCTCATCTATTTCCCTTAACCTAGAATGGTAAATCATCGTCCGAAATATCAATTGGCTGTCCTGCGCTACTAAACGGGTCATCGTTTTTCCTAAACCCAGAGTTTCCACCAGTACCGAACTGACTTCCACCTTGATTGCCAAATTGACTTCCACCGTTACCCGCAGGTGGGTACGGCTGCGCTCCGCCGTTACGTGGCTCTAAAAACTGTACTGACTCACACTGAACCTCCGTAACATACACACGTTTACCATCTTGTCCATCATAGTTACGTGTCTGCAAGCGTCCGTCAACCCCTGCTAAACTACCTTTCTTTAGATAGTTTGCTACATTCTCAGCCTGCTTTCTCCATATCACACAATTAATGAAGTCTGCCTCACGTTCCCCCTGCTGATTCGCAAAAGGACGATTAACTGCAAGCGTAAATGTAGTAACCGCCACCCCGTTTGGTGTGTATCTCAAATCGGGGTCTTTTGTTAATCGCCCGACCAGTATGACCCTATTCATCATTGGTATCAAACCTCCATGTTATTGTTTATTCATTTCTTTCATCGTTTTCACAATCGCATCCATATGCGTATGATGTTCCTCTAACATATGTGTTACCTGTAATCTAGGTAATTTGTTTGCACTAAAATACAAAGTCTCTAACTCACTACAGTAGCTTGCCGCTCGAGTAATCTCAGCATCCAAATCTACATCTGTATCCTTATGCATTTTCGCTAACTCTACTAAACTACCTAACGTGTAATTCAATGTGGTTGAAAAGTTTTTAAGAAAATCCCTATCTTTTATTCGATGGATAGGGTAGATAACTTCTCTTTGGATTCTCCTCAAGTACTTTGTCTCTAAGTCAAAGTCAAAATTATAAAACTCATCGTAATCTGTATCCTTTGTAAGTTTAATTGAGAAGAACTTAAACGTTGTTTCTTTAACCACATGGGGAACAAACACCGCATCAAATGTGTGCCAAAAGTAAGTTTTAAATTCCCTACTGAGTATCTTTATAAACTCGCCACTGTTACCATCTTCTTTTCTAACATAAGTATACTTTGTTTCCTCATACGTATCAAAAAAGTCCCCTCGCTTACAACCCTCAAAATCCTTTATACATAATGATGTATACACAACAACACCTCACAGACCCCTACATTACCTATTCTTTATCCGCTGTAATATCTCGGAACGCTTTATTTGCTAAATCTGATTGACCAACCTTTTCTCCGTAATCCAGTAACCCTTTACGGATTTTAGTTAGTTTTTCTTTATCCCACGTAATTGCAATGCGATTGGTAGGTCGAGAGTCTACTGTAAATTGACCACGCTCCGCCCACTCTTTCTCCGTTAACTTCTCACCCTCATGATGTACCAAAACATCAAAATAGCAGCAAGCTACTAGACTATTCATCTTCTCAATATCCGTAATGAAATAAAAAATATGCGGTATACGCTCCACAACCATCTTTACCCACGCACGAATCTCAGGGATTTCATAAATATCATTCGGGTTATCGTCCCACCCGCTGAACGTTATCATTAGTTTTTGGAATCCGCTATCCTGCATCGTTTCCATATGTCTGATAGCACTCAGTAACCTAAGGATATCTAACTTCTTTACTTCTTTCTTTGCTACCGGAAATAAATACAAATCCCCCGGCATTTTTGGTATCCGACTCACAACTTATCCCTCCATTTACTGACTATATTCACCTTCTTTACCCTCCACAGGTCGTAACTCGTACCGAGTAGGCATCAGTTTATTCAGTATAGCAAACTCCTTATTTGCTTCCGCTTCATCCTCAAACGTCGTGATACATTTCCCGTCTGCAAATACGCCTTGCTTCAACTAAACCACCTGCTTTCTTAATTCAAAAAAAGACAGCGCCTATTTCGAATTACAGCTCAAAAGGTTTTCTACCTCTATCTTAACGCATAACCGAATTTGTGACTCTGCCTTTCTTATCATTGTTCATTATCTATTGTGTTGTTCCTATCACTGTGCTTTCTTCTTTGTCTCCTTGTATACCTTACGTTCCTTCTCTAACCTTTTCTTTTTGCTTATCTCTAACCGATGGGTAACCACTCCGCAAAGTACCAACGAAACCCCTAGCATTAAAACTCCAAACAATACTGGATTCCACATCCTATGCACCTGCTACCAGTCGATATATTACGTACCCTACCGCACCCCAGAACGAAGCCAAACTCACCCATAGCGCATGTAATGCACATCTCTCTTTTACCGTCAGTGAATCTCCATACATAACATCAGCCCCTTTTCTATCTTAGTTTTATAGCTTCATTTCCCCTAATTCTATGTTTCTTTTACTCTAAAACCCTTTACCTATTTTAAGCCCCGTTTTGCCCGGCTTTCCTCGTTTTGTTTTACAACTCTACCCATAACTACCTGCGCATCTTCTCCGCCCTTATAGACCAATTTCGAACGGCAACAACTAGAGCGATACCGAGCCATTTTCTGCACCGCACCTTTAGGTGGTGTTCTCTTCCAAATCTTTGCTAACTTCCCGCAGGTCTCACACTCACAGGAATACCACAACGACCCTTTAATTGAGTCTTTATATAATTCCCTACTCTCTTCTGTAACTTCACCGAAATTACTCGGAACTCCTAACCTTCTAATTTCAGACTCGAACATCTTTGTACCGTCCCTATAGGGCTTTCCAAGCACCAATAATGCATAATGTACACCTTCATGCCTTGCAACCCCTCGCAAATGCTCTTTACTTGCGTTTAACAAAACCTTTTTATTGAACTCAATTCTCGTTTTTCTTAAATCAGGTTTCCCTATACCTTTAAGAGAAGCTACCTGCACTAACCCATGTGCTTTACGCAGATAAGGATTCACAACCACCGGAGCTTGTAACCTTAGCCCATACTCACTACGCAACAATGTATCTATCGTCACTCTACAAAACTCTAAACTAGCTTTTATTTTATCTTCCTGTGTTGTCATACCTAATAACCTCCCATAGAAAAAAGGTCTAGAAACAACTAGACCTTTGTTTACCTCATATATTTAGTTACCGTATCAGTTTTGTTTCTACAACTCGTTACTGTCTTATTGGTAATTATCTCCCGTAGCCATTAACTGCTCCATCATTTCATCTTCATACCCATCAGACAATTGGATATTTTGACCCTCAAATTGTTCATATAAACCGTTCATTAAAACAACCCCCTGCATTTGTTTTCGTGTTTTCTATACTCGTAGCATACCACCTGCTGCGTGACTAAACTGCCTAACTCTTATCAAATCTAAAGTATAAAAAAGGCAGTACACCCGTATGAGTCTACTGCCTTCCTATTATCGAGTTGCCGCCGCTCTTTTACGTTGTTGCTGAGCAATTGCCTCTCTTGCAGATGTGATTTTTGAGATACTATTGTCCTCTTTTGCCTGCACCTCTTCTTCTGTAGCTACCAGTTTTGAACCGACCTCATCGATTCTATCACGGAAACCAAGATAGTTCCCATCCGTAAGATGTGCCAGTATCATATCTTTTAAGATTGGTAAGAAATTACCTACCCATAACTCACCGCTACGGAAATACTCTGTTCCATCATCGTATACAAGCGTAAAGTTTGTAAACTTTGTATTTTCCTTAAAGAGATGTTTATTTACCGCAGGGACAAGCATAGAATCCAATAACGAGAATAGCTCGTAATCGTTCTTCTCCATTCGAAGCGTGAACATATTGTTTTTCTTGCTATAACGAAGCATCTTCTTCATCTTATCTTCAACAGACACAAAGTCCTCTTCGACCTCTTCACCTTTTTTCTTTTTCTTATTAACTGTAGTAAACCCAACAGGTTTTACCTGTTTTTTGTTTGCAAACGCATGTCTTACATTACCTAGAACCGCATCAACGTCGCCTTCCGTTTCCATTAACCACTCAACAACGTTACCTGCGAACATACCGAAGTATTTCAACGCATTTTCTAAACCGCTGTCTTTAAGTGCTTGTTCTTTTGTCTCATGTCCTTTTTCATTTATACGTTTCATACAAGCTTTAAGCAGCTTTTTAGCTAAAATACTATTAAACTCTACTACATTTTTAAGGTCTGCATATACTGCATCTTTACCACGTTTTAGTACCTCTACAATCATTGCTTCGGCTGCATCTCCAAAGTGGTGACTGTACTTAATAATACGACCGTTTTTATGCGCCTCTTTTAAGTTTTTAACACCGTCTTTTTCAATTTCCTCAGCAATAACACGTACCGCAAATTCGTTAATTTGGTTTTCCCAGAACGTACGAGGGTCATCATACACAGGAAGCTCTTCCCCTGCTTTGAATTTCTCCATAGCCCACGCACATTTTTCATCCATAAGAATAACCGGAGCCTCAAGCTCGTCCACTTTACCATCTTTCCAACAGTAACCAACGTTTGCACCTACGTATAATGGCGGGATTCCTTTTGCAGAGAAGTCAATCTCCATAGCCTCACGCATAATTGCAGTTGCTAACCAAGGGTTAATCGATTTATGAACCTGTACGCACACCTCATCATGTACGTTCAATACCATACGTACTTTTTCCTCGTTGAAACCGTATTTCTTGAAGAACATGTAAATACGATACATTGCCATCTTCATGATATCAGCAGCTGTTCCCTGTACAGGCATGTTACCCGCTTTACGTCGACCAGAACCTCGTTTATATTCCGGAATTTTACCGAACGTTTGGAACTCAGGAATGTTACGACGACGTTTAAATAACGTCTCTGTATATCCTGTAACCTCGGCTCTATCTCGTACATCCTCGAAGTAGTCACGTAAGTTAGGTACACCGTCAAAGTAACGTTTACGAGCTTCACGAGCCATTTTTTGATGGTATGGTGTATCATCCCCGTACAGTTTTAGGGCTAAGTTTGCATCCTCTAACCCGTAAGACGTACCGAAGTTTAACACCTTACCTACTTTACGCTCTTTTGACGTTACATCTTCATACGCTTTGTTCATCATATTTGCATACGCCATGATATGATAATCGGCTTCTGGGTTAGACCGGAAGAAGTTTACAACCTTTGTCTCTCCACTTAACCCTGCCATCAATCGATACTCTACCTGCGAGAAGTCACAGATTAGGAAGTAGTATTCATCCGTTTCCGGAATCATATACTTACGTGTCTGCGGCTCTGTTTGCTGTACGTTTGGATTGGAACATGTTAAACGTCCCGTCTCCGCCCGTGTCGAGTTATAGTTAGGGAATAAGTACCCGTCAATAACCAGTTTTGGTAGCTTAGAATAGAAGTTTGAAATTAACGTCGATAGTTTTGAATACTCCTGCAGTAACGGAACAATCGGGTATTTTGCCGACCCATCATTGTTCTTATACTGCGCAATATCATCCATCGTATTCTTATCTGTAGAAATCCCGCCTTTTTTCGTTTTATAACGAGGTTTTACAGGTATCTTCATATCGTTAAACAACACATCTACTTTTTGCTGAGGTGACGAGATTTTAAACTTACGTCCTGCCACCTGATATATTTCTGTCTCTAGCTCCATGACTTTACGTTTTGTATCCTCATACAGCCCCTCAATACCCTCTTTGTCTACTTTAACCCCGTAATACTCTTGTTCCCCAAGAGCAGGAATTAACGCCACTTCCAAGCGATAAATGAAGTCTAAACTCTCATCCCAATCCTTATCCATAATTTGATGGATTAAACGAGGGAAATCTGCATCGGCGGGTCCGTATAATTCACTGAACTCGCGACTCGCATAACGGAAATCAAGCACATCATTTTGTTTTTCAACCGGATGTCTGAACTTGAATCTTGTTATATCATTTACACTTGCTCCAGATTGAATTGCATCGTAGATTAGTTTTAAATCGGTTTTTGTACGTTTCTCGTACATATCCTCTAATTCCACAACATCTACGTGTAATACCGCACGGGCGATATCCTTTAACTTACGTAATCTTGAAGCAGATGCAATCTCTTTAATAGCCTGACGAATTAACGTATCATATACGATATTTAATCTCCAACCAAACATCTTCATAACACGCCAGTCGAACTGACCATTATGCGTAACTAACTTTTTAGCTGTTTTGTAGTTTTTATCGCAATACGGTCTCAATAAATGCAGTAAACGTTTCTCACCCATTTTTACGTTCTCATACCGTTCATGGCGAAGAGGGAAATACACTCCCGTATTATCTTCGTAACTCATACAGATTCCCACTAACACGTCCCGCTTTGTTCTATTTGTAAGTAAGCCAGACGTCTCGGTATCGAACCCTACAATTTCATTAGTTGTTTTTAAACCTTCAATCCACTCCAAAATCTCATCATCTTCAATTAGGATGCGGTAATTTTTTCGTTCTGCCCAAGATAAATCATTTTCCTCCTGCAGCACTCGTAACGGGACATTGGTATATAAGTAGTCCTCAATCCCGCTCTTAATGGCGTTCTTCTGACTACTTGTGTCTACGTAATCCTCATATTCCATTCCCTTTACTTTGTTAGAATTACCTTTAGCCGTGTTGTCCCACTCAATATGAGGAATTTCATCCTCTTCTTTTACCCCAACACCTACAACTGGAAGGAATCTTTCGTAATCCCCTGCCACCTGTATTTTATCCATTTCCACATCTAACTCTTTAATGAAACTAGCTGACATGTAAATAGATGCAATTAATTCACCATCTTTATACCCCATTACATGTTCACGGGCAGACGTAGCAACATAACGGGCAACATACCCGTCACCTAAATCCACTGACCCAGATACTTTCTTTTTGGGCTTCTCACCTTTACGTAAAAAATGCATTCCTTTCCCGCCTTTCTCTTCCGAAACAATAATCTGCCTCTATCATATCACTATCTGGGAAGGAATATCAGGAACTCGTTATCAAAACAAAAAAGAGTCTTAAAAAGACTCTCTAATTATTTTCCCGTATAAATTCTTCAAATTTATCAAACAAGTCTGCATCGAAATTAACACCGACCATACCCCTCATAATATCTAACGCTACATTGAATGGGAAAGCTTTTCTATATACTCTGTCGCTCGTTAACGCATCATATACATCCACTAACGCAAACACCTTAGCTAAATAATTAATTTGATTCCCTTGAAGCCCTAATGGGTACCCCGAACCATCTACACGTTCATGGTGCTGCATAACAATATCTAAGGCATCCTTATCTTCACACCTTACTTTGTTCAACGTAACATGGCTCTTAATAATCTCAAACTCAGCCGCCATCAACTTCCCCGGCTTATTTAATACCTCTTTAGGTACATATTTCTTACCGTTATCGTGAAACATAGCTCCTATAATCAATGACCCTATATTCTTTTTAGGTAACCCTAAGAACTTACCAAAGTCCTTCGCCCCTTTTGCTGTCCGTATTGCATGCGACTCCATCCCTCCAGAACGAGCAACCACCACATCATACACTTTCACCTAAACTCCCCCATTCTGTAATAAAAAGACCCGATTCGAGCCTCCTTATTACATCTATTTCCCTTTATATTTACAATCTTATTTTCCAGAGCAAGTACCACAATAACGGCTAGAGAAAACCTCTTTCGCTACCTCATCCGCAGGTATTTTCTTTCTACAGTGGCTACATACAACCAACCCTCTGATATCGTCATTTAACGTAACCTCTAACCAATCAATAACAACCTGTAAACTTTCAGATTCACACACTTTAAACGAATCTATACTGATATAACCGTTACTTTCCCACACATATAGTTCGAACTTTCCGTAAGCCATCATCGTAAGCACCTTATATTGCTTATCCTTATATTGAACCAATATATTAGCGTCGTTAGCGTAGGTTAAACCAAACACATTCACCGTACTCTCTACCGTCGCATTAAATGTGTAGTCCAACTCTGTTAACGTCACCCCATCACGTGCCATTCTCTTCAGGTTATCAAAAGGTACAACTGCTTTCATTTTCATACCTAAGCATTCCACCGTATCTTGCACATGACTTACCATACCAACCACATCAGCTTTATCTAAATACTCTTTGTATTCAATTGGCGCTTCTTTCCCTTCGTTATCGTAAAACTTTCGTTTATTTCTAATTGTTCCACCAAACTCCGCTAATTTCGTTAAAAATCTCATGTACAACACCCTTTCGGCTTGTATTATCTACTTATACTATACCAAATTATTATATTTTAGTCAATAGTTTAGGTAAAAGAAAAAGGTAGGGAGTTCCCTACCTTAACTGTACTGCTTATCCTGCTCGTAACCTACTAATGTACTAGCCAAAGCATCTGAAACATCCCCCACATTAACCTCACTGTTTAAAATTTCTCTATATATCCACTTAGAACCGTCTAGCGTATATACACGAACCTCACAGTTTGTAGTATTTTTCATTACGCACATTCTGTACCGTTTGTTTTGAAAAACCAGATTGATTTCTGTATGATTCTCATATTCCAACCCTACTACTGTCTTCATGCTTTCTGTAGCTACTCTAAGCATTCTAGCTAAGTCAGAAATTGTTTTACCCTTGTTTCCTAACTCACCTAACTGTTCTAGCGTAACAATTACAGCCACTTTCATTGTATTTAAATCATTTAACTCATCATGTACTTCACGAATCATTTCCACTGCATCTTCTTTATATGTATCACCAGGATTTAAAATTCCCCATTTAACGTTTCTTGCAAATTCCACTAATTTCATAGCAATGTTCATATATAACCGCTCCCTTTTGTTTGTTTATCTTACTGTCTTAACTATACCATATTATTATATTTTAGTCAACAGTAGGACGTTAAAAAACTACTACCCGTTTCCAGACAGCAGCCCATTAACCTAATTACTATCGAAACCGTACTTATCTGCAGTCGCCTTGAATAACGGCATACCATAAGGAGCGTAGTTATCCTCGTCCCAGTCTTCCAACCCTTCTTCTAGAATCCAATTCCACATCATTACTACTTGGAACATAAGAGAAGACGAAATACCTCGTTGATTTCTTGCCTTTTCCAAACCGAACTCAACATCGGACTCCAAGGCTTCCAAGATGTTTTCACGATTAAATTCAACAGGTTTATAATTCTCTTTATACTCATCTTTCAACTCGAATCCTAACTTGCCCATTTCCTCCTCTGTAAGGAACCGAGTCAAACGAGAAATGTCTCTCCCATCAATCGTATTTTCTTTATACATTTCTACTACCTGTTCAACTGTTTTCATTGTTTATCCCCCTTTTGTTTACTAGTTAGTTTTGTTTCTTACCGCAATTGCAACAATAAATAGATTTATAGTCTTGGGCTAATTTATACCCTCGTTTACATTTAGCATGACAGCAAGAAGATAACGATAAGCCCTCATGATTCCCTTTCTTAATTGCCACGACGCACCACCTACCTTCCCATACGTAAACAATATTACACTAGCTATCTTGTCGGGTTTAACTCTCAAAATAAATCTGAGTCCCATCTCCCTTTTCGTTTTTCCTCTTCAACGCCTTCCCATATTTCTGCAAATGATTTCTTTATACTAGGTTCATCTTTAGTTTGTTTAACTAATTTCACTACACCATTATCTTTATCAGTTTGAGCAATATACCCTTTATCCTGTAAGACTTTAACTATATCCTGCATATCTTTACTTGCCTCAATACCTTGACCACACTCAATCATTATTGTGTTCACAAGTCTCCCCCCCCCCCCAATTCCTACAAAGTTTAACCTTACTTATATTTAACAAAAAACTTTACTTGTTTATCAGATTCACAGGTGGTGTACGCTTCCCCACACTCTTCAAGTACGTTTTTGATAATTTTAATTTCTTCACTATAACTCTTACTTATATTACACCAACCATGTCTTTTCATACCTAACAAAGAACCTATAACCATTGACGTCTTATCTCTCATTCTGTCTCCTCCTAGTTCGTTACCTTATTTGTATTCACTTTTCTCTAACGATTCCTCGTCGTATTTACCTGCACTATAATCCGAGCATTTGCTTGTAGCGTCTTCCTCATTGAGTATTGATTTAACCGATAAGTTGTACATGCAGCACCACCCATCATAGAACTTGCAGTCAAAACAAGTTTTAACCATCTTCTCACCTCACAATAAAATCGGTACATATATCCCTTAAACTGGCTTCACTGCAACCGTCACTGGGTCGCAATGAACAACCACATACGTCCCATCTAAATCCTCACGCTCCACCTTATCCCCAACTTTAAATCGCTCGTTGGGTATTGTGAAATTAAAGAAATCTGTCTCATCTTCATGCAATACAAACATTATCATTTCCTTTCACCCCTATACATTTAATTTAAAATACTTTGTCTTCTGGATAACTCTCGTTATAAACCATATGTAACCCTCGTCTGTATATACTCTGAAAATTACTAGCAGCATCCTCAGCAGGAATCAACATGTCTGTAAGCATCTGTGCAAACAGACATTTATCCTTCTCACCTAGTACAAGCGTAATTTCATTCGGTATATCAGATGGTTTGACTTTAAACCCTTTACCTGTAGCCACAACATACACCCCTTAACCTATCGTCTTTATTACCTACCGAGATGGTAGGAACGCCTACCATCAATCTAAAGCTCTATAAAAGTCTGCCTCTTGCTTGTATCCTTTTTCTTCCCAACACTCTTTACAGAACGAGCCTGCATAGATTTTACCTGCAACATCTTCTTTTTTGATTCCATCATGACATCCCGCACACTCAATAAATCCACCCATGTATTTCGTTAACTTATTAGCTATATGGAGGGTTACGTCGTATAAGTTATCTTTTACAGTTACATTCTCCCTATAGATAATCTCATCACCGTTCATGTTGTACACCAACACTTCAAAATAATTTCTCTTTTCAGACAAAATCATTGTAAACCTCTGACCTCGGAACTCCACTGTAATCTCTGCGTAATTATCGTAGTGTAACGCAAACACGTTTATTAGGTTCTCTTTTGCAATACTAAACACTCTATGTAAATCAGCGATTGTCTTTCCACTTAACCCGAAAGCACCGATTTTACCCAAATCTACTAATACTGCCATTCGCATCTCTAACCCGCTTAATTCATGTTGCACCTCTTGAATCGCAGTAATTGTATCTACATTATTTCTATCTTCAGAAGTTATTTTTTCTTCTTTAATTTTACGAGATATATCAGCTAGTTTTGTAATATAAGACATTTCACAGCACCCTTTCGGTTTGTTTTATCTGTCTTTACTATACCATTTTATTATATTTTAGTCAATAGTTTGAGTGTAAGAAAAAGGCGAATATACCTACCCGCCTTAACTCACACCTATTAACCCTTTTAAATCTGCAATAAACTCATTCAAATCATCCGATTCTATATCCATGCATCGGATTTTCTTAGTCCCCTCTTCGCAGACATCTACATGATACCCATGCGGAATCTTGCATATATCAACCACATAACAAATGCCTTTATATAGTACAACCCAAGACATAGTGAAGTGTTCCTCGAACCCACCGCTCACTAGTTCCTGTGTTTCTTTTGTTACAGCTAGAAGTTGCTGCAAAGTACGTCCTCTATCTGCAAGTACCTGCAACCTTTCCATCGTTAACCGGATATCTACTGTCATACGAACTCCCTTCCTTTGCTTAGTATTCTATATCTTCACTCATAGCACTGACTGGATTTCCATCCTTATCTGTCGCATACACGGTATCTAATACAATATCCTCCACCACATACCATTCTTTATCCGGCTTGAAGAATACTTTATCCCCCACACTCAACCCTTTAAATTCGTGACTCATACCACCATCTCCTTCTGTTTTATCTTCTCTTAATATACCATTTATTTATATTTTGGTCAATAGTTTTGAATTAGAAAAGGCAGGTCACACCCGCCCTTATTTCATCCCATGTTTCTTCTTATAAGCCACTACTAACCGATGGAATCGAGGTTCGTCACGGTCATCTAACGCTTTATCAATTTCTTTACGATACGTTACCTCATCTGCAACTGCTCGAGCAATGTCTCGAAACTCATGTATGGCTAGTTCATCACTTTTTGACCCTGTTCGAGCCTCTATATCAAACTCACTTACCTTTTCTGTAACCGATGTGAAGTTATCCTCCCCCACAATATCCTCCATCTGGATGTACATGTAGAAAGGAGAACCGCCACCTATTCGTAACCCTCGCAGCGCATCGTCTAAATTACGCGTATCATATGTCCCATCCACATCTAAAACACGCAACTCTGTAGCTCCCTCTATCTCCTCAAAGTAACGATTCATTTTAACGACCAACACTCTTCTTTTACCTGTAAGCGCCTTGTATTCCTCATCAGATAAAAACTGAATATTTTCGAGCGTATGGTTAAACTTTTTTGCATGTGCAAGAATACCGATTACATGCTTCGTTTTAAATTTACCTACAGCCAGTAACCACCCGACAAACTCCCTATTTTTATCAATTGTACGCATAACCCATCACCTCTACCCGAATTTGTTACTTCAATTAAACCATCTTTTTCCTCCTTTATATCTATGGTTCTTATCAAGGAAGTCAACTTTAAGTACACATTAAGTCTACGTTAAATCACAACATGTACTTCCCACTCTTCTTCCTTTATTTGCTGTCATTGTTCGTATATTTATAGTCAACACTAAGTCAACCCTAAGTACACATAAAGTCACAAAAATAAAAAGGATAGAGACACAATTCTCCATCCTTTACGCACTTATTTTCCACTTTCGAACTGGTGTTTACTTTCCTTTAAACCAGTTCATTTAAAACATCCTCTACTTCTTCAACCGTTTTTGGTGGCTCACTAAACACATGGTGGTTTCCACAAATTAAGATGCTGTCTACATTATCCAAATGTTCCACGTACACCTCATTCGCATTCATATACACATGGATGTATCTATCCTCTTGTCTTGCATCGAACTGCAATGCCGGAGCATCCATACCCAGTTTTGCATACACATCCTCATCGACGATATCCGGCTTCATTACACTTACATAAAAACCTAGTTTCTTAAAATACGCATCTATTTCTGTACTTAAAATATCCTCCGTAATACCTAACTTACTTTTATATGACATACCTGTCATCTCCTTTATTAGATTCTGATTTTTCTAGTTACAAATTTTTCGATTTTCTCAGCGCTCTTTAACGCACGTTCTGCATCCTCTTCGTTTACCTTATTCTCTGAAGGATAACGTACATCTACGCCGTAATCGTTTAACTCAACACAATCCTTAATTAACTTTCTATAGGATTTATCGTACTTGCTACATAACTTTAATAGATACACTAAGCTATGTGTTTTAACGATTTCACCGCCATGAGCTGCAATTACACCTTTTAGATATTTCTCAGCGCTTTGTTGACTATGATAGCAAACAATAGATACAGGAAGTTCTGGCATACCCATTAAAAACTTTGCACTTTTTAAATCCGTTGTAGCGTATTGAAACCACTCTACTGCGTTTTTATTGTTCACCATGTAAAACCACTCCTTCTTTATCTATTTTATATTCTAACGTAACAACATTGCTTGCTCTGTCTTTAAACTTACTAACTTGATACACCATTAAATCGATTGGTGTCTCCATAACCTCATACACACTTAAATGTATTTGTTTTCGAATCTCTCTTACATTATCAACGGTATCATTCACTAACACACATAAGTCAAAGTCACTATCTTCATTAGGTGACCCGTACGCATATGAGCCAAACAAGATAACCTTAACAACCTCTTGGTTTGTGTTAGTAATTTGTTCCACTAAAGTATGTAATTCTTTTTGCGCTTTTTCGTTCACCTTAACCACTCCTTGTAACTTTGCTTGTAACTTTGCTTATCTCTTGCTTGTAACTATAATATACCATTTTATTATATTTTAGTCAATATTTGTTGTTTGATAGGTTATAATTGAACCCCATCAGATACAAATCTATCTGTAAATCCATAGTACGCATCCTGATTTACAACCCCGTACGCTTTCTTTTGCTCCCGCAGATACCACATGTACTTCTCGGCGTTTACCTTCTGGATAATAAACGTATCTTCCCTTCTTACTTTACGCACACCAGTAAAATCACTATCCGACAATCCCTCCAATACGTGTGAATGCAGGTACTCTACCTGACGGCAACGGCTCAAAGGTTTTACATATAGTACATCTTCTTGAACCAACGTCACAAGATAACCCATACCTTTTACAGTTGCGTCCCCATCTATATCTTCACTTACACGAACTTTAACCACATCCTCAATTTCCGCAACCGAGAACGGTCGATTTGCCTCTTTATTGGCTTCTTTTACACATTGATAGTAATAGTTATCCTTCTTTTCTTCCCAACGTCCCACGACGTACCACCCCTTCTTTTCTTACCTTAAATATACCAGTTTATTATATTTTAATCAATATCTTCACATAAAAAAGCAGCAGCACAATGCCACTGCCACTGCCACTTACTCCCCAAGAGTCTCTTTATCCATATCGATTACCTTACCATTTACCGCATCTTTACCGTAAATACTCTCCATGACTTCTTTGTGTTTTTTCTCTTTTTCCTCTGCCTCTTTACGCTTTCGCTCCCTATCCTCAGGCGTTTCATTCGCCTTCTCTATAGCCTTTTTCTCTTCTACCTGCCTATAGTATTCCTGTATTTCGTCGTACTTCATAGGTCTGGCATACCTTCCATATGTACCCGGCAAATACGCATCTTTAAGGTCTAAGGTATCGCTTACTAACATTTCATACGGATAGACCCCATCACCCTTTAACGTTCCACGGATTTCATACGTAGAATTGATGTAATATAACCCATCCGGTCTCTTTGTTACCATTCCTTCTTTGTATGGTGCAGGATATACTTTCCCGCTTCCCCATTGCTCCAGTACCCAGTACATTTTTTCGTACACTTCTTTACCTGACAACTTAACCTCTTTTTGTACAGGCTTCTCTTTAGATGCCTGCGCCTCTTGTTTCCCTGCATCCGACTTCGCATATGCAGCAAACTGTTCACACTCTTCTTTACTATATACCTCTGCGCAATTCTCATCGATTTTAGGAACAGCCTCGTCAGTACTTGTTGTGTCTTTTTTATCTATTGCATTCTTATCTTCTTTTGTCTTTGTTTCAGCCGCTTTCTCGCCTTTATTAGACTCATTAACCTGCTTTGTATCTTTAGCTACCTCTTTGTTTTCAGAACAACCAGAAACCGCAAACAACAACCCCAGACTTAATCCAGTCACTAACCACTTACGCATTACGTATCCTCCCCCCGTTTTCCATATAAAATAAGGTGAGGAAATTCCTCACCTTAACAACAATCCCAATTATATAATACATCTGAAAAGTCTAAACGAGCCAACTTATCTTTGTTAATGAAGAAGTTCCCAACCCCTACATCCCCCCACATAAGTCCAATCGATTCATCCGAATCAATTTGTAGCAGTAACATATCGTACTTACTATCTTCATCTCGTGGGTCAAACTGTGTAAAGAACGGATAACCACCGATTCGATGCCCTGACTCACTTACATGACTATAATAGAACTCCTCCACATCTACCAGTTTATCACCGTCACGTACCTTCTTATCCTCAAAACCCTTTAGATATTCTGAACCAAAACGATAGTCGCTCGCTGTAACTGGTTGCACACCTTCGGTAAACGTTAGCTTAGCCTCCGGGATATCCATGTCCACTTCTGTAGGAACTTCCTCAAAGTCTGTAACTAATCGGCTTATATCTTTAACCACTTCTGCATGGTACACAACACGAAAATCTTTTTGGTCTGCTCTATTTTCTAATGACATCCCCAACAGATAATTTGTTACATCAATATAGAACTGTAAAATCCCTGTCTTCGGCATATTTTCTATATGTGGTACATCTTCAAAGTTGATTTGCGCCAATAACTTTAGAGGAACACCTTCGGAACTCTTCGGAACATCTACTCCAAGAGGTAAATAAGGATTCCCACCTATTTTACTCTCCCATAACTCTGTGCTTCCCACCTCACTTGCCATACGTACAGTAGGCTTTAGTGATTTTATAATATCATCTTCATACCCTTTTAATTGTTCTGGAACACGAAATGTATGTCTGCTCATATAAACCCCCGATTTATTTATTTTAGGGCGACCCCAGTTAATCTGACATCGCCCTAATACAACCCTATAAATCCTCTTCTATTTCATCCATAAGCTTCTCAACTTCATGTACATCAATGTTTAGCAGCTCCATTACCTCAGCTAATGGATACCAGTACTTTTCTCTACTCAATAGTACTACCTTCCTTCTGCTATGTGTTCCCACTTTTTATCGCTTTTTGTAATCGATATAACTCTTATCGTAGAAGACCCACTCGCCATTTCCGATACGTAACCAACCATCTTTTTCTTCATATACGTTTACTTTATCGCCTTTCGTTGCTTTCTTCACAACTGAGTATTGTGAACCTGCTCCACTACGGATATTAACCCCAATACCGTTGATTTGCACCGTTCCAATAGCCTGTTGAGGTTTACCACCCTCCATGACTTGAATCATGTTTACAAGGAATGATGCAGACTCTCCACGAGTAGTTGTTCCTTTCGGTACGAACTGGTTGTTCTCATTTCCTTTTGCAACCCCTAAGCTATACAGACGTTGCACATATTCTTTTGCATAGATTTGTTCTTGGTCTGCAAACGGAATTGCAACCTCTTTACCCTTAATTCCTTTGTACTGCAAGCCTCTATCTACCATAATTGCAGCTTCTTCACGTGTAATTTGTGCGTTAGGGTCAAAGTTACCATCCCCACGACCGTTAATAATTCCTGCAGTAGCTGCACGTTTAATTCCGCCCTGTAACGTAGGGTGCGCTACCCCGATATCGTTAAACGTTTTAGAACCCTCAGGTAAGTTAAGCGTATTCGATACTAACTGTGCAAATTCCGCTCTTGTTACCGCTCGATTTGGCGCAAACACGCCATTTCCTTCCCCTACCATAATTCCTCGTTTGTTTAACTCACGGATATGTGGCTCATACCAACCGCCAGTAATATCATCTTTTGGCGCTACCGTAGGTGGATTAACCGCAACATACTTTTGTACTCCCGCTAAGAATGGTTGCCACTGACCTGTACGAATCATAATCTCTGGGCAGTTTTTACCTTTCCATTTTTGATGTTTTACTACGTTATCGATTGTTACCCCAGTCTCGTTCATTAGATAGGCTACTAGTTTCTTAGCATTTTCTACCGCTTTATTGTAGTCCCCATCACGGTTAACAGCAATCTCGATAGCAATAGATTTTCTATTCCCATCCCCATTACCGTCACCTGCATGCCATGCGTTTTCATTGATTGGTAGATGTTGATAAATTTCTTTATCGTCTACCGTGAAATGCCAAGAAGCTACACGGTCTAACTGCCCAACAGCTTGATTGTATAGGTAATCTGCATGGTTCTTAGCATTTGCTCCAACTTCCGGATTCCCTGTTTCATGGATTGTAATATACTCCGGTTTCATAGCATATCCCGGTCTAATATTGTCATTACCTTTTGGTACAATCTTTTCCACTAACGGCACACCATTTACTTCCGTTCTCTTTGTAGGAGCAGCATACATGAGACTGCGTTTTGTTCTATTGCTTCCACTAGGAACTGTGAACGTACCCGTCTCTTCCTCTGCCGGCTCTATTTTATCTGTAACCTCATCTTGGCTAATTCCTCTACCGTCAATGTCTTTGAAATTCTCCTCAATACTCTTTAACGCCTGCTCATTCGTAACAGAACCTACATCTTCATTAGATTTACCTTGAACTTTTACTTGCTGGGATTCATCATTTACTTGTGTCTCTGCAAATGATGCGACTGGCGAAGATAATACTGCGATTCCTGCTGTTAATGCGACTACTTTTTTATAAAATCTAATGTTCATACTTAATTCGGTACACCTTACTAATTTACTTAGTTACTAGATATACCTCTTTCCCCCTTATCGTTTCAATTAATACTAGCTATTTAGCCTATATCTTTATTTTATTATAGCCTCACATACAAACATAATGCTCTATAAACTTATCATAATCTACCAAACTTCCCATTTAACACTAAAATCTAAAAAAGAGTGGAACTAGTTCCACCCCATTTGCTACCTATTTTACAATACCTTTACGTCTAACTTCTTTTAACCAAATCGGGTATTCATTTAAAATCGCATTATATAACCCAGAATTGGACAGATTCTTGATATCCTCCGCTCGGAAGAAGTTAGCATTATCAACAACACGACCCGTCATCGTATCTAACTCATCTAGGAATGGCATCTTTTTGTCACCAATCCCAACGAACTGCCAAAAGATAGGTTTATCAGATATCTCTTTTATGTACGCTTTTGTAGCAGATACATCAGAATTTTCCCCATCCGTAAAAAAGAAAACAAACGTCGGTAATTCTTTATCAAGCCCGTTATCTTCTTTTTTACCAAACAGGCGCTTAAAGAACCCACCTTTTTCTTCCCCTTCAACCTTGTCCACTATAGCTTTCATAGCAGGAGCATAGCTTGTTCCTCCATTAACCTTTACTTTCTTTAGGAACACGTTGTTTGTGAAATTCTCAATGTTCCCTTCATTTGCCTCACCGATATACGTCACATCGTTGTTGAATGCGTACACCTCAATAGATTTATTGGAATCCATGTTCATCCCGACACCTAAAACACGCTCAAATGTTTGTTGCACTGTACCATTATTGAAGTACTTTTTAATAGACCCCGAGATATCCATAACTCCTATTATATTTGCCTTTTCCCCAAATATATTTTTCTTCTCTAGTACTATTTTTGCCTCTTCTTTATATAGATTGACCATTGTACCCATCACCTTATCTCCCTTTATTTATCTTTTGTTACTGAATTTAACCTGAGTTGCTAAACCTATTATATCAACCTTCTTGGTCGTATTCGTCATCCCAGTTATCAACTCGACCTCTCGTGTAAGAATAGACACCGTTTTCTTTTAAACTCTCAAGATTAATCTCCACTGGAACATAATCATCATGACTTAAATGAGCGCTGATAAAGTCTTCCGCCATCCCCTTTGTAGGCAACAAACAGCTCGCAACTATCTCCATTGTGTCCTCTTCCGTTTGAAAATCATAAAAAATCTCATCTTGATATAAATACGCAAGCGCCCAAAACTTCATATCACACAATCCCTTTTAATTTTTTAGTACTTTAACCTTATCAATCCAGTTGCCAGAATCAAGGTGCTCAGCAAACTGCTCCGCTGCATCCTCTTCTGTCAAACACACACCTAAACGCCACAAGAATTCATCTCCGTCACCAGTGTTAGACATAACCCCGTACACAAAATCTGGAACAACCCCCACCATAATCACCCCCCTGACCGTCTTTTTAATTCACCATGTACATCATATTCGTATACTTTACTATTAATATAATAGGAATCTAAAAATAGATAAGGAACGTACAAATAAAGTAATAAGTTACGTTCCTTTGTTTTTCAAAATCGAGATTTTTCTTTTACTCAGGGATGATTTTAACCTCATGTGGCACACCTAATACTGTCGTTGCGTATACAGCTTCTTTATACGCCTCAAAGATATCTTCGCGCTCTGCTATCAATTCCCCATCTAAATAAATACCGAATTTCATGTTTACCCCACCTACCTCATCCAATATATCTTGCGCCATAGAAGCTCTACCTTCCCAATAACCTAAATCCCAACCCCCATGATATGTATGAGTCTTACCGGGAGTAGCTCCATGCGCCTTTTTAAGCTCCTTAGCTCTCTTTTCTGCATGTTTTAATTTACGTTTAGTTGTCCTTTTTAACCCTTCCATAACCAATAACCTACCCTCTATGGATTACATATCCTCATCTTCATTGAAACCTGATGGCGCTAAAATTTGAATCTCTAGTTTTTTATTATCATGCATGTACGCCTCGTACTCCACACTGTCCATATCTAACCCGTCAATTAATAAAAACCCTTCTTCATTTAGACAGACATTAACTGTAGCCTCAGCACCCCCACCTAAATTCAACTTAACACCTTCTGCTACTGTCTTTGCAACTCGTGAATGGTTATTCATCCTAACTCCTCCGTCCTTTTGTTTTATTTATAATCAAGAAACAGCTCGTAATCTTCCCACTCTTCTTCGCAGTTACATTCCACTACGTTCGTCTCCCCAACGGACTGACAATCGCACTGCGTAAGGTTCTGCACAAGCTCCTCTTCACCGCAGAAGTCCAATAACTGCTTTGCTGTATACTCACCATTAACCACTCTACCACTTGTAACGCTTTTTATTTTTACAGGTATCACGACTCAACCACCTCATATTCACCTTCATACAACTTTAATCCTCCACAAATATCGATAATGACACCATCCGCCTCAACCTGCGCCACAGATAGCGTAAGCCCTATTAACTTCGCAACCAATGTTGTATCGTATTTATCTTTATTTTCTTTAATTTTTACTTTCATTTCAGCAACCCACCTGCCTCTTCATCCTGTACGTACGGTTTATTTGAACAAGTCGATGAATCCTCGGACTACTTCATCCCACCACATAAACTTTAGTACAAGTATGCCTATAATCTCCATACCAAGCACCGTCAGCATTATCCAACGTATGTTATTACCTAACCAATCCTTAAGCCACTTCTTGACCCTTTTCAGAATTCAATCCTCCCTTAGTTGCTACCAAGGAGTAATCGAATATCTACTTTTTTCTTAACTCCTCTAACTTTTTATCTATCGCTTCGTAATATTCTTTGTACGTTTTAATCTCTTGGATAGATTGTACCCACTTATAATAGCTTTGTATGGCTTCACCCCCGCCAACCCCAAGGGACAATTTCCCGTTAACCATCCACTGGCTAGGGAACGCCATAAGTGTCTCAACCGCCTTTAGTTTACCTTTATACTCCTGCTCAAGCGACAACCACACCTTTAAATCATGTTCTGTAGTAAACGTCGCAATTACGTTATCTACCACAGACGAAACAACTTTCCACTCCGTCTCGTTATCCGTTTCTATTCGCCAACCCATAGCAATCAACCCCCACCGTCTCTATTATCTTTCTACAGCTATTTTACAACACCAGAGCGCTCTAAATCTTTGACCTGCGTATCATCGAATTGCTCGTAGTTTTGCAGTAACCACTTACGCTGTACATCTGTGATGTTTTCTACACGAATATCCACTATCGAACTATCAATCTCACGGCAGCTACTCATACGGATATACTCATCCTCATTTTCAGCAGAACTATCGAAGTTCCTAGCAAACTTGTAATGCTCCCCATGCTCACACGCATGAAATTGCCCGCTAGGGGCTAACCAACCATTTACACCCTTATGGTCGCCATCGAAAGGAAAACGAACGTCCTGTACCGTTTTAAGGACTGTCATAGAGTCCTTAAGTAACATACACCCGCCTTTATGATTAACTAGTACTGTTTCCCCACCTTTTAAATGGGTAACCATATTGCTGATATACCTCTCTGTCCAATTACTTACCCCGCCCAATGTAAGACCTTTACGACCGTTTATTATTTCATACCCAATAGACGTATGCCATCTATTACAAGCTTCAACTACAGCATTTTGGCTATACTCTGTAATTGCCCACACCCACTGTGTAGGTACTCCTTCTCCTGTCACTAACATGTACGTATTCATATAAACCACCTCGTTTTATTTGTTTGTAAAAAATATAGAAATATAACAGACCACAACAATCGCAAAATGTATTGTCCTCTCTACATAAAACACTTTCGTTGCTACCTTTGTCCTCTTTTGCTTAAGAAAGAATAGTGCAAGTAGACTAGGGAGAGACATCGCTAAAAACGTCCCCAGTACCACTGCAGCGTTAAGAATACCCTGCAGCCAACCCGCATCCACTCTTTCTATCACCATGACACCTAACGTAAACATGAAAATATAGTACGGTAACATAATAATGTTTAAGCCAATAACCGAAACAATCAGCTTTATCACTTTATACCTCCTTAAAATGGCAGGTTGTCATCACTCGCATCTGTTATTCTCCCATGATACTTTTTAGGTACATTCTCGTACATCCCATCTACAAACACTTTCCTCTGCACCCCTGCCGCTTTCTTAACACATTCACTTCCCAATACAACCTGACGTTTCCCGTCTGTAAGTAGAAATACGTTGCGAATCCCTTTCCCGCAGTAATCACAACATGTACCTGCAGCTAACCACCCCGGAACGTCTACAAACCCTGTAAGGCGCAGCAAACCCATATCTTCATCTGTAACTCCTAGCGAACAATGACCGCTCAACATATTCCTACCCCCTAGTCTTTATTTACTGTAATGAATGCTTTACGACTATCTACTAAACTACCTATATTATCAACTTCATACGCACTCGGTACGTTCTTTTGAATAAACTCCACTGCTGCCCGCTTAATCGCCTCTTCAGAAGAATCACGCCCAACAAGCACTGTCGTAACCAGTTCCACCCCTTTACCGAACCCAATACGTACCTCAGCTAGCGTATTCCGGCTATCAATAACCTCTTCTGCCGATTTTGATTCATCTACAGGTAATACGCTCAACACGTACTGCCAATCAAACATAAAATATTTACCCGTATCTTTTTTATGTGTAAACAACCCATAAGCTCTATACTCATCGATAATTACGGTTTCTGTCTCTAACCCTTCCCCGTAATCACACTCCACAATAACCTCTACTCCTGCTTTAAACTGTACGGGTTTGACCCACGCCCCGTCTTTCAATTCCCATAAATCTTTTAACGAAAAGTACACTGTAGTTACCTTTGTTTTGCTTATATTAGGTCTGTAGATTTCAATGACCTCTCCTGTATTGACCCACGTTTTTCTTCCTAGTTTAAACTCCCCGCACTTACCAATTGCCGCCGATAAATCGTCAGCAGATACCACCATTGAGCCACCTTTTCCGTCTTGAATATGTACCATTCTGTTATTTCTATCCACCGTACAAACCTGTAATTCTCCCATACCTACACCCGCTCCTTCACTTTGTTTTGTTATACATAATATACCAAATTATTATATTTTAGTCAATAGATAACGCAAAAAAGAAGGGCTACATTTCACCCTTCTATGTAAGTTGAGAAAGCACCGTAACCCTCTTTAGCTGTGTTCGGGTTACGCCCGTGTATACATCAACATTAAGCCCCCACTGCCGTAACCTCGTACCATTTTGAATCGTTATAGTAAAATGGTGTCCTTGTTCACCACTCGTATGAATTATTTTCTTTATCGTTAAACAGGTAACAAACCTCGCCGTTACCTGCATCAACTCCAGAATGTAAATACAACGTAAGTGTTTTTCTTTCCCCTTTAGTTCTCATTAGAGACACTTTTCATTTTTCAGCAACATCCAATCCTCTGGGTTTGCCGTTTTAATTTGGTAGCCATCTACACTCTCTAAACCAAGAACTACTGTACCCACATGCTTTGTTTTTAAAACTACGTAGTCTTTTCCCTCTAATGTTCGCTTCGTTGTAAGTATCTTGGTTATTTCCTGTTCCGTATTAACAATCTCAAATTTTCCGTTTTCCAGCTCTTTATATAGAACACCTCCCGGAACACTTTTCAAACTATTCGACCCTTTTAATTTACAACTTACTGTATGTATTTTACTGAATCCCAATCTACTTCCTTCACAAACTTCCCAAGACTTTACCATCGATGGTTTTATTTCTAACTCTAAAACTACATCGGGACTTTGTGTCTTAACGAGTATTACTCGTTCTTGCTCCCCAGAAGTATTTACCGAGAACCAATCCTCCAGTTCTAACTCTGTTTCTACTGCCTCGTTACCCGTAAAGCTAGTACCTCTAAGTATTTCGCAATTCTTTAACGTAGAGCCATCCTTTAACGTGATGTTAACCAACACCGCTTCTTTTTTATTCCCATCTTTCTTCATATCCCAAACTTGGTATTCCTCTTTAGGTTTGCATTGCATATTAACCACCATATCTAACGCATGGTACAAACTCACATCACTAGCATGTGTAACCTCTAAATCAACTGCATCATGTGAAACCATCTCCCAATGGTCATCCTTTGCATACGTATCTGCAAACCCTGAGCGATTAACACTATATGTCTTACAAGCATCCGCAACTGCTTTCGCACTCTCAAGGTATAACTCAATTTTTTCTTGGTGAACGCTCCACAGAGAAAAAAGCTCCTCTTTTCGTTCTTTATCCGTCTTTTGCTTTTCCAACACATTACGAACTTTTTCTAAATCTAATACAGGTAATGCGACCTCGCATGTACCTCCATCAAAACTCCAAACGACCATTCCACAATCAATTAACTCATCGGACTCAGACACACCTTGTCTCTTCACCACATCTACACGTAACATATACAAATCCCCTCGTTTCCTTTATTTGTTGGTTTAAATATACCAGAAAATTATAATTTAGTCAATAATGTGTACGTAAAAAAGGGTATATTTCACCCTTCCTTACAAAACAGACGTATTCACATACTCCCAACGGCGCTCCCATCTCTTTATACTGGACGGCTCTACCGTAACTTGTATCTTACTCTTTAACCCTTTTAAATGTACTGGATTTACTGCCTCCCCGTACGGGTATGTAGTTACCAGTTTATCAATAAGCGCCTCGTCATTTACATAACGCTTACCTTCAATCTCATCTTCTTTATATACAAGGCAGCTCTTAAGAATTGTCCCATCTACAAGCTCAACATCAATAACCAAGGCGGAAATTACCTCGTCATCTTCATCCTCACGTAACTGATACGGATATTCTACCCCCGGAAACGCCTGTAACTGTATCACTAAATGCATTGCATCGTTAATTGTTCCTTGGTTCTCATACATAGCTATGTACTTCTCTGCATCCTTACAGATAACGTCCAATGGTTCAAACCAACCCGGTATTGTTGTAAAATTCTCCTTTTCCGCAGCATACGCAGTACAAGCACTTGCAAAACCTTCAGCCTTTTCTAAAAATACCTTTACGTGTCTTTGGAAATTCTTCCACTCCCCAAACAAATAAAACTTAGTATCTAGCCCCGTCTTCTGCTTTAACAGTGCAGTCTTTACCTTATCGTTATCTACGAACGGAAACTCATAGACCGTTTGCACTCCTTTTTTAGTTCGGATAAGCTGCCCACACTCAAATCGTTCATCAGAGGTACTTATAAGCCGTTGTTTCTCCGTTTTTACAGTTAGCATAATCTACTCTCCGCTCCTTTTATTACTTCACCTTTAGCGTTTACCCAGTAGATTTTTACATCTTTTACCTCGTTCGGTGTAACTGTTATCTGTACTCTTGTAGTTAACCCCTGTAAATGGATTTCTCTTACGTTATTTCCCCAAGGGTACACCTTAAACATTTCTTTTACTTCATCGGTATTAGATGCACATTCTGTTCCTCTAACATCGGCACTAAATACCGAACATTTCTTAACTACCGTACCATCAAGCAGCTCAACATCTACTACAAGGTATCTTCCCTCAATGACTTGCGCCACCGGTTCATTAGTGAAGTTATACTCAGACTCAGGAAACGCCTGTAAATGCAACACTAACCCCAGTGATTTGCTTAATTCTCCCTGCTTGACTACGAGCGCTTTTGCATCCGTTACAATCGTATTAGTAAGGTCAAGTTTTCCATCTTCCCCTGTAAGGTCTTTAATTATAGAATTGTACGAACTTGAATGGGCTATAAAATTCTCCACCGTATCCAAAAACAACCCGACATGCCACTGATAATCAAGCCACTCACGTACTGACCCCTTCTTTTCACTGACACCCGTTGTTTGTTTTTTGAAAGCATCGTTTACTTCAGCCGTATTTACCATAGGAAACTCAAACTTCACAGACTCTAGACCTGTCTGCCATTCAATTCTTTTAATCACAAACATAGCATCAGAACCTGCTACCAACTTCTCTGTAGTCGTAACTATTTTTAACATACCAATACCACCCCTATTTCATTAACCTCGCAAGGTCTTCTTTTGTTACCTCTTTTGCCGTATAAATGTAATCCTTCGCAAACGCACGCTTATCGTTACAAATTACTCGAATGTAACCTTCCGTTCTTAGTACATCTTTTATGACCATTATCGGATTATCTCGAATCTCTTGCAGCTCAGCATCAGCAAAGTCCTCGAATGACCCTCGGAAAATAGCAAAATCAAACTCCTGAAATGGGTCTCTCATATGTATCCCCTGTCCTGTACCCTGACTCTTTAAAGCATACTTTTTACCTTCCACTGCAATTCCCCCTACCGAACTGTTTATTTTATAGTTTAACTATACCATTTATTTATATTTCAGTCAATATTATACCTTTCAAAAAGACAAGCGTACGCCTGCCTCTATTCGTTTACTCTACCTCTTCAAACTGTTTTATCGTTTTCAACTCTTTATCTTTATAGAAGTCCTCTTGTGCTAACCCGATATAATACGCTGCGCAATCTATCTCCTTTTTAGCCATCTTCATTAAGTCCGTACGTAAATCCCCTTTGGGATGTTTTTTAGCATATACAATTAAGTCATCACCTTTTTCTCGCAACAACTCCATCGCCTCTACAATATCCTCATTTGTTGGCTTATGTACAAGATTCTCTACACGTAAGTAAGGCGAGTTGAACATCGCTAACCACGTATACGTATTTAGTAACCTACGGAACGTACCCTCTTCCATATCATAGAATGGCAGCACGTTTTCCCTACCTTTATTTTTCTTATGCTCTACCAATCGTGCCTCGTCCTTGTATTTAATAAAACACTGATAAATTTCGTTTTTAAATCTCACACCCATCACCTTCCTGTAATTACTTCCCTACTGACAGAATACCACCATTACCTGCCTAATTACGTTCGTTTGTTATCGCTGCATCTTCTGAATACAAAAAAGACTTCCACGATTGGAAGCCCTACTCACTTTTTACCTTAACATATGGTTGTACTGCCTTTATTACTCTAGAACAGTAACCGGTAAAGAAACGCTTATTTCTCCAAGGGATACTATCAAAATTTACACCTTCCACAATACGATATAGACTACCTAACTCCCTTAATATGAAATCCTCATCCTGCCGCTGAATTGACCTCGGAAGGTTATGTATTGCGTACGTTATATCTTGGATAAGTCCCGCACTATACTTATCTTCAAAATCCTTATCCCCTTCATCCCAATACATATTATCCCTTTTAAAAACTAACACATTACTTGTAAGCGCCATTGTATGCGAAAGCACATCAATTCCCACATTCAGCAACTCTTTCTCATAGCTTACCTCGTCCTCAAACAAAATAACGCCTCCTAACTTAATAAGGAGTCTAACTCCCTAATCGTAAACGTGACTTCGATTTTACGTCCATCAACTTCGTTATACACTGTAAATCTGTCACCAGATTTAGTCCACCCTCCATTCGGAAGGTATCCAGACGTACTCTTACTTTTCACAACTTTCCTTAGGTGTAATGACGTAATCTCTACACTACTTTTCGCTATTTTATCTGTAATCTTAATATATGTAGTCCCAAACCAATTTTTAGCACGTAACTCTAACCGAGTTGTCACACCTAAGGGATGCCTACCTCTGCTTTTCTTATTATACTTAACCACAAATTGTACTCGTTTAAATTCATCTTCTGTAACGCTTGGATGTACCTTTATAAACTCTTCATAAGTCATATTCAGATACTCATTGTACATATCTCGAACCCAAGAACGATTCCCACCATGTATACGCAACACTACACCGTCCACAATAACCTTTACTGAAGCTGCTGCCACTTTAACCACCTAGCCTTTATATATTTTGAAGGATTGTTTTACTTACGAAATCCCACAACATAATCCCTAACATGCATACACCGCCAATCATGCTGCCGTTAACGATGTATTTCATGTCATTCTTTAATAACGACATGAGTCCTCCACTGCTTATAAATACTAAAGCTACACACATTGCAAGTACCACCTTAGACTGCATAACAACCATCACCGCATCGTCATTACGTAAGGCATCCCATGCACCTAAGTCAGTCAATCCAAGCAATACCGCATAACTTACACAAAATAAAACTACGAATACTCCTACATATTTAGCCATACGTCCTTGCTACCTCCTAACTCTTTTTAATCGGTGTTTTATCTGGCATATCATAATCGTCTTTTGGATTCTGTTGCAGGAAAATTCCCATCTTCCTTGCGTCTTGTAATAACTTGCTTTGATTATACTGACGTTTAAATATACCTACGTCACGCATGACGACCTCTTGTGGGTTAGTTGTAAGTGTAAGCTCGCTATACGCCCTTGTCGCCTTGTTATAGCGGTTTACACTAGCTGTATAATCCATAGCGGCATCGATAAACGCCTCGAGGTTCTCTTGGTACTCCTCCCATAACTCTAGTAACATATATTTCTTATGTATACTAGTTGTTTGGTTTACTAAAGACTCTCGTATTTTTGGAATATCAAGCAGGATAAACTCAACATCTTCCTTTTCCCCATTGCTCTTTTTGTATCTAAAAATCGCAGTCTTTACAATGATTTCCTCAAATAAATCAGCACTTTTTCTTACATATGTAATGTTCATAGCCTTACCTCCACTTACTTTACAACGTTTGTTGAATCGCTTTCTTATACTTTCTTACTGCCTTTACAAGTTCCACATACCTGCCACTCGTCAACCCTATTAAATCGAAGTCTTCCCTATCTAACGCATATTGAATTTTACCTTTTACTGTCTTCTTTAATTCGTCCATACGTCTGTCTAATGTATGTACATTAAATGTAAGTTCCTCAGGCTTTCTAGATAAGTAACCCATACCGGACTCTAACATTTCTAATGAACTTTCATCCAAGGCTTCACAACAAATCTTTAACCCTTTTATATCGTTCTCTAGCCACAGCTTTACACAATAAATAGCTGCATCCTTATGTCCATCCGGATAGTTTTCTCTGTGTTTCTCGATTTTTCGTATGTAATCCTTTTTGTACCTATAGAAAACTAATTCAATATCACGTACCAGAACCGGTTCTGGTACATAGCTTTTATATTTACTCCTCATCCAATCAAACGCCAAGGTGAACGTATCAATCCCACGAACATCTTCATTGTTTTTTAAAGCCCTACCCCAAAAGGAACTTAACGACCCTCGAATGCTCGCTACTGTCGTATCCCCAACACCTTCGAACAACTGAAATTTATCCTGATAGTCCACAAACTCTAAGGCATTAGCATATACGTACAAGTCCCGAATCTTTGTATATTCTTCTTTTATCATATCCTCGGTACTTTTAATATCTTCGTTTACTCCCGCAGCATATACCCGTCTTAAAAATTCCTCGGCATATTTCAACTTATCCATAATTTAATCCTCCTATCGCATGTATACTGGTAACTTTTTTCGATATAATACTGGAACTACACCATACCTCTTATCTATCTCATCATGCTTATCACACAACACGTCCAGACTTAATTCTCCTGCTTTATATACCTTCGCTACAGCATCGAAATCCTTCTGGTAACTCGGCATATGTTCCCACAACAAACCTCCTTCAACAACCAACTTGAACCCTGTACAATCCCGAACCGAGTGTACCCGAAATGGCTCACCAACCATACCCAATAACAGGTATACTGCATCCGCCATTCCCTGTACCGCAGATTCATATACATTTGTTTCCTTACCAAACGTATCAGTCAACTCTTGTTCTTTCCTTACACACTCTTTAATAGATTCCACTAACCTATTTACGGCTTTCTTTGTTTTAATCGTAAGCACAGTACCCCTCCTAGTCTGCAAGTCCGTATTTTTCTTCAAGCTCTGCCGTCTTTTCGTACAGTTCATCCCTATCAATCTCACACCTTGTGTACTTATCACGTACAAAATTACGGGCAACAATAAAATCTACAACATCCCAGATTCTTACCTCAGACTCAAATACATGGCGAAACACCCCAGAATCGTACGTACCTACCCCAGTGTCCTGCAGGTTTAGTATTCGAAATATTGCCTCCTGCATCTGGCTTAACGGATAACGAAACATATCATTCTTAATACCTGTTAGCTCCGTCATCTTCTTTTCCACATCAAGGTTGTGCTTCATAACCCTAATTAGCATATCAACCGTTTCTCTTTCTTCTTTTGTTACCAACTCGTCCATAATGACCCCCCATTTACAACCATCATTTATATATTTCATATTTTGCTTCTAATTTTAACCGTAGGCTATGAAAATCGTGATACGTAATTTGATTCTGCTCATACAACGCAGATATTTCATCAAACTCCTTACGAAACTCTACTAACGACCATATACCTAACTTCCCATCCAATACACGGTTATATAAAGAGTCTTCATACTCCAATGCACCTTCTTCTGGCTTACGTCTAAAACCTCCACCAAAGGGCAACTCTTTAAACTGCAACGTCTTATACAGAGCCTGACTCAACGTTCGAATTGGATGCTCAAACACTTTTGAATCGATACCTAACTCTCTAGATAACTCTTTTTCCTTCTCCACACAGTCTAATAACGTCCTCATCAACACATTTACTGTCTTTAATGTTAACACTTCCACAATTACCACTCCTATCTGTTAATAAAAAGGGAGCTATTACGCTCCCCACACCGCTTTATCTGCATCAGAATGGATATTACCAATACGTTCTAGGTCACCATCCATAAAACCTTCTAACGTCATTGTATCATAAGGCTTATCTCCGATGGCTTTTACGTTATCATAAACGGCTAGTTTAATACTACGAGATTCTCTGTCCCACTCAATAACCGCAGGAACTTTACTGAACTCTTTATACTCAACTTTAACCACATCACCTACGTAGAGTAATTCTCCTTTTTCTCCATCCATACCGATATACTGACCTACTGTATCCTTCTTCACTTGATGTTTATCAATAAACGTTGCTACCGTTTGCCCTACGTGTTTAAAATCAACTAAACCCTCAAACCATTTTCCATCTAAACTTAATCCTTTGAAACGAATATCATATACAGTACTAAACATAGTATAACGACCCCTTTCAATTCTTTCCTTTTGTTTTCTTTTGTTACTTATAATATACCAGTTTATTATATTTTAGTCAATAGTAAGTCGTTAAAGTAATCGGCTACACAACCTAGCTAACCCCGTTCTGTCTACTGTGTATATTCTATTCCCCTTCTGCATATACTAACCCTGTGGCGACCACACCTAACTTAGAAATACACCCAAGAGTCGCCAAATACCCGAAAAAGAGACTGCCGTCGGCAGTCTCTATACTATTTGACTACGATAACTGGGTGTCCCATTCTGTTTAACCCATGTATCTCACTTTTCATTTGTTCATAAGCATCTTCATTTCCCACCACATCTATTACGATTAGCATCGGATAGGTACGTGTCACCATACGCAATAACCCCTCAGCGTTTACCGGCATATTTACAAATATAACAGGAGCATTAACCCCATGAGGGAAGAACTCCGATTCCTTCCCTATAACCGTTGTCTGACTATCATCTAAACACTCATTGATAAAAATTCCTATATCTTCTTTTGAACCTGCATACTCATGTAACTGACGATTATCCATAACATCTAACAACTTATTGCGTTCCGTTGTCATAACGTACCCAGTTCGTATCATTTTCTGTATATCAAATGGCAACTCATGCTCTGTCTGGATAAAGCTAAGAATACCTGTCTCTACACCCGTGTAATCTTCGTAAGGAACGACATCAAAACCGCCTCCCCAGAAACCATTTGAACCCCTCACAGGCTCTCGACCTACATAAGACCTTAGTTCCCCATCACTATCTTTTGCTAGATACCGAGGTACGCCAAATAGCTTATCTTTTTTACTGGCTATTTTCTTAAGTAACTCTAACTGCTCTAACGTGAGTTTCGTTTTAGCCGCCATACTACTTTTCACACTCCTCGGCTTGAAATTGACCCTTCACAGCCTCTATACGTTTTGTATCCTTGTAACTACTTAACACCCCGCCCGAGCGCCACTCATACGTATTAACAGGGCTTTGGTCAATCATAGATTTAAAGTTATGTAACGTCCGACTAACCACCTTCGTCATTACAGTAGCAAACACTTCGTTTCCTGTCTCGAAATCTGGCATACAATCAGCTAAAAGTGAATGAATAATACGGACACCCGCAGCTTTCTGAATCATATAGTTTGCATTAAAGCCACCGTACATGTTAAATGCATCTTCCCACTTACCTGAGACAATCTCCCAACCACCGGAAACAATAGCAATCACAACCGCCTCAACCTCTTTGATTTGCTCTAATGTTTCCAGTTTACCTCTTTGCTTCACATACTTATCGATAATAGGTCTCATAGAGTTCCCGAACCCAGACTTCCTCATTACCTTGTTGTCTCCGCCCCTGTTTACATATAATGAGCCACGCCAAACTCTTAAATCTGACTTATCATTAATAAACGTTGCAACATTCTCTCCTATTTTTCTATACAATTTACTCTCATCGTTTAGGTAATCTAAAACCTCTGGAAACATTTTTTCTTTTACTTTTTTGGCTACGTCTACGCTAGTCCCGCCGTTTGCATGAATAAATGTGGTTAACTCATAACGCTTTTGTTCTAATTCATTATCAATCACTAACAACGTAAATGGTAGCTTCATACCGCTGATATTCTTCCTTACCTCATCAGCATTATCAATACCGCGTTTATGCGTTAACTGCATCGACCAATCTAACGCCCTCACAATATACTGCTCTGCTACAATACGAATTTTATCTGAAATATGTAACGTACCGTTCTCTACTCGCACATCTTCCTTATCAATTGCACCAATTACCTGTTCCGGATAGATAACTCTACCGTTCGTATCTAATACGGCATTTGCCATATCTCGATAGATTGTAGGTATTAATTCCCGCTGATAACCCATAGGATTCGTCTCAGGATGGTGTATATCTAACTTATAATTTTGAATTAAATCCCCTGCAGTAACTGAAAACATATACATTTGTAACCCTAGCTGACTCATTTGAATATACTCACGTACTTCCATTCCAATCCCTCTCCCTTTGTTTGCTTTTTATTGTCTATACTATACCATTCTATTATATTTTAGTCAATAGTTTGTTCCCTACCAATTTACCTTCCTTTACTTGTTGAAATTGTAACACAATCCCGTACACAAAAAAGAGCCACCTACATCAGACGACCCTTAGAACTGCCTTTACCTCTTTAAAATCTTTGATTAGCTGCCTATGTTCCTTTTCTCCTAGCGTAACCATACACGGCACTCTCTTCTGTATCCCGAATATGTTTGTTACAACATCTAGCTTTTCCCAACTATCTGCGTACACTTCAATACGGATATGATGAACACCCCACTGATTACAAAACTCTACTTTAATTGCCCGAATACTCTCTTCCTCTGACAACGCTAATAACCCGTATAGGTTGTTCTTTGCATGCTCCCCCTCATACAACCACTTGATATATCCACGCTTACTCCTTTCGTCGATAACATCCCCATAATTCTTGGGTAATCGTTCGTACGCTGTCCCATCTATTACAATGAACTTATTAGTAAGACCTCGCTCTTTTATCTTATTTAAACCCTCTTTTACCTTTCCCCGTATGTTGAACATAACCATCCCCCTCTTTTCAATTTATTTACATGTAGTATACGATTTCTACTTACATAAAAAGGGACTACCTTTATCAGATAGCCCCGAACCCTATTTCACTGGGAACTCCCCTCGAGCAACAAACTCTTTTACTTTCACATAACCCTCTGCAGAGTCTAGACCATCAAACTTTCCACCCTTTAACCAATCTTCCGCCGTTACTGTATTATTGTCGAACATGTTCACAACATCCCTACGAACGACAGCAGTTACTGTATTTATATAATCTCGAATATTATCTCTACCCTTTACTTTTTCCGCAATATCGATTCCCGCAGCAAAGTCCGCTATTGCCGTATGCAGTACATATGCGCCAAGCCGTCCCCAAAGCAAGTACCTTGGATTCTCACAAGCCTCTAACCATGTAAGCTCTGCCTTTACCCATGTAAATAACACCAGTTCTGCTAATTTATCCTGCACCTCACGCATACACGCCCCGTCGAGCATAGATACTCCTAATTCTTCCGAACGTACACGAAAATCAATATGGGACATAACTGCATCCACAAGCGGAATAAACGAATGTACCACAGAACGATACCCGTCTACCGTCCCTAAGTCACTGATGATAGATACCACCAAACTCTTTAACTTATCCGAGTAACCTGCCTTGTCGTGTATCCTTCCGTAAACTCCCTCGGCAGCCATATACAACCAGTTCGGAGACACTCCTTCTCGTATTTGACACCTATAGATTGCCCATCCGTTGTATAACCCCTCATCAATAAACTGTACGGACATTTCAACACCTTCCTTTATTTGTTGTTACTCGTCATTCTTAGTTTCATATAAAAAAGACTATCTCTACCGATAGTCTTTTATTCACTTGGGAACTCCCCATGTTTAATATAATGTTTAACCCTGTCTACATCGTTTAAGGTTAACGTACCGAATGCTGCAGACTTATGCCACTCCCAACCAAAATCAAGTTTATTTTCTTTTACTGCATCTCTGAAAGCATCATACGTATGATTGTTAACGTTTTCTAACTTCCTTTCAACCGTGTCAGCATCCATATCGAATCCGCATATGCAGTCTGCTAACCAGGAATGGATGACATACATACCCAAACTTTTATGCAGCACATAATCCTCATCTATTTCCTTATCATAATTAGATGCAGAACCCCACTCATAATTCACCATACTCCAAGCACTATCAACCATATATTTCACACTATTTATAGCGGCATACAAATCCTCACTCGTTACGTCATCACCCAACGCCTCTATTACTTTATCGGCTACCGGAAGTAATGACTCACGCATACTTCGAATATCTAACACATCGCCCTTAAGCCATGCCGTACTCCATACCGTAGAACTATCAGCACTTGTTAAATACAATGAAATTTGCGTCACAAACTCTTTTCGCACATCCTCTAACCTATAATCTGGAGGTAGCCCAACGCCCTGTAAGTCCCTGAGCATTTTCTTTGCCCTCAGAACTGACATTTCTTTATTTCTCTCGTTTATAGAAATATACGCCTGTAATTCAAAAATTCTATTTTGAATATCACCAACCGCTAGCACTATAACTGGAATATCTGCTTCCCTAAGCTCATTGGCTTTTTCCACATCATCTTCACTCCCAGACTCCCTATAGCTGTTTATTAAATACCGAAGTGCTGCCACATCTAAATGACCACCTACAACCCGCAAATCCGCTTCGAATGCTACAGAAGTATCTAAATCTCGAATTGTATCTTTGTTTGTAGCCAACATTATAGTTTTTAAAACAAGGAAAATGCTACCCATACTTTCAATCTCCTGCGCCCGCTCCCGTACACGTTTATCTGTAACCTTTGCAGCGTATCCAGTAGGGTTATCTATAGCGTTATACTCATTCCCTACACAGCTTTCCAACAATTCCTTTACCTTTACCTTAAACAAATACACCCATAAGCCTTTTTTGTATGTTTTTACAAAATCATAGGTAAACATAAAACCGTCCCCTCTCTTTACTCTTGTTGTGTTTAGTATACCAGTTTATTATATTTTAGTCAATAATAGGCAAAAACCCGCAGGGCGTTAAGCTCTACGGTTTACTTTTTTATTACACTAATCCATCTACGTAACTCATGGCTGCCACTTCTGACTCAAACACGAAATCATCATTGAAAGCCGTATACTCCCCTATAAAATCATCAAATTTAGCCAGTACCCAACCTTCACCCTCAGGGTTTCGAATTACCTTATACTCTGGCACTTCATCCCCTAAGTACATAACATAAATATGCCGACTCACATGCTCTACAGTATTTACTTCTTCCCAAGCTGCTACACCTTCGGTAGATTCAGTACCCACAGTAGTTTCCCCAGCTCTTTGTTTATGTAATATATCAGGAATTTCAAGCATATCTGCCATTTGCTGATACCCCTCCGAACCTTTAAGGTTGTGGAATGTTCCACCCACTAACCAATCTGTCTCGTTTACATGGCTTTTTTCTAACTTGTTTCTAAAGTCCTCAGCCACACCACCAAGAACCTGTGGAATCTCCATTTTATCATCCAAGAAATCTACACAATCCGTTAACATGATGTGGATTGCATGTACACCCTTTGTATTCAGCAGCGTGTACCCGTCCTTGTAGCGTTTGTAGCTATCAAAGGCAAATGACCACTTATACCATACAGCCTCCCAGACAGACGTTATAAGCCCTTTAAACGCTACCTCTAAACACATCAAATCGTACACATCTCTTGGAATATCGATGACATCCAATACTTTAGATACAACCGGATATAAAGAATCACCTAACTCCTCGACAGTTGCTATATGTTCCTCCACATTTCGGTTTTCACTACGTAACCCTCGCCACACCGTAATCCCTGCATCGGACATCATATAGTCCGCCACATTTGCCGAAATAGATTTTGCTAAGCTCACATTATTTAACACGTAAACCACTCCTTATAGTTATACTAAATACTTAGGGTCAATAAATTCCTCTTTGATATTTTTATTTAACCAATCCACTGCACCTTGTTTGGTAGAGTAGCAGACCAAACATAAATCATCCCCATCATACATAAAGTTCTCATCGACATACTCTTTTTTATTGTCGTTTACAATACGCAAGACAGTAACTTTACCATCCTCCTTTATATACGGACAGTACACCACATCATCTCTTTTATACACATCCTCACGCCCTTTTCTTAACTTTCTACATTTAGTATACCAAATGTTTATATTTTAGTCAACAATTGTATAAAAAAGAAAGAGACTACCAACCAGTCCCTTTCATGAAATCTTTTATTTTTTCTACCTCTGCGTTTCGACACACAAGGAACGCATTCCCTATACTGGAAGAAGTTAGAATCGCCTCTGGTGCTACCCTTACACATTGAACAACCAAATCCCGAACCGCCCCGACCATATTCGGTCTACACCCGACCCTTATATCGTTTTGCTTTACATATAAGGTTGCACTAACAACAAGATGACCCTTTAAAAAACTTTTATTGTACTTCTTATCTATATCCGGCATACGTATCTCGTTTTTAAGCCCCAACCCTAATTCCTTTAACCTATCGTATATCTTTTTAGAGAAAATCCGGTCTTTATAGCAATTATCCGTCACCGAGAACCAAATCGATTCGTTTGGCTTGTTTGTTAACTCCCCGAATATCTCTTGAATCACATTTACCTCCCGTGTGTTTGCAATTATCTGTAAAGAGTAGGAGTTTCGATGGTCTAACAACGTTCCCGAAGCAAAGATAAGCCCCAATACATATGCTTTTCTCTCCGAATCGATAACATCAAAGTAGTCTTCCTTCACCTCATACGTACGAAGCGACTCACTGTACGTTCTGATTGTTACCCCTTCTTCATTTAGGTAATTTAACACCGTTTGGGGGGAAGCCTTCGTCTCGTTGCTAATATCCCGTAAATCAAACCCACTCTCGTACATGCGTTTAAACGTAGGTAATAAATGTTCAAATACCCGTTTACCCTGTCTTTCCCTTTTAATCCCCTTTTCCCTAGCCAACACCCTTGAAACTGTAGAACAAGATACCTTGTATTTCTTTGCAATCGCGGTTTTGCTTACGCCGTCTGTATATAAACGGTGCCATTCATCTACTGTCTCCTTACTTGTACCCTTATCGCGCACCTCAACCTTATCTTTTAAACGCCTTCTAACCGTAGTAGCATCTACACCATATTTACGGGCAACCTCTTTAAAAGACAACCCGCTTTCATAAGCATCTTTCCACATACCTACCTGTTCTGGAGTAGCCCCTTTTGCCGCCATATGAACCCGCCCTTTACTAGTATCTTTCATTAAAGGATACCAGTTATTTATATTTTAGTCAATATTTTTACATAAAGAAAAGGGATGCAAGCGCACCCCTATTTTAACCAGTAACTTAGATTCCCTTTAACCTTCATTGGCTCCGTATCTCTTTCCGGAAACAAGCGTGTAGGATGAATTAACCCCGGCTTTACATTTTCCAGTAACCAAGCAACTGCCTCATCTTCCGTAGAGAAAATTAAGCTGTACCCGTTTCTATCTGTAATGAAGTTGTCCATATCATACTCGGACGTATCTTCATCTAGAATACGTACAACATCGACCTTACCCTCAGAAGTATATAGTCGGTATGTATCTAAATGACTACCCTCCACCTTCTCTCTCTGCAGTACTTCGTCCTTTAACCAATACGTTCTGTTGACCGCAGGTTTGGTTAACTTATCTAGGTAATCAGCATGGATTAATTCTGTCTTTACGTTCTTCCATAACCAAGCAACTGCCTCAGCCTCTGTAGCGAATTGCAAATAATTCCCGTCTACGTCCGTCATGAAGTAATCCTCTCTACGTACTCTCGGGTCTTCACTATTTAACTCAATAATACTCATTTTACCTGCCTTAACATAAGGTCTAAAGCATACTGACGTTGTTTTAACATCTGTTCTCATATGTATCTCCCCCAATTTTTACTTTAACCAATAATCCGGATTATGTTTTGGTGACGTAGACCCCACGTTCATCTCCAATTCACGTAGTGCCTCTTTATGGTCATCATGAATTAACTCCGGTTTTACAAACAACCTCATGAAGTTAAGCGCAGCCTCTTCCGTTTCGAATCTATACTGCGTTCCTTTAGGTGTAACCAAGAATTTATCTTGGTCATAGTTGATTTCATCACTGTCACCTAAGCAAATGACCATCAGTTTGTCATCTACCTCCATAAGTTTATAGTACACCCCATCATACATTTACCCAACCCACTTTCTTTCTGTTCTTTCCTTACTATACCATTTATTTATATTTTAGTCAATATGTTTTGCAAAAGAAAAAGGATGCAAACGCAACCCATCAACGAGAGAATCCCGAAGGTGAATACGATTCCCCAGAATTACCCGAAACTACACTTTCACTGTACACCGTGTACCCTGCTTTCTCTAAATAATCCGGGTGTATCGTCCGCATTCTTAATTTAGCAGCCATCCAATCAACTGCTTCTCCCTCACTATCGAAAACAAGTTCACTTCCATCAGCGTTATCCATGAATGCGTACGGATTGTATTCTGATATATCTCCACCCAGTATACGTACCACAGTCACTTTACCCTTCTGTATATACAGTCGATACGTTACCAGATTTACCACTTCAGCTGTTACCTCTCCAAGCTCCACTTCCTGTGTGTCCCGTAACACCTTAGATGAACCTATATGTAATACTTTTTCTTGTTTCAATACTTCGTCCTTTAACCAATACTCTCGGTTGCTAGAGGGTCTGATTAGTTTTGATACATATTCCCCATGAATTAATTCCGTTTTTATGTTATCGCATAACCAAATTACTGCATCCCCCTCTGTAGCAAACTGCACGTAATTTCCCTTTGCATCTACCATAAAATTCTCATTTATATATGCAGAAGTATCTGTACTGTTTACCTCGACAATACTCATGTTCCCTGCTTTCATATACGGTCTAAAACATACAGAACTTATAGCCTTCAATTTCACCATAACCACCTACCTCCATCTTCTTTGTCTTTGTTTTACTATACCATTTATTTATATTTTAGTCAATAAATCGTAAATAAGAAAGAGACTAGCAACCAGTCTCTTTCACAAACTTCATTATTTTTTCTACCTCATCGTTTCTATAGACAACAATCCTATCATCTGACCCCGTAAAGCTTTTAATGGCGTCCGAGTTTACCCCCACAATCTGTACAATCATGTCACGTAATTTACCTACATTATTCGGTCTTGCTGCTACAAAGAGATTATTTAACTTTTCATCTAGTGTTACACGCCCCACAAGGTAGCCACGCAAGAACTCAGAACGATATGCACCCGTAAGGTCTGGAAACGTCATTTCGCCCCTAAGACCCATTCCTAGACGTTTTAAAGACGTATATAATTTTTGCGAGAAAATACGGTCTTTATATTTATCCCCATCGTTCATAATATCCTCTAATTTTCTATCTGTTAACTCACGAAATACCTCACCTATAACATGTGCTTTCACATTCGCTCCTGATACCTGCAACGACTGAGAACTGTGATGCTCTAAAAGCGTTCCAGAAGAAAACACTAACCCTAACATATACGCTTTTCTACTCGAATCAATAGCATCAAAATAATCTTCTTTTACCTCATGGATACGAGAAGTTTCACTATACGTACGAGCCGTAACACCCTCATCGTTTAAGTAGTTCAACACTGTTTGTCTAGAAGCTCCTGTTGCTTTACTAATATCCGTAAGGTCAGCCCCGTCCTTATACATTTGAATAAACGTAGGGAGCAGATGTGCATATTTCTTTCTGCCTGCCTTTTTCTTTACCCCTTTCTCTTTTGAAAGGATATTCCAAACAGTAGTTTTTGTTACATTATACTTCTTTGCAATTGCAGCATTCGTCCAACCCTCTAGGTGTAGTTGATACCATTCATCCGCATACTTTTTGAACGGTGACTTCTCACGGAACTCTACAACTCCCTTAAGATGATACTTAACCGTAGTTTTATCAACATTATGTGTCTCGCCAATCTTACGTAATGAAGCCCCACTTTCATACTCTTTCTTCCATACCGCCACATCTTCTTTTGTTATATCTCTCGATTTTGCCATTTGAACCCGCCCTTTACTGTCTTGTTGGTTATACTATACCACTTAATTATATTTTAGTCAACTTTTGAAAGGTAAGAAAGGTTTATCTCATTAGATATCCCGAACCTAACATCACAATGTAGAAAATCAGATGTGATTTTCCTAACTTACTTTCGTACAACTGAAGTACCTCATCATCTTTAACCTTTCCCGTACCTGCCCCAAGTAACGGTATCGCCACCGTCTTAACCTCTTCCTCTTCGCAGAGCCTCACTATATTCTCCAAGCACTTCTCTACAACATCAAGAGTAGACGTTTGTCCGGGCTTTTCCATCGTCACCGCATGCAATAACCCCGAAGGAAATCCTAGCGAACCAGAAGACGTTAGAAACACATCCCCACAACCTACACTCCGTTTTCTTGCTTCTTTCTTTGCTTCCTTTTCGATACTAGGGTCTGCGTAATGTATCGTTTCTGCTACACCCCTCATAAGGATAACCCTCCCCAACAGTCCGCCCATCCACCCTTTACTGTTTGCAGCGTTCACAAGAAGTTCTGCTTCCACAGATATTACATTACCCTTTATATGTTGAAACATTCTTTTACATCCCCTATACCTTATACCTTTGATTCCCTAAACAAAAAGACTACCGATTTGGCAGCCTTATCCTCTTCTATTTCTTTAAAAAATAGTTTGGATTGTATTTAGGTAAAAGTTTGTAGCCATCATTTATCAATTCTGGTTTCACATTATCGAATATCCAAGCAACTGCTTCCGTCTTATCTGGAAACTGCAACGGCTTTTTATCCTCCCCAACCATGTAATGCTCTTCTCGTTCCTTATACGTCTCATTATCTTTCACTAGGTGTGCATGTAATTTTCCTCCCGCCATATACACCATCCAACAACTTTCATCTGGCTTAGCTTCTTCTATTTCAATTTCTTTCTTTTTACTTCTCCCAAATAACCCTAACAACCCGAAAACCTCCATCCGTATGTATTAATTCAACCAGTAGTCCAGATTATCACTGACCCTATCAGACGACCTTGTTGCCGCTCTTAAGTATTCGCTATGGGTTAACCCATGTTTTACGTTCTCGAGCATCCACTCAACCGCTGACGGTTCAGAATAGAAAATAAGACTACTTCCATCCCTATCGGTAATGAATTTATTCTTATCGTATTTCGATTCATCCCCATCTTCAATACGTACAACCCTCACCTTACCACCAGTCACGTATAGTCGATACATATCCAAGGCATATCCCTCTTTATCCTTTAACCAGTACTCTCGGTTCTGTTTAGGGTTGACTAGTTTATTTCGATATCTAGCAGCAAGTAAATCAGGTTTGATATTCTCCAATAACCACGCTACTGCCTCATCTTCGTCATCAAACTGCAGGATATGCCCACCCTCATCAGTCATGAAATAATCCTCTTCAAAGGACTGTACCGTCTTACTGTTTAAGCACAATACATCCATCTTCCCATTCACCATATACAATCTGAAAAACATAGATTCTGTATTATCCATCTTCATGTGTTAATCCTCCTGTATTCTAATAAAGTCTTTTTCTTTTCGGTGAACTCTTCCAAAGTTATACGTCCTGTAGATAGTAACCACTCCTGCCGCTCGATTTCAGCATCTACCTGAATTTTAGCAGCCTCTCGTTTGCGTTTATCTTCAAGCGCTCGTAAGTCATCTATATTCTTTTTAAGCTCCTGTATCATACCGTACTCAGTATCTGTAAATATAACTGCATGTTTATCGTTTAATGCGAGTAACAAGCTGCCTCCAACTGAAGAACATCTTCCCGGTAGAATAAAATGAATAAACCCGCTACTAAACCCCGGTTCTTTTATCTCCATTCCTAACAGTTCAAGCACATCGAAAGTGACATCCCCGTTAAACCAGTAATCGAGGGACGACATGAATCCAACTCTCCGAATCCGTAACGTAGTCCCATCAAGTTCAACCCTTGTTTTACGTGCTTCCTTAAATTCATAGACTTTAACCATGTACACCCCCTCCTCCTGTTTTTAACTACGCTTTCTTACGTCTATTGCTACCTAAGCTTAACACATTACCGCCAACCGCTTTCTTTGTTGGCATTCCGCTATCCGAAGTACTTCTTAGCCCTCTTGGAGCAGAAATTCCTCGTGCCTTTTTAGCCGTCTTTTTATCCATAGGATTCTCAGCAATTTTTGCTTGCTGAAAGAGACTGTTAAAGCTACCTGCAATCGTAACTCCTTTGCTCATACCATTTAAATACTTTTTAGCTAAATTCTTTGTTCCTTTTATCACTTCAAATCCAACTTGATACCCAACATCTACCATAGCATCAAGGTTTGGAATAATAACCTCGTAATACGGTTTACGTATATCTGAATAACTACGCTTACCTGCCCAGTCAAATATATACTGGTTTTGGTTCATAAATTTTACTTCATCCAAATCTTCATCTATAACTGCCTGAGATGCCCATTTCCACGCCTCTAAACTATATTCATAGTTAGACAAATTCGGGTCTTTTGGTACAGTTTTCTTATCCTGTATAATTGTATCAGCGCCCTCTTTCACCACAATTCCAAGCAACAATTGGTCACCAATATCTTTATAGTCAAAATAAACCTCATACATAACTATCTTCCTCTCTCAATCCTTTATGTTAGTTTCCCAGTATCTAAGCTCGCCACAACGTCTCACCTGCTGAATTACCCCAACAAATTGTATCACATCAGCGTCCTTTCATACTTACATAACGGAATCAAATCCCCGATAGTCATCACCCCTTTATGACCCCTATCAGCGCCTGACACGCATGCAAACGAAAAGGAATACCATTACACCTATTTACGTTATACAACGCCAAATGGGTACACCTATCACCAGTCCCTAATGTTTTCCCTACACACATAATACTGGATTACAAAACAAAAAACTGTACCCTTGTTATCAAAGTACAGTTTTAATCTTCTCCTTTTTCAGCTCAATTCTCTATCAGCCTATGAGTATCAACAGGTTTGTAAATACCCAAATACCACAAAATACCACAATAAGGCGTAACCCCATGAAGATGAAAATGCGGGAACCTGTATATAAGTAATCTTCAAACATACTAAATCTCGGCATTCGTTCCTCAAAGTTAAACCACCAGTTAGGTTTCATAAAAATAGATAAAACAAGTGCTATTCGAATTGCCACAGCAATCCAACCAAATATCCCTAACCCCTCGTAGAAACTTGTACCCATACGTTATTCACCCCTTAGAAACTCCGGTTTCCAACCATTTTTAACTGCTTCAAGCATCTCAAGAATCCCCTGTGCAAATCCGAACGTCCAAGGTTCATGAGCGTTTATATCCTTCTTCATTTTCTTATACACATACTCGGCAAGAGCCTGACCCATACCACACAACTCCGCAGTACTTCTTAACTGCTCCATAATAGCAGCGTTCCCCACATCTTTTGAAGATGACCTTACAGAACGATTCACCAAGAACATGTAATACACAAATTCATCATGCTTAAACGCAGCGTATTTTTGCTCCTCTGCATGTTCACGAAACCAGTCAACAACACCCTCAAAATAGTTATCCCAGTACTCGTAGTCTTGTGACGTGACATAGTCCTCGGGCGACATTTCCTTGTAGCTCGTAACCATATCCGCCAAGTGTCCTGTACAATTTCTTTCCGATTCATCCGCCGTCAACATAGGTAGAATCTTCACATCTTTCGGACTTAACTTACTGCGGTACGACTCTACCACGTTCGCTAGATTACTCATTACGTACGCACCTACGTTGTAGCTTGTTCCCTTCCCGTGGAAGTTCTGCTTAAACACACGACTATCTCTATCTGTAAAATAACTTAACCCAAAATCAAAGCAGTCTTGGTAGTCCCCACCCTGCACTGCATAATCTGAAAGAAGTTTCCCCAATTTCGCATTGACCTTCTCCCGATTGTTTAACATCCACTGCGCTGCTTTACTACTTCTTAATGTTTGTGCAAACGGATTATCTTGTATAAATCCATTTACAATAACAACTTCCCCGTTAGCTACTTTCCATTGGCAATCTGTTAAACTGTCCCTAGTTAACGCCATCCTTACTTCCCCTCCACATTTAATCTAACAAGTCATTAACCTCTAACCTCGTAAATATTTCCTTTATCTTTAGCATCAATTCATACAAGCTATCGACATCCTGCACAAATTCGCTTCCAGAGAAAACAACTTCCTCAATTTCAACGAATGTTCGATATGAAACCCCTTGTGCGTATCTGATATACCTCTCCTGCTGATTTAAATTTAAATCGAGAAGTGGTAAACCATCCGCCCAACCAACTGCATCTAATCGTTCCTGTAGTCTTCCTTTTTCTGTAGGTACTCGCAGCACCCCTTTACGATACGCTTGGTATACATAGCTCCGGTTAATTATATCTTCCCGTAATTTATTTATCAGCCATGCAACGGTGTACCCACGGTTCTGCGTATAGTAATGCGTCATCTGAATGGTTTTTCTCTTTACATTTCCTTCGCAAATCCTATCAAACCACTCATCTAACCTGTACAGCTCATCATCCGGGTATAAATCCTCTACATCCTTCGAGTTAAATACATGCCCCGATGTATAAAACATCTCTGCAGTGATTCGAACATCGTCCCAAGAATCTTCGTTTTGAATCATAAGGCGTATAAGACTTTTTTCCGTCTTCTGATTCTCAAAAACTGCTCCCCAACGCTTTAGTAAGTTACGTAACACTTCTCGCTTATCATCAAACGTTTTTACTTTAGTTAACGGCACAACCCGTAACCTTTTTACTTTCATTCGAATCAAATCTTTTGCAAGGTCACGACTCTTAAGTTCAATTACGTACACCCTTTTCGCAGGACTTACTCGCTGCATAACATCTATAAATCCCTTTACGTTCTTCTCAACACGTAACCAGATAATTTCCCTTCCGGCATGTAAAGAAGCGTATTGAAACTGTTTTACCTTAGATAACGTACTGCTTGTCACATCTATTCTTCTAATGGGGTACTTTAACCGTCTAGCTACATCCCGTATTCTCCACTCATGGTACGGATTATCAAGATGTATTAAGAGGATATCACCCATTTGTAGCTTAGCCATACAAAAACCCCCAACATTTCTCGGTTTCCTAATAAGTTTACTTTATAGTACCAAAAAACGTTGACGGTTTTATTTGTTTCCTTATCACTTACTGTCTACCACTGCTAAACTCTATACCCGATATCCCTACTGCATGTATTTCCTTTATTTATACATTTCCAATAGATTTACAACTTCCCATAAGACATAATTTCCTCGTGTTGCTCATCGTCCTCTTTCGTCCACTCAATAACCCCTAATTCATCTGTAATATCTCCACCTAAGCCCAAGTCAACTGTAGCTTCTTTGAACTTCTCATAAGGAGATGGTTCAAACATTGCCTCTCCTTTTAAATCGATTCCTGCTTTTAGTATTGCTTTACCGATAGACAGTGTGCCTTTATTTACTAAGTTCCATAAGTCCTCATGGTTCTTACGTATCACCTCAAACGCCATACCACGCATACGTTTCAACATATTTCCTAACACGACAATATGTTTTACATCGCTACGTTTATCATAAGTTTGCTGCGCCGGAATGAATTTCCCAACTTCATAGTCATGTACAAGCTTATGGCAGTTTGCACAAAGCAGAATTAAGTTGAACTTGCTGTCAGAACCTCCGTACTGCACTGCAATAATATGATGGACGTTAAACACACCCATGAAATCCTCTTCCCCTTTACCGTACCCACAGCACTGGCAATGTAAATCCCTAACCTCTACAGACTTACGAATCATTGGGTCAAGAATATGGCGGTTTCCTACCGTTTGTTGCTGCTTATCTACCTGCAACTCTGTTAACTCATCCTTGCTATCTTCACGTAACTTTTCATCGATATCGTCCTCGGACATTTCAGCCTGTTGCAGCTCTTTCTCCGCTTTCTCAATCTCTTTTTCAAGCTTTTTAAACCCTTGCTCGATTGACATCTTCCTCATATCTACCTGTCTGTAAATATCCGGGTAATCGTTCTTCATCTGGTCAATATATTGTGCCTTTAAATACTCCCCAGAACGCCAATTTAAAATACTCTCGACCATATCATTTGTGATATTTTCCTGTGTTCTCTTTAGGAAGTTTGCATGACTTAACTTTTCTGGGAATGTGTATTCCTTCATGTTATTTGTTAACGCTTCATAGAATTTAATTAGTTTTGGCGGCACTGTAGAATCCACTAACACTGGAACTTCTGTGTACCCTAGATTAATACAAGCCTCTAAACGTCTTCTACCACTCAATAACAAATAGCGGTTGTATAAAGGTCTCCCCAAAATATCGTTGTTATCTTCGTCCTTCCTAAACCCTACATGTCTATGAGGTACAACATGGATTGGTTCAAGCAGACCGAAACGATGAATATCTTCCTGTAAGGCAGCTAACTCTAAATCACCCTTCCTTACAATATCGTCCGCACTTCCAACACCTTTAATTTTATCGATTGGCACAACGTCAATCAGATATGTACCCTCATGGTTCCTCGCCTCGATGTGGTTACCTTCTTCATCCTCTAACACGTAATCCAAATTGACCTGCACGTCCGGATTGCCGAATAGTTTCTCTTTTTCCTCTTTCGCCCTCGCAATTGAAGCCTCTATCTCAGCCTTTCTGAGAGCATCCTTTTCGGCATCTTCGGGGGTTACTACACGTATGTCTTCTCTCACAGACCCTGTAGTTGTGTGATATTCTACTCCATCTTTAACCAGTTTTACCGGTTCTGATTTTTCTTCAATGCTGACTTCCTCTGCGAGTGTGCCTTCTACATCTTCCTTAACATCTGCAACTACACTCTCCACAGTCTCGGGTTCAGCCAATTCCTCGTCACTGAAATTCTCAACAACAGATGACTCTTCACTAAGTCCGTCATCTTCCTCTACCAAAGCATTAACCTCTTCTGCAACCTCGTTAAATGACTCAATGACCTTAGAATCCTCATCTCCTAATTGACTGACAAACTCATCGCTACCGAAATCAAAACCTTCCACTTCACTTACCGACTCATTAGAGTCCCCATCTTCCATCTGACCTACAAACTCATCGCTACCGAAATCAAAACCATCAGGTACATCGCTATCTCCATCATTTGTAGTATCAAACGGACTTAAATCAGCAATATTACCAAAATCCTCAACGTCGCCTTTGCTTTCCCTCTCTAAGACGATATCAACACCAGAAGATGAATCTACACCTATAAACGTTTCAACCCCATTTTCGCTATCCTCAGCACCCTCTGTCACAGCATCAAACACATCAGGTATCATTTCATTATCTTCTTTGTTTATATTTTCTCCTTCTTTGCTTTTCACAACATCATCTAAAGAGAACCCTTCATCATCCTCTGCAGCTGCGCCAAACACATCGAAATCATCTTTATCGTCTGCAAAGATATCATCCACCTCTTCATGGGTTGGTGCATCTTCATTAACAGAGTTTTCCTCCTGTTTACTCTTCTCTTCCTCTACCAAACTACCTAATTTATTTAAGGACTCTTGCAGCCCCTCGTATCGTTCACCCATACTTACACCTCTCTATTCTCCTATTAATTGAATTAAAGATTTTCCCCTTATAAAAATAAATAGGGCTGAATCTATTTCAGCCCCTCTGCTCTTTCTATAGTCTCTTTTTACGGCAGCTAATTACCGTAAATGATTCATCTTCCCGTACTAACTTACTTGGTTTGATTCCATTATCGAGCAGCATAACACCCCAGTACTTATACTTCTTAGGTATATGTGTGTATACAACAGAGTCCCTGTGAGATAGAAATTTTCTAAACGTATCATCTACACGCTTCCTTGAATCTAAAGGAATCTCGAACGCCCCACCTATCTCAAACGCATCTCTTACAGGCTTGCGCATCCCATCAATAACCTCATGAATGTTTTCTGGTGTTACCTCACCCTCTACAATATAATCCCAGATTGCTAAGTTTTTATTATACCTTGTTACATCGAAGAAATTACCCCGTTTTCTCTGCTTCATGAGAACCGCAATACCCATACCGATTGCATCCGATTCATCGTCTGTAAACATAGTCACTAACGGGAATACCATTCCTACAAACTTCTGTACTTGCACCTTATGGTCTTTTGTTTTCACGAACTTCTCAGGCTTCGCTAACTCCGATTTCCAACGCATATGGTCAAGACCTAATACTTCAATCTCTTTATCCGTATACGAAATATCCTGTATTTTATGTTTAATATACATTAGTGTTTCCGTTGTTATCATATTTGCTTTATCATATACTTCCTCGTGAAACACTGTACTTACTTGATACGTCTGAGCTAGCTCCCTAACCATATCCGCTAGAGCAAATCCGTACGTCCTTACTGATTCCTTTGCATCCTTCTCAACAACCCCAGACAGAATCAACCTCGAATCCCCATCAAACAATGCATACCCTGTACGTGTTGATTGGTCTAAAAACAGATAGCAAGGGTACGTAATTTTATTGGGGTCTGGCTTCACCCCAGTCTCTGCCGTTTGATTTTTCTTACGCTTGTGTACTAAGTCGTAATACTTCCGTCTATCTTTCACGATTCCTTCCCTCCAACAACTTACGGCGCTCCTCTGCTCGAATGACACTCAGCTCCCTAAGCAGCTCTACATGTGCATCCTTCGCCGTTGTATTTCCTAACCACATATTATCTATAACCTTAAACAGCTTCATTCGGATATCTACATCCTCAACAGCGTTTATTTGTTTTGTTAAATCATTAACCTTTACCCGATACATATCCTCCGTCATACCAGAACCTCTCTGACGTTTAGAAGGGTTTATATGATTCTTCCCATATCGGCTCATGTCTCTTTTATATAAGTTAGGAATTTTAACCCCATATTTTTTAGCTAAATCCCGTATAGCACGTACCTGCGTATACCTTTCATCTTCCTGCTTTATCCTAGCATAATGAATTTCAAGTACCGTACCTTTTACACCGCAACCGAAGCAGTTTCCTGTACCCAATTCATCATCATAGAAGAACGAAGGTGACGAATCATCATGTACCATACACCTTATTTTCCCTTTTTCACCTAAATCGTATCCCAGTTTGTTATCCATCAAGTACTTTGACATAGGTATTTTTTCTTTTAACTCTTCCCGGGCTTTCTGCAGCTGCTCTTCAATAATTTCCACACAATCACCCCCTTAACTCTATTGTACAAAATAAATAAGCAAGGCTCCGCACCCTGCTTATCATCTTCCTTCTGCTCGCATCTTTCTATTCATTTCGTAAATGATTTGCTTTAACCAAGAATGCGGAAGCCATGCATTAGTGAACCCATATGTTAACGACTGTTTAATCTGCACCCCACTATCAGATAACATAAACCAACCCCCAGAAGAATGACTCTCCTTAAAAGGCAACTTACTCCCAAGCTCTCGCTTGTTCTTCGCCTCTATAATATCCTGCACCCCACTGGACAGTAAATAAAATGTATCGTCTGCTTGCACCTCCACCGCATCATCCAATAGATAAAAACCAAAGTTATCATTCTTACTATCTTCAAACGGTATGTAATCCATGTAACCCTACACTCCTTGTCCTATATTTACCCAAACCAATTAACCTAGCTGCAAGTACACCCTATACTTACATGACCATCTTCATTTAATCCTTAATCTTATTGGTATTCTCAATTTCTTGTATTTTACCTTCACCATCATACTTAAACTTAACTTTATAAATACCAGCACTTGATGTGACCTTTTTATAGCCATCTGCATCTTCTACAATCATCTTATCTTTGTTGACATGCAGCTCACGTTCTAACAATACATACATTTTATTTTCTTCCTGCTTTAGCTCATCCATTTTGGCTGCTACCTTCAGCTTTAAGTCTTTATCTGCATTGTCTAAACTGTAGTACGAATAAAGACTTCCTGGTACAGTAATCGCCAATAACACTACCGTCCCGATAATTGATGCCTTAATCTTATCACTATCTAGACCACCTGATGCCGATACACCCCATACTCCTATTATCGAAACTAACCCCATAGCTGCTACACCTAGAGCCATAAATAATGGGAGATTTCCCATAGTTCCTCACCCCTACTTACTTCGACTTTTTACTTACCCCCGTTACTTGCATCTTGACTCTTATTTAGCTCACGTAAAGCAGCTGCTTTATCTAACAACCATGAGACAAATTCATCATCCGTATTAAACTCAACAAAAGTCCCATCAATTATATTATGAGCTTCCTTTACACACTCTTCTCCGTTTCGTGTGTAAGTGACAAATACCCACCCACTGATAATTAACTCTTGTGTCGCAATTGCCACTTGAATACATTTCCCGACATTCCCCAATCCTAACACCCCATTCAACTTAATAGACCCAAGTCCTAGTAGTCATCATCGTCTGTCTCATCAACTTCTTTATCGCAGAAGTAACATTTACCTAAAGACACCTCTGCCATTACGCTCGGGTCTGCATCCCCTAAACGCATCTTACTTTGGAAAATTCTCATTTCAAAGTCATTCTTCATATCTGTATCTTGATAAAGTGTATATACGTGGTCAGATGCACGGTTAATATATTGTGACTCTGTACCACCAATTTTAGAAATTTGTACTCCATCTCCACCTTTAGCTAACTCCGCCTCAGCCTCCGGCTTCAATGCATTCGGTATAATAGCAAGGAATCCAACACCCTTAAAGCTCTTAACCTCGGATTTTATCATATTTACTGCATTTGTTAATTCATTATATCTGTTATTGCTGTCAGACGTATCTAATAGTCCGAAGTAGTCAATAACCAGAATATCGAAATGGAAACCTTCATCCCATACTCGGCTGATATAATCACGTAACTCAGAAGCACGTAATGAACGCCCTTCGATACGTAGTCTTCCTAAGTTTTCGCTCTCTGTCATATCTGTTTCTGCTTCGACCTTAATTGGCTCTCTTTCGAAACTATATGTACCACGAATTAAATCTTTATCCGAAAGGTCTGGGTAATCTCCCCCAGTCTCTAGGATATGTCTAGCTAAGAACATTGGATATATACGAGTAGACTTCTGCTCAAACGATAGATACAACACGTTACTTCCCATAGCCATCCCGTTATACGAGATGTTAACAGCAAAACGAGTTTTACCTACCCCTGTACCCGCCTGTATCGTAATAATTTCCCCTTTATAATAGGCTCTTGCCTCCGAATCAATCGCATCAATTCCAGAGTTTGCAACAGGTACTGAGTTTAACTCCTGCTCCTGCATCTTCCTTTGAATATCTGCTACAGAATCCTTAGACGTATCAATAGACTCACTCAGTAAGGACTCATCTCCATCCACTAACCCACGGATTCTATCGAATGCTTTACGTGCATACACCTGTGCATCGATTGCCCCTTTATAGAAGGTTTTCCCAATCTTCAATCCTTCATTAATAATTTGCATTTGCTTAGCTGCTACATCACGCATGGCTTCCTCTGCCCACGCATCGATGTACAGGTTCATGTTACCTTCCAACTCGTCTTCCATAATCGGCTGCTCAACTAATGCCTCATACTCTGCAAGCAAGTAATCCAGTAATTTTTCCTGTAGTTCTCTATCCGTTAACCCATCTTCTTTGAATAAACTTACACTAGGGCTGTTTACAATAACCGATAAATTGCTCAGTACGATTTGGTGGAACTGGTCATACCCCAACCGCACTTTCATCTGATTGGCTTTCTCCAAAATAGTGTACATTACCCAATATTCGTTTTTAAAGATATTTACGGGAATGCGAGAAAGTAATATACTCGTATTCTTTTTATATGGGATATCTTCATCTTCCCTCGGCAGCATGTATTTAAAAATCTCTGCCTCTGTTATTACAAATGACATACCTTAGTCCCCCCTACCCTCTCGTTTGTGCTAAATGATTTCTAATGTTCATCGCCGTTGCTCCATATATTCCTTGTTGCTCTAACCGACCGAGGTCTCCCTCTTTCGTAGCTTTAACCCCTATAGCATCTGCTAAGAATGCATCGTAACGAGCTAGGTATGCTCCGTCTGTTCTCGAGATAACAAACATAGGCGTTCCCATACGTTCACAGATATCTACCGCTTCTTTTAGCACCACAATATCCGCTCTAGATGGTGAACCTCCTAGCGTTAAAAACGCCACATCTCCCGTTAACTCTTTCTTTAGTTCCCCAAACTGTCTTTTCTCAAGCAGCTCATATAAGTCTTTACTGTCTAACAACTTTGTAGGCTTTAACCCCGCACGTAACAGGTTTTTAATTGCCGTATACGCAAACCATTTCTTACCCATCATATCCGGCGCAGACACCATATAAGACTTCCTTGGAATCCCACCCATGAGTAAGGTTGCTAGCATGATATCTATAAACTCAAAATACGTCTCCACTGTTACATCCCGTAAACTTGGAGGTATAACCATACCCTTTTCTAACTTCTTACGATTATAATTATCAAAACGAAAATACTCGTTCGGTATATATTCTTCAAATAGTTTCTCTAAACTTTTTCTATCCTCAACGATAATGTCATCCTCTGTAGCGATTGTTTTCTTCCCTTTACAAACAGGACATTTTACCTTTTCCATCTTTGACCCTGTTTTAAGAAACAACCTACCACTACCGCTACATCGTTCACATTTCTCACGCACAATCATCACCTCAAACTTACAAATTAAATCTATACCTAGTATAAATGAAAAAGTGACTTGATAATCACATAATGTTATCAAGTCACTCTGTCTATCATGTTCATTGTTTTTTCAGCTTACCTACTTGGCTTTTCGCTAACTGCTCACCGCTTTTATTATCTAATATAGTAAGGCTAATATAAGCAGCACCCGTCTTTTGTAATCCTACATAATCCGCAATGTCATTAGCTCCACTTCCGGCGTTCTGTGCCAATTGCTTCTGTTCATCCTCCTCAAGGTCTAACCACCCTGCCTTATCGACAAGTACTAACACCTTAACCAAGTCACCCTCTTTATCCTTCTTACCAAACTCAGCACGGTAACCCATTACAACGCCGTTACCAACAGTCCCTGCAGGTTCTTTAACATTTAGACCACTTGTAAGTCTATCAATTAACATGTAAGCCTCAGACACCTCAGAGCCTGTTGTTTTTATTTCCTGCTTCACACCGTTTTTAGACGCATCTCCGACCTTCTGTCCGAAGATTAAATCGTTCAACGAACCGATAACCAGAATAGAAATTGCTACGATTGCCAACCACAGCAAAGAGTTTGCCCTCTTAACTGCCTTCTCAGCGTCCCTATTTACCCTCTTTTTTCTAGGCTCCTGCTTCTTTTTTCTTACAGGACTCGGTCTTTTTTGCCCTTTTGTTTGGCTTTTCTCATCTTTATTAAACAACCCCATATACTTTCCTCCTACACAAATAAAGACCCCCTCACGGGAGCCTCTACTTTAAAATCTTCGTAAACGTGATAATACGCTCTGCCACTTACTTGCTCGTATATAAGCGTTTCTATCCATCGCTAACACGCTATTTCTATGATTCCCAGTCGAACTAAATAGCGCAAACGTATCGGGAGCAGTCATCCCTTTCCCTGTATACGTTTCTTCAATGTATTTAGCCATTAATACGAGTGTAATCAGCCCCACATCACGTAACGCTCCACCTACATTAATAAACTCATATCCATCATCTTTCGGCTTTCTAGCCCCCACATAAGGTAAACCACCCTCGGCATCGTAAAGATTTGCTCGGTACTTATTTTCCACTGACCCTTTAACCTGCCCGTAGATATGTAATAACTCATCTTGAATCCCTAGTAACGTTTCTGTAGCAATTTGACTCATATCTTCCGCCTCAACTACACCGGAGGCTTCTAACTCACGGTTTAGCCTTGTCATCACGTACCCTCTAAATAAATCTAGAACCACAACACCTGTCACGTTTAATGCAATGTTATCGGCTTTCCATACGATATCATGCGTCCCATCTTCATTTACCTGTACTTTGCAGTCCACTACCGCTACATGACCGCGATTTTGTTGTGCTAACAAGGGGTTGCATGACGTTTGCTGCGGAGGTCTTGTAAACGTAGAAGCAGGTGCATCAAAATCCTCATTCACACTCTCCATATCTTCATCTACCTCAACGTCCCCAAAATCGAAAATTTCATCCGAATCTCCCGCGTTTTCAGCTGCTTCCTCTTCGTTACCCGTACCCGCATCAAGCGGGATGATATCAGAAAACAAAGCCTCTACTGCCGCTCTATCATGAAATTCTACATTACTATCCGTCCCAAAAAATTTGCTTAATCCATCTTGATTTCTATTGTTATCTTCATTGTTTGATTGACTCATTGTTCCACATCCCTGCCTTATTTGTTACCATCAGTATACACGACTTTAACCGCTTGTTGTTTCGCTTTATTATCAACAAAAAGACGATAAGCAGATGCTACCGTCTCTGTTTTTATTTATACAGACATTTAACCCTTTGGAGTCCCAAAGAACTTCTCTTCACACGAATCACAGAAGACAGGCTCTATAGGCATTCCAAAACAACCACACTCATACCCGTTACAGCACATTTTCGGTTCGTAATCCTTTTCTACTTTTGTAAAAGACCCACAACCATCGCAAAGCCAAGGCTTCATTTTTATCTTTGTTTTTCTCCACCGTTGTTTCATAATTGAACCCCTCCATATTTTCATATAGCAGAAAGAAGCAGTTCCTTATACATACTGCTTCTTGTTTACCTTATTTTTATATAAGCTAGCAGCCGTTACCTCTTCATCCCCACACTTGGTACATACACCTGCCTGCGCCTTTCTCCCACGATATACGAGTACCCTTACATTGTATCTACTTCCACAATACTTACACCTTTCACCATCGTGTGCATCTTGCCAAAGAAACCCGTTCATTACATCGACCTCCGATTTAAGTTGTATTTAGTATACCAAATTATTATATTTTAGTCAATGTTTTTCGATAAATAAAGGAGCTAATCGCCCCCGTTTATTACTTTCTTAACCCAAAGTAGCTGTTTATAAATTCAGCAACTTCCGAAGCAGTCCCTTTCTCCATCTTCGTTTCTTCTTCCCCGTAATTGAACCCAACAATCGTAAACACACCATCACCAATTCGTTTAACTTTAAATATATCTGAAACAGTCTCCGATGTTTTAATACCTTCTATTTTTTCAGTTGTAATCATAATGTGTTCCTCCTAAATGTTATGGTTGTTCTAACTGACTTAAATATACCATTTTATTATATTTTAGTCAACAGTTTGAATAAAAAAGAAGAGAGTCTTTAGACTCCCCTCCTCACATGCCCTCTTTTTATAATCTCTTCGCTTGTATGTAAATGTGAACATGCATCTATGCGTTTTAACTCAGATTCAAAATATTTCGCACCGTCCGTATATGGTTTGCCTCTACTTAGACATGAATGATGACATAACTCATGTTTTAACGAATCCACTACACCTGCATCAGTATAATTTTCAACTAAAAACTTACTAAGTTCTATATTCTTACCCGCTATACCTACCACATTGTTTCTGGTATCAAATACATACTGTTTGTTGTATCTTGCTGACCATTTTCTCATTCTAGGATTAATTACAACAGGGATATCTAGGTCTAAACCCCAGTACTTTTGGTATAGTTCCTGTGCTAACCTGTTTAGATACTCGACTGTCCTTTCCAAAACCATCCCACCTCTAACCGGGTAATTTATCTAATTGCAATCCACGTATTTGAAGAGTTTTTAGCTGTTTCCGTGTATTTATACCCTATGGCATCCAAGGCAGCTGTGACCGCACTTACATCACCGTTAAATACAATTGTTTCACCCGTATCTTTAATCTCCTGTAGCGCTCGAATTGTTCCTTTTAATTTTTCGTTCACCTAAAACTCCCCCCTACTTCGTTTACTATAACCCTTTAACCGTAGCTACATTAGGGAACAATGACAATACTGGAATCCTATAACCTCTCAGTTTAAATTCGTAGTCTTTCCCTTTATGTACCGCAGCCTGCACGTCTGCCGAATCGAACTTAAACATAAGTACACTATCGCTATTCTGAACCACCTGTTCCACACCATTATCCTTCTTTACAACAATGAAGAAGTCGTCTTTCTCTTGCTCCTTATCCAATTTCGTATACTTATCGACCACCCGACCCTTTACTGTCGTCACATGGGTATAGTTAATAACCTCACCGACAAGCAGTAAAGGGATAAGTACCACAATCAACCTAAACACCCAATTACGGCGCATAAACACCCTCCTATCGCCATTTTATAGAACATCACGTAAACCAAGAACATACTCTAATGTCTTAACCCTCTCATCCCAAATTCGATAGTTATCCTCGTACCCCCTACGCTGACCATCAAACTCTTCCACTACTAAATTAGAAAACCTAACTTTCCAAAAGTCTCTCTTCGCTTTGCAACTTGCTAATTCTTCATTTATCTTTTCTTCCGTTCTCACAAGCAACACCTCATCTACTGGTTTTGTACATTCTCAATTCTGAAAACACAATACAAGGAGGGAATACACCCTCCCATCCATTACTTCACCCCTAACCAGATACCTGCAGCACTAAATAAACTAAGAAACGTACCCAAAATCTTCAACAACTTATTGTCTTCTAATAAACAACCTAACCCAAGCAATAAACTAAGCATCTATATGCACCTCCTTATTTTATATATCTCCGTGCGACCAACTACCGACAGTCAATCACTCAAATAACTCAGTCTATTCTTACTCTACGAGAAGCGATTCTAAGTCCGGAGCATATATGTAGTCTTGAAACGGTACAACTGTAGGCTCTGTAATAGGTACGTCTCTTGTTAACGTTTCAGAAATGACCGTATCGCTTCTGAACACTGACCTGTTCTGGTGTAATTTGACTTGATATGTGATTTTATCTATTACCCCGGTCTTTGCATCAAAAGAGATACCCACGACCTTATGCTCTTCTCCAAATATTTTAATTTTAGGCTGCTTCATTATTTACACCCCTCCGACTTTTCTTCTTGCTCCTTATCGTTTAGTAGCGCTGATTCTTCGCACTCCCAACATCGAAACAAACACTCTACATTGGAATGAATCATGACCGACAACCCTTCTTTTAGGTTATGTCGTTTATTAATCTCTTTATCTAAATTTACAGTGTTCCCACAAGAATTGCAGATTACCGTAAAGCCTTTCATAGTAGCACCCCTATTTATTAGTTTTATAGTATCAAATTTTATTTAAATTTATACCAGTTTATTATATTTTAGTCAACATTTACACGTAACTAAAAACTATTTCACTTTAAAAAACGCATACACCACAGTAAGTATTAAAGATACAAATGCAACCCCAAACAAACCTAAGATATTTGAAACGATTTCAGGCAATGTATTCATTACTACCCCTCCTAAGGTTATTTTCAAATTCGTTTGCTTAACTTTCTACCTTTAGTATACCAGTTTATTATATTTTAGTCAATAGTATGCGAAAAAGAGAGTGTTCGCACACCCTCTACTGTCACTCATCTGCAAACTTACGTATCTAAGTATCCCATTTCTCTTTCATGTTCCCGTTCCTCGATTCGGTCAAGTTCGTTTTGGTAACCGACCATCCTTGTTTCCCAATATGTAAGTAATCGTCTATTGTAGTCGGTATCAAATTTCTTACATACATCTTTCATTTCTTTAACCTTATCCTTGCAGGTTTTCACCATTCTCATTAGATGCTCTTTTGAGTTTGCCGTTTTCAACACCTTCTTTTTTATACATCGCTATAACATTCTCTATCTTACGTACCATATCCTCTTCAGAGTCATACTCAACAAAGCTTTCTGTTAGTACTCCTATAGAGCCTGACACTTTACTGCCTTTTTTATACACACATACAATAGGAACTCCAAACATATCTGCCCAACACAACTCTATACCCAGACCAGTCGCTGCATATGAAACCTCAGCAATAAATACATCACAGGTCTTTAAAAACTCCCTAGAGTCAAATGGTTTATCCGATTCCTCATGCGGCAACACCACATTATTCTCCGTATACATACTGCTACCCTTTACTGGCTTATACAATTCATCTACGTAATTAAAACTGTTCGCATGTCCCACATATACATTTAATTTATTGCCTACTCTCGGCATTACATCTGCAACGTAATGACCACAGTGGGAACACTCAGATAACCGTTCCCCAACATCATTCATATACACTGTTAGATGATTTAACTTGCAGGTTGGACACTTTGCACCATCTTCAACTATCCTATTTATCAACAGTCTCACCCGAATCTACAAATTTTATAGTCAATGTTCCTTTTTCAATAACAATTGTTTCACCCGTTGTATCGTTACTGGCGTAGGTGAATTCCCCGTCATGATAGATTGACATATCTTGTTTTGAAGCATCCACGACAAGCTTTAAAATGCGTTCACTGCTCATAACACAATCAACGCCACTAACCTCTAATGACATAAGACTCGCCTCCTTATACTCTACCTAATACCTACTTTGTTTGATTCCCACATTATTTCTTAGTTCTTTTATCAACAACCTTCACAGCTCTAACTGACACATCTGTAATAGAGTACACAAGGAATGTATCCCCAAGGTACTCAATTACATCCCCGATTTCCCGGACATCTGTATCTTCTATTCTGTGGATTGTTAGTATATCTTCCCTGAGTATGTTAATACAACTCATCTACAAACCCCCCTTCCCCTATTTCATTTGTTTATTTACCTTTCTTCCATCAACGACAAATCGTAATTAGACTCAATAAACCTCACACATAACTTTCTATTTGCATCGTTCCCTAAGTAGTTGTAAATCACTAACATTTCAGCCTTTGTGAAGCTTGTCCCTAACATATGATTGAATCTTTTTAGAACTTCTCTAGATTTATATTCGCTTAAGCTTTTACTAATCGGTCTCGATAACCACGCGAACATCTTGCAGATGAAATCCAAACGATTTTCTACATCTTCTAATCTGAAATACAGATTATTTCTAGGGTCGAATATTAATTCGTTGCTACTATTTACATAAGCCTTCGGGAAAACTTCCTTTGTCTTTTCTACTAAAATTTGTACCTCAGTATTCACCTTTTATCCCTCATTTCACACCAATATTAACCCACTTTGATGAGTGATTTTATAATGGCACAATTAAACAACTCAAAACATTTAAGTGTTGCACCTGCTTTAGTTTCATCGTAAACAATCCCTGTATGCTCTATATTGTTCCTATCAATAAAAACCACATCCCACATTTGCTACACCCCTATTTTTTCTTTTTTGTTTTCTTACTCTTGAAAATGTATTCTTTCCCTTTCTGTCTTTGCTCTTTATTTTTCATTTTTTGTTTGATATTTGCATAGTTGTTAGGATTTTTAAGATTCATAACAAACGCTCCTTTTCTACTAAATTAAAATTGTAAAGTAAACTACTAAGATACTTCCTTAGTAGTTTAAATAGATAAGTTCCCCGTTATAGCTACTTTTTTGCACCTTAGCCCCTAAAAATACATCACCCTCACTAATGCTGTTTGTATCGCAGTAGATATTAACGACAGGGTGATTTATAAACTCATTTAACTTATCTGCTGCTTCTTCCATATCCCCATCTACAGTCACTAAGCAGCCGTCCGTACATGAAGTTATATTGATAGTTTCAAAATTTCTATACCCTTCTTGTTTAGGCGGTAACGAAATCTGTCTAAACCCGTTTTGGTAGATGAAAAACAATGGCTTCTTACTCATAGATTATCCCCCTTTGTTTCGTTTTTCGTAGTGTCTTACACACTATTTAGTCCTTATTATCTTTCTTGATAAAATTAACTTCCACTTCTGTAGAGCCTTCAATTTTCAAGGACTCGAATATACGGTCAATAGGTGTCACATCAATAAAATCCTGCATCTCATTTACTGTTTCAAACCATTCGTATTTTGCATGACCGTTCTGTACATAGGTTAGTAAATAATTTCTCATATCCACTACATCCTTTCTTTTATCTATCTTTAGTATACCACTTTATTATATTTTAGTCAATATTGTGCAAAAAAGAGAGGAGCATAGACTCCCCGCTGTCTCTTATTTAACCACCTTTAACCGCACCGCTACATCCTGCTTAAAATCACTCACTTTTATATCAAGTATACGAAAAGTCACCATCTTGATAAATCTGTATTCCTCCACATTTTTCAACCTCAGCGGGAAATTTTTGAATTATTTGCCTCAGTGCATTGCCTTTATCTTTTGCAACTACGTTAGTATTGAGTAATTCAACGTTTTCATCGTACGCACTTATCAGGATTACTACATACATATATTTCACAATGAATCTTCCTTACCTTTTATATTTTGTTTGCCAATAACCCTCTCTATTATGGGGACTCCAGTAGTCTTTAGCCATAGCATGTTTATCTCTATCCTTATATTCATTTAAGAAGTCTAAAGCCTTACCTACAGCTTCTTGGAAATTCTCGGTTTGATATTCGATATCACATACACCTAAGAATCCTCTCTCATATACCTGTAAACAGTAAAATCCGATATACCTCTGTATATAAGCCACTGCTCTTCCCTCAGTTTTCTGATAGTAATTCCATTTTTGTGAAAAATGCCATCCTTCTACCTTCTCAACGCCCCATAACATCATTTAGGTCAACCCTTTCATATCTCTTATCGCTTACTTACTATCAATATACCAATTTATTATATTTTATTCAATAATTTATCTTTTTATACAATAAAAAGGGCTTACTTAATAAGCCCCTTCACCTTTGTATATTCTTCTGTGTACGTACCAAATAAGGATTTTCTAGCTACTTTTCTCGTTACTCCTATATCCTCATTATGTAGCTGCAACTCGTCATCCGTAAAGTTTACTCCGCACTCTTTAACCTTATGTTTGTTCAGATATTTAATCATTCTATCGTAATCTGTATTCGTTAGTTCTTTCTTACTTCCAAACTTGGTTCTCAACACAAACACTGCAAACCACATAACCAATACCACACCCGACGTAATAACGAAACAAGCCGCCAGGTACGTACACATCTGTTCTATACTCATACATACACTCCTCTATCTCTTCAACACTTTACTTACCTCAACCGGTTCATGCAGCTCCACATCTTTATACTCCGACTTTACTTCCTTTGTTTTAAACCGCACTGTATACTCAGAATCATCAAATTTTACCACAGCTTTTAAATCCCCATCAACCCAAGGATAGTCCGTATTATCGTACAAATACACCCCAACCGCTTCCGCTGTCGCCAGTCTAAAGTATTTTTTATCTTTATTAAACTCTTTTGCAACCAGTTCCTCAGCTATCTTTACGTTTTCCCTAGCCTGCCCGACCTTTACCTCTTCTTTTTTATCGCTTTCAATCATTATATTATATAAAAACACAGATAAAACACCTATAACCAGTAACAATACTACCGTCACTGTAGCCCCAATCACCTTTGATTTCGTCTTTTTACTCATTTCCATAACCATACCCTCTTCTTTCTTATTTGACTTTATCTGACTATACTGCATTATTATATTTTAGTCGTTAATTTAACCGAGAAAAGGTGGGTAAACCCACCAATCCCTAAACCCTACTCCATATGGTCACTCAAATACACAAGCTGTTGCGTTGGCATCTTCTTACGCATATCTGCAAAATCGATAAACCACAGCATCATATCTGAAATGTACTTATGTTGATACGCCTTCTTCACTTCCTGCCTTGCTTCAGACATACCCATTTTCGTTAAATCATAAATCATCTTCATTTTACCTGCCCCATCACCCGAACGACCAATCCAAGCGCCTCCACAAGTGATTCCGAGGTATTTACCAGAACGTAACTGGAATCTGTAAACATAGTACCCATTAACCTTCTCTACATCCCACGCACGTTTTTTGTACCCATCTAATACCCGAGAGTTAAACAAGATTCTATCTTCAATAACCTCGAATTTTTCCTCATCATAAAGTAGTTTACTAACCATATGTTCTTTAACCGAGTAGTCGATGACATCTACTGCTTTTCCTTCACCAAACACAACATGATACCCTCCTACCCGTACATCACAACCGCATTTATGCATTTCACGTAGGAAACCATACACTCTATCAGACACTTCTTCCTGTCTCCAATACGCAGGTGGATGTATCGGAATCGTTACTTTAATTACCTTATGGTTAGATAATGCCACACTAAATACGTTTATGACAAGCTCTACTTTATAACCACCTATTTGCGGGCTGTAATAGCTACCCAGTACCGTCCAACCCGAAATATAGACCATTTGTACATCCTTTACCAGTAACCCGTCACGATGACTTGTCTCACGCTTAAACTCATTCGACTCTACAATGCTTTTTAACACACCTACCGAAGTATAGTCATGAACGTTCTCTTCTTGTAACATAACAGGCATACCCATAACACCTAGCCTCCTTTTAAATCATCGCCTTTCTTTTTACCCATGTACACCTAGCTTTTCTGTCTTCTTTTCGCAGTAATCTGTATATTTTTAATATAACAAATAAGGACTCTGACAACTCCAGAGTCCTTATCAAATCAACGATTATTTGAGTTTTGACGTTTTAAAATCTAGTCCGCCCTTCCCATCATCCACAACCTCAGTTTCCGTAAGTTCTCGGTTCTCACCATAAGGGGAATCTTTAGCATCCTCTAAACCCTGTACAAACATGTCTAACATTACACCTTTACCCGAACCTACAGCGTTAGGTTGCGTATGATGTACCTTCCCACTTCCCGGCTCACCACTTACAATAAGATTTTGATTACCTTTAATTGCCGCTTCCATAATATTGTTGAATACACCTTCACGACTTTCACCTACAGGGCGGTTCAAATAGCTTTCTTTATCGTACACTTGCTTTAATATGATATCTTCTTTAACCCCTTTATCGACCTCGTAGATACCTACAATACGTGTATCCGTTCCGATTTTGCCCATCTCTACGACAACATCTGCCGCATCCACGACCGCTTGATTTCCTTTTTCAATAGATACACCAAAGTCATCCGCTACAATCGTTGCCATTGTACGTAAGCAAACTTCTGCATTACTCGCCGTTATTGTCGCTAACCCGTAATTACCTACTAACCACAGATGAACTGCCTCAGATAGCCCGTCAGAGCGTAAACCATCATGCCCTACAATGTCCGGGTTATATTTAGCAGCTACTTTACTTGTCTCACCCGAAGAACCGTACCTCTTCTCGTTCCAAATCATTAAATAATCCGAATTGCTCCCCTCAAATTCTTCAGGCATAGGCGCAATTACGATTACATTTTTACTATCCCCAATAGCCTTAAGCAGCTCTTTAAATAATGTAGTCTTATACGTACCTGTTTCTCCAGTGATAATAACCGTTTTCCCTGCTTGTACATACCCGTTTAATCTTGCCAACGCCTCTGGCTGTAATTCTTTAAACATACAAACCGACCCCATTTCTATTAGATTTGTTATTACGCCCAGTTGTTGTATACACGCTTTAATGCAACTTCATGTTTTACCGTTTTATCAACTAAAAACACCTCAGACACCATTCGGCTTCGATAATCCATCATAACCACCACATCAATTGTATTTGCCACTTTCTCGATTGCATCAGGAGCGGTATCCAACGTAGCATCCATATAGTTATGAACTAAGTAACTCTTTACCATATCTGTACTAGCCGCAATCATTGTACCTAGTCCTTTTCCTTCTGAAGCCCAAATGTTAAGTACAGGCGCTACATCGCCACCTCGCACCTCATCAAATACTAAACGTGTTGGGTCATACTCCTCTACAGTGTCGATAAGCGCCTCGGTATCTTCGAACTCATTTCTATCCCAAACCACAACATTCTCACGCTCAATATCCTGTAAATCCGGTTTATACCCAATGACAGCAGCTCTGTCTTCTTTACCGATAAAACAAGATAACTCCTTAAGGAACGTTGTTTTACCGGAAGCGATATTCCCCGCAATTAAAACCGTTTTCCCGTCACGAATGTAACCCTCTAGCATATTTATAACCTCTAACCCTCGGTGCTTGTTTGCTTCCATGTTATCTTCCTTCTCTCTTTTATATTTGTATATCCTTATTTTCTACTTTAACAAAAAAGGACTGTAAACAATCTATAGTCCTTATCAACTACCTACTTCACCACACCAGATACATCGTATTTGAATAACTCTATTAATTTTTTGTACTCTTCTTTTACGACATCTTCACTTTGATTCGATTTAGAAATTACCTCATCTAGCTGCTCGGTAAGTACGTTTACAATATCCGCTCTTTTTATATACTCATTTGACTTTCTTTCGTAGTCGTCTCCGATACAGTATCGGATATTCTTATCTAAATCCGTAGGTACAAGTTTATTCCTCTCCTTGTCCCAGTTATCCATTTCATACATCTTTACCTCTGTATTTCTCCCAACAAACAGCACAACATCAAGCGCTTTAGAAATAACTTCGTCTACTACATCACCTACGTTTTTACCTGCATTTTCATAATCATCAGGAAGTACATACCGACCTACGATATCCTGTATCGCCAGTCTTTCCCTATGAAATCCTATATCTATCCCTGTAATAAGTCCCGGGTTTCCTTTTGCTAAGTAATCAAGTACTTCCTTAGTACCGCTGGATGAATAGTTATCTAAAATAAGAAACTCATTGGAATCCGGAGTTACGTTACCCTCTATATTCCCTAAGAACGCCTTACAACCATCGGTAAAATGACCGAAATACTCAACACCATCAGCATCATGCAAATCTGTATGCTGTTCAGTAAACCCGATTAACTTTACATCCTTATCTTTACGTAAAGAATGTGCAACCTCTCCCGTCAGTTCCTCACGTAACTCATGCCCCTGAGCAAGAATCAATAACCGTTTACCATCTTCTATTAATCTTCCTATTAAATCGAGTACTTCTTTGTTTTCATTCACCCGTAATCATCCTTCCTTTTATTCGTCTAATTCTTATGTTACTTTCTATAACACTTACTCTTTCAATCTAACAAAAAAGGACTGTAAATTGTTTACAGTCCTTATCAGCCTCTTATTTTACTCGATATTCGTCCGATTCAAACAGCTCCATTAACCGTTTATACTCATTAGCTAGCGCATCCGTTACGAACGCCAACTGCGGTCTTCCTTCCAGTTCACTCTGTTTTGTCTTAACCTTAAGTGCCTCCAGTTCCATCGATAAGCGCTCCATAACCTTTTCTTTATCTAGGCTGTGTTTTACCTCTGGTTCTTCGATGTTTTTATTTTCCTCCCACTTCAAGTATTCTGCATACTCTGAGTTAGGATGATAATAGATAACCTCTCGCTTCGCCCCATCACCTATTGGCACTGCATTAGGTTTTGATATTTCCTCAATTTCACCCGAACCATTTACCATTACAACGATATCGATTGTGTCGCAAACCTCTTTTCGAGTTGCCTTATAATCCTCAGCATCTAACCCTTTTACTTTCATGTAGTTGCGTATAAATGACTCTAACGCATCAGCGCATACACCGTCTAGAAAGTGAAGTAATCCTAACCCTTGATACCCATTTCCCCAGACATTCATCGCAAATACCATACCAATATCACTCATACCCTCAACAGCTACAGCAGACCCTTCACTGATAGGCGCAAGAAGACCAGAATCAACATCCTTTAGGTATCTCCCCATAGCATCTGCATCTTTATATAAATATGTTGGTTTATTATCCGTTAAGATACACACGACCTCTTTAAACAAACCCGAGGTATCTTCACCTTCACAACCTACAATAAGGATTGTATCTCCCTTTTTAGCCGCTTTCTCAATAACTTTAAACGCTTTGTCGTATTCACTTACCTCCGGTCGATGTGAACTCAATAAAGTCCTTTTCACTGGCTCCTCATCTGAGATATCAAACTTCGAAATCTCACGAATGACCATGTCATCATCTAAAGAAACAAATAAATCAACACCGTTGCAGATTTGTCTAACCACATCTTTGTATTCTTGGTTTTCCTTGCTGACAAATCCACCTATGTAGTAAGTTGCAAGTAACTCAATCGCTTTATCTACACTTTTACTTGTAACTGTTGCCAACCCCTGAAGACCTTCTGACCAAGCACTTACGTTGTACCTAACCGCAGCACCTTCCATAGCATCCCAAACTAATACCATGTTTCTTTCTTCACCATAATGAGGTTTTAACTCGATTCTCACATCAGCCATCACCTTCGGTAAATCAGTTCCTTCCCAATCAATTACCTTTTTATCAGGCACATCTGCACGGAACTCCCTCTCAGAAGCTACTACAGTGACCTTCTTTTCGTTCGGTATAGCGTGAATCAACTCTCTTAACATAACTGTTTTATCAACATGAGTCTCGCTAACAATAACCACTGTCTTCCCTTTGCTTACTGCTTCTTTTATAGACTCAATCGCTGCAGCATTGCCACCGAACGTAGCTAACGTCTCCACTATTTTATCTTTATTTAAATCAAACATACAATCCATCTCCTTGCTGTTACCTCTTTATACGTTTACTTTACCAAAAACCACCACGAAGTAAATCCACATTCTTATCGTAATCTACATTTTACAACTGCGTAGGATTTACAATTTTATAGATTCCTTTTGTATTAGAGTCCATAAGCACCATCAGGTCAATCACCTTACACATCTGCCCCTGTATGCTTTCATAATGATTATAAACATCAGTCCCTAGCACGTCCGCATGGGCATCTACCATCTTCTTTATTGCCGACTCTATAGTTCCATCTTCCACTGTTAACACACCGATTCCCGGTACTTCAAACTCCCACGACTGGACTGCGAAATACACCCCTCGTGTGTTCATATCATCAAAAACAAACTGCGTAGTTCCCCGTGGTCTGTCTAATATTTCTTTCATTGCTTCCCCATAAGCTGCCCCATCCTCGCTGCTTCTAAAACTTACTCCAACATTACCCGTTACCCCTTGCCAATCCTTCTCTTTCCCTACAAGAATGGTTTGTTTATCTACCGGAATTTCCTCCAACAAACCCTTTACTAACACTGTTTTTCCACTTCCTTTAGACCCTATAACTAGAACCGATTTCCCCTCTTTAACCGCACCCTGTACTTGCTGTAAATCCTCTTTATGCTCCATACGTTTCCCTTCCTTCTGACCTTTTCCTTTTACTATACCAAGATGTATCCCGCCGATGCGAATCCACATAAATAAAAAGGGACTTACTCAGCCCCTTTACTCTTGTGCCACATATAACTGGTCTACCTTTAACGCCCCGTCTTTCTTATTTGTAAGCAATACTTCCGAAACCTCTATAATCTTATCCCCATCCATAACCACAATGAGGTCTACCGCATACGTTAGCAGGTTATTTGATTGGCTTCCTTCTTCCGTATGCCCCGTTAATTCCTCTATTCGTTGAATAGCCTCTTGTCCGGACATAGACCCCGAAAGCAGCGCAACCCCCTTGTATATACCTAAGCCAATCGACCAAGCTAGAATAGCCGCACTCGTTGTTCGTTCATCCAACTCTCCAAACACCGTACGTTGTTTTGGCATACAGGAATCCGTCACTTTGTCTCGTATCTCTAACCTGTTCCCCTTTATTGTGTATTCATCAAAATTAGGTGTATACACTGCCTCACTAAGTGACGAAAGTACATCGCCGTTATCCCAGATTGTTACCCTTTCACTTGCAGGTATATAGGTAAATAGCTTGTTCATGAACCCGAACTTTGCCGAGCCTTCTCCTACAATAACCACGCTCTTTCTTGCTTGTACAAAACTCTTTATTAAACTCAAAGCATCTGGGTCTTGCACTGGATGCGGAACTACATCCACCACATCTGGTAGTCCAGGAATGTCTTTTGCTGCCCAGTTACCGCCAAGCATCCTTACATGAAATACTCCAACAATCGACCCCTTATCTACCATTACTGCAATATCAATCGTATCCATAAACAAATTGCTGTAAGACATGTCATGGCGTTCCCCAGAACATGACCACCACATATTACTTAGTGCTGCGTTTACATTTTGAGAATTAATTGTACCCAAGAATCCCACAGCCTTACCGATAATCAGCTGCTGTTCTTCTAATTCCTCTTTCATTTCCTTCAGCGAGTCAGGTGTTACATCCTCTACAAGCGTGAAGCCCTTATCCGTACGCTCACGCTGCCTTAGTAACCTTTTAAGTAAATGTACCTTTCCACTACGTTCTTCGCCTACAATGACCACAGACTTACCTCTACGTACATTATCCTCTAACCATGCGATAGTTCGTTTATCCTCTTCGGTTTCAAAGAACATCCAATCCTCTGCTTCACGAATCCCATCTTCTACAATTTGAATTTCATCTTTAATCTGCTCCGAAACCTCAGCAATTACCTCACGTAGCGCCGCAACAGGCATACCACCACCCGCTACAACTACAATTCCCTTTTTATCCCCTTCTCGTACAATCTCTGACATCTTCCTTGCCCCTCTCTTTTTCCGCTTCTTTATGTACTGTTACTATATCAAAAAAGGACTGAGAAAAGTCCCCAGTCCTTATCAACTCTTATTTTACTAATTTAGTACCGTCACGTTTAGCCATATCATACACAGTCACATCACGCTTATTAACTACTAGCACTTTATCGAATGCTTTATCTAAAATATTGCAGACAACTACGTCCTCAGATAAAGGAGGTGTACACTCTCCAATACCGCTAATATATTGACTTGCCACAAAAGACAGAAGATTGTCCTCAGCACAGTGAGACAGGTCATCCCCAATTACACCCATATTACCTTTAGCTAAATAATCCAGTGTTTCATGAACACATCTATCTCTATACCCATCATGTATAACGAAACCCTTACCTTCTGAGTCATTATTTAACTTTCCAAGGAACTCCTTCCAATCATTGCCCCAATAACTATGTACATTTATATTTCTATTGATTTCAAACTCTTTAAACGAAGGTTCGTACCCCACAATATCTACTTTACCGTTCCGGCTAAGTCCATACACCAGCCCTTTTAGTATATCCTGACGTTCAGGAACATTGTATACCGATAACAAAACTCGATTTCCACTATATACAAGCTCTTTTAATGTAGCTATTGCCTTATCTACTATAGTATCTAACCCCGAACTTACTTTAGTATTCTCATTATCTAGAACTATAAGTATATCTTCCCCTCTATCATTCTTCCTCACACCAAACAACCCAATTATACTGTTATCCTCCATAAACGCAACTATATCAATTGGATTTTTCTTACCTACAATTGATTCTTTTTGGCTATATGTCTCCCAATACTGCGTAAATTGTGCAAGTCCAAAATTTGCATTACTTCCGTGTAGTGTAGCTAGAATACTTATATCTTCGTATACCTCTAACCCCCTATTTTGTATCTCCTTACTTACCTCTTCCACACAGTTTGCTTTAACCTCATCGATAACAGCCAACCCTGTCTCTGTAGCTGCCTTTTGACGAATTAAACGCTTCAGTAACGTAGTTTTCCCGCTTTGTGTATCCCCTACAATTAAGACTGACCTACCTAAATACACAAGCCTTTCTAAACCTAAGCGCAGCTCCTCATCTTTATACTCTTCATCAGTTACGTAATCACTTGTACCTAACCCAGAGAACTCAATCCCTGTAAGTTGCTGAGCTACCTCACCTACATCTGGTAACCCAGATAAGTACTCTGTAAACACATCTTTTGCGGATAACTCACCCGCCGAGATAACTATCTTCTTTACTTTTGTTTTCTCCCCCATCTTCCTTTACCTCCTTTTTGTTTTATATTTCTACTAACAATAATCCGCCATTTTCTTTATTTTCTTCCTCTTTATATATCCCTTTAATTTCACTACCGTTTACATAGACTACGGCATCGAAATTCACTTTCTCCTTACCGCAAGCATTCCAATACTCCGAAAATGTATCAAACCCTTTGTTTACATCGATACTAGTAACCGTTGCAAATGCTGCTGTGTTCGTACCAACTTCCCACCCCTTATCTTCTACCACATCGATGGCTTCTTTTACATACTCTTTCGTCACACTATCAATTACGATAAGACCCCCGACAGCTTCCGCTCTATTCCGAACCAGTCGAGATAGTAATGTCGTCTTTCCACTATTCGCCCCGCCTATAATTAGTACACTACCCCCTCTACGTGCTATAGCATCCAATGACTTGCGTTGCTCTTCATCTTTATATACTCTCGTATCTTTTGGAGCAGAATCCCCATCCAGTACCTGTTTATTATCCGAAAACCCCTGTAACCCCGCAGCTACCTCTTTAAATATACGGTTAGATGGTGTTTCCCCTGTTACAACAACCCACTTATCTTCATTTACCATATTATTCATTTTCCTACCCCCAAAATATGTTTTGAACTTCTATACCTACTATAACAAAAAGGAGTTGCAAAACAACTACAACTCTTATCATTTATTTTACCAATGTAAGACCTTCACGCTTACTCATATCGTACACTGTCACTTCACCCTCGTAGATGACAACGACTTTATCAATAGCCTTTGCAACTACCTGCCCCACAGCCTTTTCGATGTTTGCACCCACTTTATCAATACCGTAGTTATCTAAGTATTTACCCGCAATTGTAGGCAGTAAAATATCCTTTGTACCAACAGAAATCCCATCTGCAATAAACCCTGCCTCTCCCTCAGCTAAATAATCAAGTGTTGCATGCAGTCCACCTTCGTTGTAACCATCATGAACAAGATACTCAACTACATCAGGCTTACTATTGATTTCATCGATAATCCCGTACCACTCATCACTGTAGTGACTGTATACATTAACCTTGCTGTTTTCTTTTAATTCATTGTATTTATCCCCGAACCCAATCAATTCAATTTGCTTTGTTTGACTTAACCAATTCACTAGCTCTTTTACAATTTCATATCGTTCCTCACGACTATATATTGCCAACGCCAGTCGGTTTCCATCAGCAATGAACCCTTTTAACATATCTACGACTTCTTTTGTTGTCTTTACTGTCATGATTAAAACCCCCTGTTGTTTATTTAGTTATTTTCTACTTTTACTATACCATTTTATTATATTTTAGTCAATAGTTAAAGCGGTAAAAGAGCTGTGAAACCCTCACAGCCCTCTAAGCTTTGTACATATCATCCATTATAACTTTTCCATCCGACGACATATAAGGTGTCCACACCTCTACGACCTTTTTACCTTTAAGTACAACGACTGCACCGATACGACCTATAACCCCATTGGCTTTAACGTCCCGCAATGACTCATCCCCACCGGATAACATATCCACTAAACTCGCCATAGCTTCCTTAGCGGTTGTAGCAGCATTCGTTGCGAAGCCCTTCTCACCTCGACTCCAAGACTCCACCATAGGGTTTGCCATTCTTTCATCTACCTCTAGGAACGACATTCTAGATTCAGCCATATTTAAAGCTGCCATCAGCCACATAGTATCCTGTGGACTATCTGGTATAGTGTAAGGCTTTACTTCTCCCAGTTCCCATGATTTAATCCTTGTTAAGTTACTTTCATCCCCTAACAGAGTCATGAACTCACTGCCCTTAACTTCAAGCAACTCTCGCATAAGACCGAACCTGCCGTTTTTATCCCCACCTACAATGTAAATCCCATTACCATCGCTAATTTCATCCCATATCACTTCCATTGCCTTATGGTCTTGCTTCACCTTATCGTACTCAAGCTCATCCGCACCGTCCACAGGTACTAACACTCTAAGCGCCGAACCTTCTTCCTTTCGATTCTCAAACATGTTTGTAATGACACCCTCATCAACTTTAACCACGATATCAATATTTTCAAGCAACCCAAATGCGCTCTCGCTCTCATTTAGAATATCAGTAAACACCGTATCTGCATGAAATCCCTCATAGGTTGCCAATACTTCCATATCTTCATTTAATCGGATATAGTTTTGAGCTAACAATCCGTCTGCTTCCCACAATGTATCGTTGTTAATTCCGTCCATGACCAGTAACCCTTTATCGGATTTTGCTTTGCATCGGATTAGATATGTAAGTAATTCTGATTTTCCGCTTCCTTTATCCCCAACAATCAAAATGGATTTACCAGAACGAGCAAGCTCTGCTAACTCTGTTCTCACTTTCTTATCCTTACGCTCAATAGCCGGATTTGTTTCTCCTAAGAAATAGTAACCGCCTACACGTTCTAAGGCTTTTGTGACATTCTTTATTCCTCTTATTAACTGTGAAGCTACCTCAGCCCCACTCATTTTACCAACCACAACGACTGGCTTTTTAATCTCTGACATCTTCCTCATCCCCCTGCTTCCAGTCATCTACCGTATATGACCCATTTTCGTGAACGACTTTATATAATTCTGTAGGTTCATCTTCTTCTGCATCTTCATATACAACGACATCTAACACGTCCATAAGTTCTGTCCAACCTACATACTTGCAATCCCTATGTAAATTACGTAACCCCTGCGCCCCTGTGAACGCACTGACGGTGACAAATACCGATACATCTTTACCTAATTCTATCCCTTTGCTACCAAGCATCTCTTTGGCTTGTCTTAGCCTTTTCTCCGTCGCTTCAACAATAACCAAAAGACCTTTATTGACTGTCGCCCGTCTACGTAGGATTGTTTTTAATATACATCTACTATCCTCTCGAGTATAGCCAACAACTAAAAAAGAATCTCCACTATCGACACCAATACAAAGGGCTCCTAACACCCCATCAAGCTCTTTAGGGTCTCTACCTACCACGTCATACACATCTTCATGTTTATCTTTATAATCATCCGTATGGATAAAGTTAATACCACTTACCAACTCTGTTACAGACTTCCCTGCTCCTTTTAGCACATCAGCAAGCACATCTTCCCCTACTACATCTCCCACTACAATTAATGTCTGTCCAATCATTCTACACTCACCCTTTCTTTACCTCATAATAACACATACAGGTAGGTACGCATCCGAATCGATACACCAGTAGTTATTGATATGGGAAATACAGTTGTTCTATGTCTGAACCTGACTCACAACTCAATCCATACCCACCTGTACGTGTACACTACTGCAATTACCCTTACATATTGCCTACACTCATTACCACTCACCTATGCAATAGTGTACTGTACACCACTTATACTAACAAATAAGGTCTGCCATATGTTAGCAGACCTTATCAAACCTTTATTACGTTTTAATCGCAAGCCCCACCGCCGGAATCTCCGCTGTCAGAGCCGCCAGTATCATGCCCACCCCCGGGGCTTCCGCCGTGACCTCCAGAGCTTTCAGAACCACCCCAACTTCGACCACAACGTCCAGAATCATCGTCATCATACGTGTACACAGGCGTTGGACTGTAACCTACATCGGAATCATTAGAAGAACTGCGTTTTCTGTTTGTACGTGACGCTGCTTTATTTCTGTTAGGACTACGTTTTCTGTTTAGATACGTCTTTTCATTACCGTTAGCCCATACCGCCGCCCTCTTTACTTCTCCTTCACCCTCTTTACTCAGGTCTAAACCCTTTTTACCTCCATCTTCATTAACCTTGCTGTTTGTTACCTCTGAACCTAGAAATATGATTCTACAAACAAGTATCAAAGCTACTGAAATGACGGCAAACGCCACTATCCATAAAAATGCGCCCATAGTTTTTCCCCTCTCTTACTCCTATTTATATCGTAATTTACGTATATAAAAATTGTAACAAAAAAGGACTTCACACGGTTGGAAGTCCTTATCGCATACCTGCAATCTATCTTCTTTTTAGTTCCCTTAATTCAACTTTTATACCCTTTTATTCAGCTAAAAGAATGTTTTCTTTCCTTCCCTTATTTCCTTAATTTCTTTACGATAATATTCCTGTTCCGACTGTGTATTTAAATAAGGAATTACTTCCTCGTAAACCTTTGCAACGTTATCCATTCTTCCCTTTTTAACTTCATCTGTTAGTTCTTTATTGTATTCATCGACCGAAAGTCTGCCGTCATGAATAAGATTCTCAACCGCAACCCACACTCTAAACGAAGCCCGGCTATACGCCCCTGTCTTTGAATTACATTCCAACACTGCAACCTTTTTAGGGTCTGTATGTGGCAATGTAATCCCTTTACAATCTCCATTTATATAACTCAAACCGATTAAGTTTGGTCTCACTGACACTTCGTTTACCATCTTAATTCCCTCTTTCTATCCTTTTGTTTCTTATAATATACCAATTTATTATATTTTAGTCAATAAATTAATTGTAAACAAAAAAGAGGGCTTATGTAAACCCTCTTACTTCACCTTTGCATCTTCAATTAATCAACCAATCTTGTACTACCTACCATTTCCCAAGCATCGTTTTCCATTTTGTATACAGCAATTTTGTTTTCGTCTTCAATATAACTAGCTTTAAACCCTACTCCGTATAATTCATTTAATCCGAAAGTTGATTTACTAAGTTTAACTCTTACATCCTCATCTTCCAACATCATTACATAACCTCTTAACATTAATTCTACTTTATTCATTATAACCATTCCTTTCGTTTACCGTTTGTTTTGTTACATTTAATATACCATTTATTTATATTTTGGTCAATAGTTAAATACGTAAAAGGAGCATACTCCTATGCTCCCAGAACCTTTTTCACTGCATCAAACAACAACACACCGCTTTTGTTTAACTCTTTAATCTGTTTAGCTATATCAATATCCTTATCCGTATAAACCCGAGTCCCTTTCTTTGTTTTTGATACCCTATACCCTTGCTCATCTAGTAAGTTCATATACTTCCTAAATGTATGCCCGAGGATTCCGGACTTAATCGAAGCTTCCTGTAAATAATATGTGTTTGGTTCATTATCGGAATCCGTACCAGTCAGTAAAACTGCCTTATCCTCACCAATTTTCCTACACATCTTACGCACCAATTCTATATCTTCCTCAGAATATAACCTCATACCCGCTACGATTCTATGTAATTGATGACCCTCAACCTCCAAATACGTCACACAATCTCGGAACACACGACTATCTACACCAATCTTTTCTGCAGCATCCTTTAATCGGAATAGTTTTTTATTTGGGTCTGTAAGTATGGAAATGATTTCAGTATCTTCATCTTCTATCCCCATAATATTCTTTGCAGTTGTATATAATGGAATACCTAACTCAGCATACTCAACCATCTTCCTTACTGCTTCAATATCCTTACTTGTGTAAATTCTATGCCCGTTCCCTAACCTTTGTACAACATACCCATGCTTCTCCAGTAACCGAATGTAATCACGAAACTGTACATCCTCTATCTTTACCATACGACACGCATCCTTTAGTTTAAATAACACCTCCCCCATTATGAACACCTCTTGTTATCACTCAATATTATATTTACAGCCGCACCTGCACGTACTCCAGATTCTATTAATCCCCTCAATTTCCGAACTGCCGCTATTGTTTCAGCCGTATACAGTCGAATACCTTGCTCATTTCTAGCAACCGTATACCCTCCTCTTTCAAGGGCAATCATATAGCGAAGTATATCGTCTTTATCGTATCCGAGCATATCCGCTACTACACGCAGTCGATACGTTTTTTCACCTGTATTCTTTACAACCCTAACCTCGTTAAGCTCCGCCACTACCTTTTCTGCAGCATCAACTAACCTCATACCCTCATCGTTATATGTCATCATCTTCTGGATAATATTAATATCTTTTTCAGAGTATACTCTGTTTCTTCCGTTCACCAATGTAAACTTATACCCCTTTTTCTCTAGTGTTTTAGTATGATTTGCAACCGTATGTACACTAGTTCCCAATCTTTCCGCCACCGTTAACCTACTGTATCTGCTATAATCCATATCTACCAATACTGTCTCACCTTTTGACTCCTTAAGGATTCTCTGAGCAGCCACCAGTAAATTTTCCCCTCGTCTTTCGCACTCCCTTAATTTTAAAATAGACTGTACCTCTTCATCAGAATAGATTCGAAGCCCTCTGTCATCCCGATTGATTTCACGACCTAAACTCTCAAACACTTTCGCATACCTTAAAGCAACTTGTCCGTCTACATTCATGAGATTTTTTAGCTGCGCCAAACGACTCCAACCGTCATCGACCTTACAACCAAATTTTAATGAATTAGCCATTTAAATCCTCCTCTTTATGTTTAGTTACAATTAATTTAGCCGCTTGCTTAACCTCTAACCCGCCGAGATGCTCTCCCTGCATTTTCGTAAGTAAGTTAACCAACTCATCTGTATACATCCGTCTTCCGTTCCTATCCCTCTGCACAACATACCCTTCTTCTTCAAGATAATTAGCATACCGAACCACATTAGGAAACGGTATCCCTAACCTATCCGCAATATCCTTTATCTTATGTGTAGTTTGAAAAGCGAGTTTAATATCCAGTAACTCATCTTCACTTAACATATCTGGGTCAATAATATATTTTGCTATCACATCTAACCGCACCCGTGTATATGAGTACTTCCGAATTTCAGATATGAACGCTATGTCTTTTTCTGTATATAACCTACGCCCAAGACTGTTTGTACGTATCACATACCCCACGGACTCCAATAGTCGTGCGTAGCGATTCGTCTCACTAAACCTATCAAACCCTAAAAGGTCTGCTGCTTCTCTTGACGTATATGTTTTATCTGACTCGTAACCAAGTGCTGCAACCATACCACTTTACTCCTTCTCAATTTTATCCATCATCACCTGTTTAGCTGCTTTCTTAACCTGTACACCATCTATATGTAACTTCTGCATATCTACTAATAACTGGACTAACTCATCATCATATACTCGACGACCTTTACTATCTTTTTGTACGTTATACCCCTCATCCTCCAGATAATTTACATAACGTACAATGTTAGGGCGTTTTACTCCCATCAAATCAACAACATCCAATAGTTTATATACAGACTTCTCTATTCTGTTTGCATCCAGTTTTTCAGTTTCTGTTAAAGATTGTGGATTTATCAACATCTTTGCAATCGTAATCAATGGAACATTACGTCCTACCTTTGTAGATAACTCGGCGAGTAAATCCACATCCTTTTCCGTGTAAAATCTATACCCTCGTATGTTTTTGCAAAAAATATATCCTTCCTCTTCTAAAGCTGATGCGTACTTATTAATTAAGTATCTATCACCAAACCCCAATATAGCCGTAGCCTCATTAGATGTAAGTAAACCCTTAGATACTTCACAAACCTTCTTCTCTTTTTCTATTTCTTTTTCAATCTCAGCAATATCATCGTCGTTTAACGCAACTTTCCCCTTACTAACTACCGTATATCGTTTTCCTTCCTCTTCTAACTTACGGATACACGCCTTTACTAAAACTTTACTTGCTCCCAACTTTTCGGACGCTACAATTTCTGTGTACATTTTGGTCATATCCCCATATGGACACTCTTTCATTAACCAGTTTGCAATATCTGTGAAAGCCCATCCGTTTCTGTTCATTGCAAACCCTTTTCTAAGTACATCAAAATCTTTCTCCGTGTAAATTCGGTAACGTTTATTGTTTCTTTTAAATTCATACCCTTCACTCTGTAAACACCTAGAGAACAAAGTTAACTCACTAGCATCTACACCTAACAATTTCGAAGCAGCGTCCAAAACATACATACCTTTCAATTCCTCTGAAAGCCTATCTATCAACTCTGAACCTACTGTACCCTTATCCATGATTGTATTAACTGCAACCTCTAAATCCATTCCATGTTCGTCTAACACAATCAATCCATGTAAGCAACGAACCAAGTCCTCAGAGTAAAATCGGAACTGTGTACCCGAAGCGCTTACTGGATATCCCTTTTCTTTCAACATGCGAATATAGCGATTTAAAATATAAATTTTTACCCCCAATCGCTCACATACCTCCTTCGCGGTATACCCAATCCCGCCACTACGTAACCCATCTACACAATTCATTTTAGCTCCTCCTGACATATCTTTTCGTTGTCTTAAATATACCAGATTATTATATTTTAGTCAATAGAAAAGGGAATCCCTAAAGACCCCCGGCAAATATAACCCCTATCTCTTCAAAATACGTACCTCTCTCAGAGTAATCGAACCGCAAAGATACGGATATACCTACATTACTTATCTTCTCAGATACGTCAACCTACATACTTTTTCGTGATACCCTCTACACATCTTCGTAATGGAACTCCAGAATCTTCCCCACGTTCAAGAACCTCCCGAAACACCGATACATCTTGTTCGGAAAAGACCCGATGTGTCCTTAGTCTCCTAATCGGGTAACCACTCTCCTCCAATAACCGGATACAGTGACTCATTTTACTTCTGCTTACCACCACATCTAACATTTCTACAACATCCTTTACTTTATATGGATGCGTCTTTGTATACCCTATGTATTCTATATCTTTATGTAAAACTTTTTTAGCAGCGTTCTGTAATGAGTACCTGCTATCTTTCAAACTCCTCATCTTTAGTACAAGGTCTATATCTTCATTATAGTAACGCCTTACCCCTACCTTATTGGTTTCATAAACCCTACCCTCTTTAACTAACAGGCTGATATATTTCAAAAATATTGTTGCACCAAACCCTACTATATCTGCTGCCTCATGTAACTCATAGGATTCCCCATCTTGTTTCCTCAGGGAAAGTTTCACACGTCTGTCTTCAGCACGTATATCCGCTTGCATCTGTAAATCCTCACGAAGTCTCTCGTCATGAGGATTCATGACAAACTGAGCAGCTTCCACTAACGTGAAACTTCCATCCTCAAACAATCGTCTTGTTTCCATAACCAACTCTTTATCCTCATCTGAAAAAATACGATTTCCCGCAGCGTTTACCCTCTTCTTTTTTCCTTCCTTCTCAAGAAGCTTAATGATATAGATGAATGAGCTGTAATCTAAATTAAGCTCACGTACCATATCCACTCCCCTGTAAATCTTACCCATAACAACCTACACCTCTCTTTTTGATAGAAAGAAAGGAAGCTCGAAAGCTCCCTCCTTTATGAAAAGTCATTAATTTTACCCACCAGATGCTCACGTACACGAGCTAAGTAACTTTCGATAAACCCATCAACTGCTTGTCCATATGCAGTCATGTCCCAATCCTTAAAGTCTTCCCATGTAACTGCAAGACCTTTTACCTGCTCTCGAGACACTTTAGCATCCTCACCATTTACCGCCAGACCTTTAACCTCGATAAGATATTCATTTACAAACTGTAACCAAACATCATCTTTCACAAAACTACCAACTGCACCTGTAGAAAGCTTTTGCTCACCATGTTTATTTAACGCCCCAAAAGCAGGAATACGCGCAATCTCAACTGCTGTATCCGTGTTAGCATGCTCTCCACTCTCAAGCAGCTGTAATGACACTTCACTTTCTGCATCTAACACTAATGCTATGTCCTTATCTACGTTATCCATTCCTGTCTCTACCATATCCTCCGCCCAGTCCTCAGCGAATGTTGCTGCGCCCACACTGTTCTTTACACCATTTAAAATTTGTACCCAATTCGTATTCATATGTTTCTCCCCTTTTTTGATTAAATTCGTTTCTGTGTATTTTTACACTTTCAGTATGTTTTGCTAATCCATACCAAGTAGCTGTCTAACCTCACGTTCAATATCCTCAAACGTTCTGTTATTGGCTTCCATCCACTCGAACTTCTCAGCAATCCCATCCATTAATTCCTCTTTGTACATGTTCCGTAGTTGCTTTACTAACGCACCATATACATCCTCTTTCTGACCTGTAAACTCATTCCCATGATGTTCACGGAAATGTGCAAGACGTACAATATTGACCATCTCAGGCGAATCCATATAACAGAAGAAATCATAAAATTTCTTCTTCTCATAGTTGTTCCTATCAATACGACCTTTAATTTGATTCGTACGTTGTGGCATCGTTGGTATATCATAGAAAAGTATTCTATCGGAAGTCGGTATGTTAACTGCCTTCTCGACATTGAATACTAACATATCTAACTGTCCACTATTGAATAACCTAAGCGTCTCTGTCTTATCCTCAACAGAAATATCACCATTCAGTATTCCTACTTTGTAACCTAACGCCTCTAACTCTTCCTTCATTGTTTTTTGAGACTCTTTATTGTAGACATACACAAGTGGTCTATCATCCTCCACCGTCTGTGCAAACTCAATAACTGCCTTCAATTTAGGAGAAGTCTTCTGCGAAAATTCCGCATCCGGGTCAGAAGTCTTCGGACTGTTAATAAGAGACACATTTGCTGACTCACTTATCTGCTTTTTCTGTTTTGCCGTAAGTTCTACTCCGTGCAAGACGTAGTTATGCTCCGGTAAGTCTTTCGAATAATCTCGTTTAGAACGTGCTATGTAGTAATACTTTAACCTATCCCTTAATTCAGCCTGATTCTTATAGTCCACAATCTCGCCGACTTTACGTTTGACCACATGCTGCTGAAACGGGTCAAATTTAGATAGGTCTCGCATGTAAACCTCTCGACCCCCACGAACTACATACCTTGTCTCAAGAAAATCCTTATTCGGTATCAACTTTGGTTTTAGTACATTGAACTGGTAGTAGAAATCGAAAATGTTCTTTTCGAAACTTGAACCGTTTAAAAAGATAACTCTTTCAATTCCACCCTCGAATTTGTTTACAATGTTATTTACTGTTTTATATAACATAGACTTTGGGTTTAGTAGTTTTGAAGTCTCATCGAATATAGCAAACTCATACTCATTCGCATGCTCCAAGTAGTACTCTAAAAATCCATTCGTCTTTAACCCGTCCCAGTTTGTAATTACTCCATCCTGCTCATCCATATCATGTTTTCGCAGCGCACGTGCAATCCCCGTACTAGATTTTGTAAGTGGTACGATTCTAATACCGTAACTATTCCACTCATTCGCAAAACCCATAACGTGACTCGAATCCGTCACAACTAGAACCTTCTTAGGCTTCAACCCTTTTCTTTTCTGCATATATTTGTAGTACGCATAACTCGCTGCCGACATAACTGTTTTACCTAAACCCGGTTTATCTCCAATAAAAAACCTCGGGTTCACATAACTCATTAACACTGGAGATACCTGCGCCTCACGCAAGTAAATCTCTACACAATCCCGATTGAACTCCCGTGCCGACCTCACTAAAATATCCGCCGTCTTTTCAATCTTCTTAAACGGCACGACCTTCAGAAAATCGAGCATCTCTGTTTGTTTTTTAGAAAGCCCTCCACTCATGTAGAAATCGGGACTCTCCTCAAACAGCATTTCTTCAAAGTCATTCTCTTGGAATTGTGCCACCCTGCTCTGAAATAACAAATGGTCACGCCTCCTCACATATGCATAATATATACCTTTATTGTAACAGGTATAAACTTTTCATATGTGAATCCCTTATCATTTTTCACAAATACTTACCCTTTTATTTTCAAGCCTGTCTCCCCTGTCCATCCCGCTATTTCGCACCTTCCTTTTTATCAATTCCTTACATTTCATTTTCGTCACTCACAGTATCATCGCTTTCTTAAAAATACTTTCCCTTATTTCATACCTCTGTTTTGTACCCATCTTCCTTTATCTATCTTCATACTCCTACCTTGTATACCTCATCTTTATTTATTACACACCAGACACTCCACAACCTTTATAGAAGCCACCCAAACTATTTTACATAGAAAATACCGTCCCCAGACAACCCTCCTACATAAAGCACAAACACACCCTCTCACAGATACCTACAAAGTTCCACACCATGCGCAACACTTATTACATCTACTTTCGAACACGACCCATTACCTATTGCTACGTACAAAACCACAACCTTACACCCAAAGGTTTACCACCAAACCGATGCCGTATGTGACACAATCATTTTCTTCGTATTTTGTATATTGTACTTTCCAGTCTCGGGACAATCTATCAGAGTTACCTCAAGTAACTGGCGTAAATGTACCTTATATTTCTTATATTTTGTATTTTGCACTATCTACCTTTTTAAGATTTAACACCGTAAATACAACCTACAAGTCACCTTATATTCCTATTTCTTATATTTTGTATTTCTTACTTTCTAGTAAACCAAAAATCTTTCATGTAACATATGTAGGATTCTAAGGTTTTATTTATTCTATATTTCTATATTTTGTATTTACCGCTTTCCTATAAACACAAAAAAGGAAGGGTCTCCCCCTCCTTTTGGTTTTACTTCTCCGCTACATACACATCGCCGTCATCAAAAATTAAGGTCATGTTTAGCGCCTTATCTATTTTCTTTTTCGGATACACAGCGTGTAAATCATCTTTGGCTATGCAATAAGAGAACATATCGATTTTTGTACCATTATTAAAAATATACTGTTCTACCGTTTCTTGCGGTTCTTCATTTCTAGTGATTGTCGGAGAATCATAGGCAACTTTTACCGCACCGACTGGAGCAGGTTCTTTCTTTGGAGCAGAAACCTCTATCACTTTTGGTTTTACCCCCGAGTCTACCTCTAGTTTTGGCTCTGGACTTACTACAGGTTTTTGCGTTTGCTTCGGTTCTAATTTAACCTCAAACTCAGGAACAGGACTTTGAACAACAACCTCTTTATGTGGTTTATTTTGTTCTTTTCCCGTTTTTTGCTCCTGCACCTTTCCGCCAACCCCTAAGATATCACTTAAGTTTACAGTAGGTTGTTTAAGATGGTTTGGGTTACTTGCCCCCAATCCTTTATCCTCCTGCAGCTCTTTTTCCCTACGACCAATCTCGTCGATATCCTCTAACGGATTTAACACATCTTCCAAATTGCTCCGGTCTGCATCTTCTTCTACCGAAAAACCTAAAACTTCACTCGACGAGTGAAATTTATCTACTATATCTACTTTTTCTGCGGGGAGGTTGATTTTACCCCCTTTTTCGGCACTTTCAGACCTATATACCAGTTCTTCACCTACTGTTTCAGTATCAGTTTCACTGTGTCTTTCACTCAATTCTGCATCTACTAAAGAGAAATCATCAGCTACTGCCTCTATCACTGTATCGTCTAATGTGAAACCCTCATCCTCACTATCGTCCCCAAACACATCTATCGGTTCTGGTATTTCAGATAATTTGCTTTCAGTCGTTTCAGAATCAAGACCGTTATCCGTATCAGAATGTACCAATATATCCATAAAACTTGGAAAATCCTCTACGCTATCCTTAGCCTCAAATCCACTAACCTGCTCAGGTGGATTATGGGAAGAATGACCTACCTCATCCTCTTCATAATTTTGACCCCCAAAAGCAGATAATAAATCCTGCTCCTCGTTACCTGCAGTTACGCCCTCAACCTCTTCGGTTATATCTTCAAATGACGGAAATTTGAAATTATCAATATCCAAATCATCCTCATTATCAACCAAACCATTACCTAAACCATTCGGCTCATTATTAAGGCTCGATGTACCGTGTTCGCTATCTTCTTCAGTGAAATATTGTGTTTCTTTAAAATTTGTTTCTTCGTCTTTCTGAACATCATTTGTATTTTCTAGTATTTCATCAAAGGACGGGAAACCGTCAAGAGAACCCCCAAACGATGCGTCACTATCTATAACCCCGATACCTCTTTCATCTGACTCATCTTCCACACTATCAAAGGACTGAATATCCTCAGCTTTGTTGAAAATTGATATTTCGTCTTTCTCTAATGAAACCTTACTTTCATAACCAGTAGGGGCGTTATCGTATAACGGAACATCTATAGCATCCTTACCTAAATTCACACCCATTCCGACTGGCGCTAGCTTAGAAGCAGCATCCTCATCCTCAAGGTCTAAAGCATACCCTCTACTTACCGTCATAGCGTTTAAAATCTTACCCTCACGTAACTCCTGTAGTGATTTCGCTACATATTCGTTACGATTAAAGGCTTTAGGGAAATTCATCCCTTCCGGCGGAACTGTAAGGTCACTATTACCTGCAGCCCTTCTTAACCAATCAAGTGCTACAACACGAATAAGTGCTAGCATTTGCTCGTTGTTTGTTCCCCCTAGAGTAAGAGTCTTTAACATAAAGAACCCGGAATAATCAAAGGTAGAAGCTAACCCCATACCCATCATATTCGGTTTTTTGATTTTCTTAATTTCCTCTCCAAACATTGTCGTGAAGTCGGACATTGCATCCATACGCATACCAAACTTAAACGAACTGTTAGCCATTACCGTTTTAGGTACTGATTTATCAATTGAACGTTGCCCGATAGTAAGAATCCTTACCCCTGCAGAACGCCCTTTTGCCGTAATCGTACCCATAATGTTACGTACAGACATGTACATTTCTTTATCGTCATCACGCTCTTCGTACTCAAGCATGGTAGCCGTAATCTCATCCATAATAACAATCAGTAGCGGGAACTTCTTCATAGTCTCATAATCGCCCTTTTTACGTAGCGCTTTACGCAACCCTTTTAAATCCTCTGCTCCATACTGCGTCATAAGCTCTTGTCGTCGTTTACGTTCCTCTTCTACCTCAAGCAGTATCTCTAAGAACGTACTTATATCGTAGTGATACCCCAATACGTGTGGCATCCTAGCAAACGACTCCCAAAACGGCGCACGTTTCGCATCCATAACGATGAACTGCACACTATCGTAAGAATTTGCTAATACAAAATTCCACATAAGAGAGAATGTCAGCCACGACTTACCAGAGCCAGAACCCCCAACTATCGTACCGGAGGTATTGTTTTCAAAGTCAATCACATAAGGCGACTCGTTATCCTGCAACCCTAATAGGATAGGAAGTCCTTTATTCTCATCAGCAAACTGCTCAAGCGCTGTACCACTTTGACTCGCATCACCTTGGAAACGAAGAATGTCACCTAGAGATACAAGCGTTCTACTATCAAATCTGATAAATTTGAATACAAATCTACCTTGATAGAAGCTAACTAGTACCGATACTTCCTTATCGTCCGTAGATGCTTTTAGCATATCTTCAAACGCATCGATTTTACGCTGAATCATGTCTGCTTTAAAGTAAGAAGGAAGTACAACCTCAACCTTATACAGCAGTGGACTATGTTTAATATCTAGAACCGTAAGTTTATTCTCATCTTTCTCGAACTTACTATCTACAGCCACTAACCCTTTAAAGATTGCATAAGCGATATTGTTGTACTCAACCCCGCGCTCTTTCGGTCTTTTGTATTTACCGAAGTTTCTATCGTTCGTAATAATATACGGAGCGAATGAGCGCAGTAACGCTATACGTTCATTGATAACTCGACCCCTATGTTTATTACCCTCAGCGAATACATCCAGTAAGCTATCGTAGAACTCTTGGTCACTTTGAATACTGATAGGAGAAGCCCCAATCGAGTATTTACCCTCGTTTAGGTCATCCTCTTCTTCCTCTTCATATTCATCAGCCAAAACAGCACCAAACTCATCATCTAAGGCAACTCCCTCACCGCTGAAGTTTAATGCCTCAAAATCAAACTCACCGCTATCTTCTTCACCATCTTCCTCTAAATTGCTTTCCTCACTTTCAGCGTTTTCTCCATCTTTCGCAAAGATTCCCTTGTTATAGAGCGCCTTTAATGCGTAAGAGGTTGCTAGAAATGAAATAACAGCTACAAAGAGCTGTACAGAAGGTGTAAACGGTGAATTTAACCCAAGAAGCATAACAAACACCGCAACAGCAGCAGAACCTACATTGATTTTATTCAATGCTGTAAGGATATGCTCCCACTCTTCTTTCTTCGGACAATCCTTTATGATGTCTGTAAATACGTAGTTAACCAGGTAGATAGGTGACATTAACCACGTTTTGACGAAATTCTCTTTCCTCCAATCGTTTGCCGTAGCTACTCCACTCTTATCTCCCGGTTCTGACCCAGACCAACCACCGCCTAAGCCGTCACCACCAACACCCCAACCATCATCCTCATCACCCCCGAAGCTGAACCCTTCTCCACCGATGACATCTTCCATCATGAATCCCGGCTCATCCTCATCGCCTTCTGAATACTGTGAGTTCTGATTATATTCCGTTTTTGTCTCTAGTTTTTTCTTTAAAAACTGATTGTACTTCCCTTGTTCCACCTCGTAGAGATGCCGGTCGGAAAAATTAATCACTCACAACACCTCCTTTTTTACTTCCCATATGTCCCTGCCAACCCGATTAAGCTTGGTAGATTAATTAAAATAAAAATTGCCAATAACACTACCATTGCATAGGATGTGACCTCAACAGGGATTACTTTTGTACCGTCAGACCTACGCCTACCAAGCGCATACGCCAGTACAAGCATGTAGAAAAACATAACTAAGTCAAACAGTAACCGCATGTAACTACCCTCCTAACTGCTTAAATCCCTTACATTTGCTTTTGTCACTTTCACTTAAGTCCCTACAATCTACATAAAAAAGAGCCACCTGCATAAGCAAATGGCTCTTTTTCCTAGAAGTCGGGTCCGCCTCCAAAATCATCCCCGTCAATACCCACACTCTCAACTTCCTCAGAGATATGAATATCACCTTCAGGTACTGCCTCAGGCAATCTTTCTTCTTCTGGCTCGACTTTTACTTCCTCTTTTTTCGTAAATGTAACTGTTGGGGCAGACACCTCGATGTTTCCCCCAAGAATTGCATCTAGCTTTTCATTAATTCCATTCAATAGCGATAGGTTGCCCATTTGCTCAATGATTCTATTGAACATAGCTTCCTTTTCCATCAAGCCTACTATGTATGCAGTAGCCTCTTTTCTCTCGCTTTTTTCTTCCAATTTATCGTACACCCACTCGGGCATATTTTTACCCGTTAACGTAAATCGTTTCATACGCTCTTTACCACTCATAGGAGCATCTCCCTATCTATTACGCTTTTTCAGTAGCACTTAATAGTTCAAGCGCCGCAATATTGATTGTACGAGAAACTGGCGTAAATACCTCGTTATCTCCAATAACCAATAGGTCGCGTAAGAAGTAATGGTTTTTAGCGGCGATTTCTGCGCTTGTCCCGGCTTCTAAAGCCTCTTTGATATATACCTCTAGGATAGGAGCTTCTCCGCCGAAATAAACGAATTTGAGCGTTGTAGAAGCCATCTTAGCGAAAGTATTAAGTACACGTCTAACTAAAATCTTAGCATAGTTACGTAACATAGACGTAATTTGCTCCGTCAAGTCCACACGTACGCCCGTATTTGGGTTTTCTAGCACATATTTTTGTTTTGTATGGTTATCAACTACAAAACGCTCTAATGTACGTAAATCGCTGAAATAACCCATTAATTTATCGTTGCGCAGCTTATCTAACTCACCTAAAAACGGCTTAACTGAGATAACCTGATACGAATCACGAGAGATAGGTGCTGCTAAGTTTTTAGCTAGTAATACAGCATCTGTAGAACCGCCACCAATATCTACTAGAACCGTCTCATAATCCTTGAAATTAGCCGCTTCTGGGCGTGGTACGATAGACGTTTTACCCTCATCATCGTTAACCATTTTGTATTTTAATGCTAGGCGGGCAACCTCACCCTCGATGCGGCAATCTGACTTGTTTACCACAATTGTAAGCTCTGTTTCCATACCTTTTGTAATAAGCTTCACTTTATGTTCACCAGAGAATCTAGCAGCCATCTTCTCTAACGCAATACTGAACTTCGTTTCACGAGTCAATAACCAGATTGGAAGCATCATTTTCATCTTATCAATCTCTACTGTATCAACGTCTTTCGGCTCTTCTGCCTTCACTCTGTAGTTATACGCAACTGCAGCTAAAAACATCGCATAAGGTACTGGAGTTGTGATTTTATCATGCATTTCTCCTACGTGCTGATTCGAATATTCGCTACCCTCAGCCAACTTACCTACCATGAAATAGCGTTCTTCTCCGTCAATATCTGTACAAACCAGAAGACGTTCTAATAAATCAGCTGCATCGTTTACATCACTAATGAAGTATCCTTCTGCTTCCTCTTTTTCAATCTCTACTACGTTAGTTGGAATCTCGAAGTAGTAACCATTTAACAAGAAATTTCCTGTAGAGTTACCAAAATCTCCGTTCATTCTATTAATTTTCATACGAATCCCTCGCCTCTATTACCTTATTTAATTTTCGAGTAGTCGACATTGAGTCTACATTAAATCGACACTAAGTCACACCACTATGAAGTATACCATATCTACCCCCGGATAGGAAGTAATATGTACTTTTCATAGTCAACATTAAGTCTACATTAAATCGACACTAAGTCACACATACCCACAAAATAAATTTGTACCTTTAGCTTAACATAAACCCTAACTCATCAGTTCCTACTGCTTATCAAAACAATAAAAAAGAGAAGGTTTTTCTCCTTCTCTCTTCCTTTTTATCTATCTTACGTACTATTTATGTACCTTTGTACGCTCCCATTTCTTAAATACCTGACTGCCTTTAACCCTATCTTCGAAACTTACATTCATTTTATCCCACTCACCATCTTGAATGAACGCAGAAGTTACCTTATTCTGCACATCAGCACCGTTCGTAAACTCGCTTGTTCGTAAGTTTGGATTGTATGTGTTGTTTACTGTCTTATATAGAGGTAAATCTTCCAACTGTGGATGTGACATCATTTTCACAATAGCTGCCTGCCCTCTGTATTTTACATAGAAGCAATGTTTAAGTGTCGCATCCTCACTGTTATTCTCTTTTACATCTGCTAACTCATTTAAGTACCCTAAGGAGTCATGAAGTGAGAAGTATTCTGCTAACGCCTCCATATCACTTCTATATAGCGCCCCAATAATAATCATTGTAATGTTAGACATAATTGTTCCGATATTTTTATCTAAAGGTGTTGCCCCAGACTCCGCACTGATTAACATCGAAGAAGGTGCGTTTGTAATGAAGTAGTTGATTAAACCTAACTTACGTCCTGCAGATGCAAAGTTGGCTACAATATCCCCAGAGTATCTCTGTTTTAGGTAACGTTGCATCTCCTCAATAAACGTAACTGTTTTAATCCCCTGTACTCTGTTTTGCGCTGCTTTCATTAATGTTAAATGACTTGCGAACATCTGACGTAACGCCAATGCTTTCCCGTCTACTGACGACTCATCCGTTGCTCCCATTGCAAAGTTAAATACAATATGCCGACTCTCCATAATCTCCGGAATATCAATCGGTTTTGAGAACCAGTGTTTACGAGAACCTCCTTCTTCAAAATACGGACGTAAGATTGCTCTGAAATTCTTTAACCTTTCTGCCGTATGTACCTCGATATACTTCTTAGCATGTTTACCTGTTGTCATTTCTACAATCTTAGAGTAGATATGGAAGTACGTTAACCCCTTAGAGTTTTTCCAAGAGTCTCTTTCTTCTGTAACCTCTGCATCCGCATACACCTCACCTAACGCATCACTGAAAATAGCAAGCTGCTCTGGCTCCATTCCGTAGTTTTCATCTACCAGTAAATTGAATACTCGCTCTGTCGACTCAATTGCATTGATTTTCAATTCGGCATCCAGTTCCTCGTCGCCCGTAAGGTCTCCAATAACCATTGTATTTACATATCGCCCCTCAGCTGAACCCATCCCGATTATCTTCGCATCACCGATGTAAGCTAAACCTTTATACTCAGTCCCCTCATAATCAAATACAACTGTTGAAAACAATGGGTCTATCATATAAAACGTATCTAACATCTTCGAATAGTTAGATTTACCCTCACCAGTACCTGCTGTTAGTAAAACGTTCTTCGCATCTGTCCCGCCGTACATATCAAATGCCACAACATCCCGGGACTGTATATCAATTCCGTGATACACACCAATATCGTCCCCGACCTTACCATGTGTAGTGACTGTAAGAGATGTAATTGTATCGTCCGCATACACATCGCCCTCGTTCATCTGGCGTAGTAATGACTTCGCAGGTCTTCCCGCAGGTGAATATGCTTTTTGATATTCGTTTGTCTGAATGAATACCTCTTTATGTTGAATTCGATATCGATATGTGAACGCTCGGAATGTTCTCTCAGCTACCTCTAAAATTTCATCATTATCTGCTACTAATTCAAAGATAATTTTTGTTTTGAAAAACGCAGCGTTCTGCTCATCTTTTGCCTCTTTCAAATATAGGAATGATTTAACCTTACGTACAACCGCAGCACCATATTTATCTGTATTTAACTCATCTTTTAATGTTCTATTCTTTGCCTCTTTTGAAACTCTTGCATGCTGCCTAACAAAGTTGTTCCAACGTGCCTGCGTTCTCTTGTTACTAAAATCAAGTGGGTAAAAGACCCCGTCAATTAACAAGGTAACCGAAACGTTGAAATCCGTCCCATTGGTTGTATTGTGGTTATATACTTCCTTCGCAACCGCTTCACGTAAGTCGGTTACAAACCCCCGGCTTATCTCATCAGGGAGGTCACGAACAAAGAACATCTTCTTTACTCCGTTCCTTGTGAAGATTCGGTTTGTAGAGTAGTAAAACTCCCCATCACTCAATACTCGGGGCGGTACATCCATCCCGCCGTGCGTAATCTTATCCACCAATAACCTCATATATAAATCCATCGCCCCTAAGAGTTTCGCACCTCTTTTGACGATATCAGAAGCCTCCAACTCCTCAGAAGCCTTTAATCGTTTCTTAAATAACCCTTTCATCTGCTACACCTTCCTACTTCGTATTACCTGTTTTTCTTGTTTTCCCTTATATTTATCTATCTGAACGAAAAAAGGATGCTGACATAAGCCATCACCCTTTACGTTGGAGCAACACATGAGTTTTGCATTACCGCCATACAGTTCTATTCTTATTTAAACTTTCACTATCCTTATATGTTTCCAAAAGAAAAAGCACCTCGGAGAAGATGCCTTTCTTTTTCATTGTGCTGAATGAAGTTACACAACGAAGGAGGTGTGACCCTCGACCAGTTTGTAGTTGTATTAATAACCATTGTACGTTCAATTATAGTTGGTAAATATCCCACACTCGGTTACTTTCACATTGTAGGGTTCGCATTTCATTTAATTTGGTTAGTGGTTAGCTACTTTGTTATTTATGCGCATTGCTGAGATGCGAACCCCACAAATCAAATATACAACTTACCTTCATTATATAATCCTTTATGTATATTTCCTGCCATGTTGTTATCAAAAAAAGAGGTCACCTAAATTTAGGTGACCAAATACATACATCTTATGTCGTAGGAAATACAAGAACCTAATACCGACCATGTTCTATGACAAACACAATCTATATTAGATTATAAAGACAACATGAAGGTTTCCGCCTTCACAATATAACTATACCACTATATTTAAATAAAGTCTGTTTAATTGTTATCAAAAAACAAAAGCTCTCCATTTCCGTGGAGAGCTTTCCAAAAGTCCTACAACAAAGACTTTTATATTAATATATTTTGAAGAATTAAGGAGTTTTTTTGGGAATTTGCAGTCCCTACAGGTATTTTACCAGTTCCTTACATTAAGTACAACTAAAAACAAAAAAGAAGTTCCCTACGGCTATAGAGAACTTCCTTCCTTCTTCGGTGGGGCGACGTATCCCACATCTCTGGTAACTTACTTTCGTAAGCGTGTAGAGAACCTTTTCTACCTCGAAGAATTTTGATGTTATTTACTATGAGAAATGAAGCGAATCCACCTTCGCTATTTCATTCAGTGTACCACAGTGAACCTTAGAAATCAAAGCATTCTACGCCTTGCAATCCTCAGGAAAATCTTCTTCTAAGTGGTCAAACTTAAACCTACATTGGAACTCATCCGCGGTTAGTACTTCTTGCTCTTTTCCCTCTGTCTTTACACGTACTGCGACTACCTTCCCATCTTCACCTACATCATACATATCTAACTTATACATTGTAAGAGCCTGCAGAAATCTCTCCCTCACATCTAATTCTTTTGTAGCATCCGGAATCAAATGAATGTACTCGTTCATGCTATGTTTTACGACGGTATCGAAATCTTGACCCTTTAACCAGTAGTTAAATTTATTTAAAAATGACTGAACTGCCTCGAACTTTCCTTGCAGGTAATTCACATCATTTTCATCTTCCTTAGCCTCTTTTGCATCATCCCACGCATCAAATGCGTCACGACACTCTACAATAATTTGCGGTAGCACATCGTACGTTTCTGTCACCGCGTCCGCTTCTGTTTGAATCATACGCAGCCCCTCACGATACCCATTCTCGTAGAAACTGTTATCTGTTTTGATTTTACCCTCAGCGTATTGAATAGCTGCTTTTATTGCTTCACTTGCATCCATACTTACCTCTCCTTTAACCCAAACTGGGTCTTATTATACCCTTAACCACACAAAAGAGGTACTACAACGAGTACCTCTTCCAAAAGGGGAATTAGGGAATATCATTCAAACTGTCAAGTTGGTATGTCTTGATTATTTGAATCATAAAGAAATTAAGACCGACAAGTACTTTTACAAAAGTGAAAGTATCGCCTGTAAGTGCTTTTTGTTTGCCTTACAACTATAACTATACAGTATCTAGCCTCTTCCCACTGCCCCATCGTTATCAAAACAAAGAAAAAGTTACTCAGAATATATCCAAGTAACTTTATTCATCTCGCTTGCACACCTCAATCGGAACTTACAAACGAAACGACTCTAGGTAGTAGAGTTTAGGTATAAATCATGTCCTTATCTATAATACAGTATAATTAAATATTCAACAATACATAAGAAAAAGACACCCCTCTTACAAAGTGTCTTTTCTCGCATAATCCAAAAGGTGATAACTCATAAGAAATTAGGATGGCAAATCCATAAGTTCTACAGTCTTATAGTTTAATTTCCAACTTTTTCTTATTTCAATTATTTGCAGCACAATCCGTGTCATTCGGCTTTACCCACATCATCCCTTTGTACCTTCTCACTAGACCAAAACCTAAAATTCCAACAATCAAAGTAACGAATCCCCAAGCAATAACCGTCACTGTCGGACTTCCAAAATTTGTACGCAACACCACCTCAAGAATGTCATTAGGAATTGCTACATAAATAAGCCCCGAAATAAGCAGTAACACTGCCTTTGTCACCAACATAAACGTTGATTCTGTTACCCCATAAATATAAATACAAATAAGTACCATCGATGCCACTGCAACTGCTGAAACTGACAACATTTTTGTAACTCCAATAACCGCATTTACTACGTCTATACCGTATAGCATGTGCTTACCTCCCAATCCACCTGTATTTAATTACTATATATTTCCTATAGTTACTATCTTAGTACACCACTATTTCGTTTACTCAAACCTTAGTATTTTTATAAATTGCAAACCTTACTATCATAAATAAAATAATTGCCACCTTTTAAGCCACTATCCGAAGCGCTGTTGCTATCTAATCCGCCTCAAGATAAATTACTATCACCTAACATTACTGCAGCCCTATATACAGCCCCTGTACCCCATAAAAAATAAGGACACGAATTTACGCATCCTTATACACCATCTTCTTTGTACTCTATTAATGTACTCGTAATCGATTCCAATCTTCGTAGTACTTATTGTATTTACTTACCTCAGATGTAGGTGTGCGTAATGTCTGCAATGTATCACTAACCTCATTTGACGGGATAACCCAAATATACTTCTGCCCGGCATCCATCCCGACAACTATTAAATATTCGCAAGTTTTACGATATATTTTGCGAATTCTACCGTTCCTGAGAAGCAACTTATTTTGTTTTTGCGGGTATTTACCCGTTCTATTACTCTCAGATAGGGCAAATCTGAACGCTCCATGCAGGTCAATTTTACTTGCACTGAGTACCTGTATCCTTGTTTTCCCATCTAACAGAATATCGAACTCACAAGAACTGTCTTCTCTTCTCACATTTGTTGCGACAAATCCTCTATCACTTAATTCGGACATCACGTAATCTACCGCAGCATCATGAGTAGTCACCCTCGGTTCAATGTTAAACTTCTTCATTTTTCGAAATACCTGATTTCTCTTTAACCCCAGTGATGACTCAATTTCACTAGCAGCCATACCTTTACGTATATACATATCGACCAATGTCTCCTCTGTTAATTCCATAGACACCCACCTCTATATTTATCCTTTTATATTTGACCATTCTTTATAATACTTACTGTATCTACTCTTACTGCTTATAGGTAACTTAATAGACTGCTGTGTATCTCGCAAATCACTGGAGGGCATAACCCACACATGAAACTCATCTTCCTTGACACCTACAAACACAATACTATCGCATGTTTTACTGTATAGTTTCCGAATCCTACCGTTTGGTAGCAACATCCGTACCCCATCTTCTAAAATCGTTTTATCCTTACCACTTACTGTAAACATATATCGAAATCCTGTGTCGTACCAATTCGCCCCCATCACTTGTACTCTGATTTTATCATCTATTAGTAAATCGTAATGATTGGATTTATTGGTATCCTTAACATTATTAACAGAATGTCCCATCTTTACTAACTCTTTGGTTACGTACTCAACTGCAATATCATGTATTGTAGTTCTGGTAGGAATCCCATACATCTCCCTTACCCTTGCTACCCATGTTCTATCCTTTTTACAAATAACCGCAATCTCTATGTCTGACATCTTCTTTACTTCATACATATACCTTAGTTCTTCAGAAGTTACGAACAAATCAGTCACCTCACAATCACCTCGTAATTACGTTATAGTCTTAGTCTACCAACACATGTAGCTGAAATGTCCCTCATTCTTATCAAATAAAAAGGTAGTGGTTACAGTAACCACTACCTTACCTTCCTACGTTCAATTAAATCCCAATCCTCATAGTTCTCTTTATACTTCCCTTTTATACTCTTCACGAATCGAATCAACTTAACTGTATCTGAGAAAACATGCGAACCCACTAACCATGTCTGACATTCCCCTTTGCATTCTCCTACAAACACCATAATGTCACAAGTTAACCTATACAGCTTTCGAATATCCCCGTTTTCAAAATGTAATTTATACTTTTCCTCCAACCCTGCGAACTTCCCACGTCTGCTTGCTTTGATAGAAAAAGCATATGAACCTCCCAGAGAAGAAGCCCCAAATACCTGTAACCTGATTTCTCCATCTACTAAAATATCAAAAAGAGGTACATTACTCGTATCCCACATATTCTCAACCCGATACCCTCTCTTTTTCAGCTCGCTAACCACGTAATCTAACGCATCACGGTGATGGAAATTATACGCTACAAACCCCGCATCCTTCACTACCAAACTATATACCTCCTAAAAAAGAGCAACGTTTCCGCTGCCCTCATTTTTACTCGTGACCAAATTCTCCTCCACACTCATGGTGTTCTTTCATATCTTCTAGGCTTTCACATAGACCTTCTGTACCGTCACCATATACGTGAAACACCTCTTCATTATTGTTAAAACGATTCACTGCCTCTTCAAAACTAATTAGTGTCAGTCCCTCGTATTTACTCATACCAATTTCCACCTATTCTGGTTTATATTTTCCTATTCTTTCAGCCCTGTTAAACGCTTCTTCCATACCCATAGACCTTGGATAGTCCTGCTGTAACTTACTTTCGTTTGGATAATAACAGCTAAATTCGTCTTTATCCCAAGGAGATGCCTCACCGTTTAAGAACTCGATACTCCCGATGTACCAACCCGCTGCAGTCTGCATTCGTATATGACCCATCACATACCCTTCGCTTTGTTGTCTTCCCATATTTGCAACAACCTCCTGTGCTTTTCTATACTATAAGTATACCATTTTATTATATTTTAGTCAATTAAAGCTTCCGATTTATAAAGAAAAAGAAGGGTGAAATTAACCCTTCTTACCTTCCCGCATAACCCAATCTATTTATCCAATCTTCTACTTTTATTCTCAATGTTCCATGACGATTTTCTTGTACGCTAGAACTCACAATTCGACTATCCCACTTAATATCGAAAATAGAATCATCATCTAACGATAACGGTATACCCTTTAACCCAAATTCACGGACGTATCGAGAACGCTGAACCATTGTTATGTATGTCTCTCTGGCGTTTGATTTCACGTAGTAGTTATCGTTCTGCGTATAGTCCACAACAACCAGTAAATCTACATTACGTGAGAATCTCTCGTAACCAGTAAACATAGAGCGACTCGGGAATAGACGAAATACCCTATCCTCAGGCTTCACATCACCTATCTGACCTACAATTGGTACTCCTTTGAAATACTTGTTGTCTAGCCCCTCATCTACCTTCAATATCATAAGGTGACTTAATCCGTGTACTCGTTCCGATAACATATCAAACAGCATCTTAATTGCCAATCTGTGGTACGGCAGCTCGTTAAATACTTTAATGTACACCACATCTGTGCGTTCAAGCGTACAGTTATCTAACAACATGGAGACTCCCACCTCACTTAGTACGTCACTACCCTTACGTAACTCAGCAATTTCACTGTTTTTCTTGCTAATCTCTATAGACTTGCTAGATAACTCTATTTGTACATCCGTAAGTTTTTCCTCTAAGTCTCGTATACTTTCCCTCGCTGCATCTAACTCTTTTACATTCATTGCGTATACTTCCTCGTCTACTCGACTACGTATAATCTGCAACTTTTCTTCCTCTAATTTTGCAAGGTCTCGTTTGAATCCTTCAAGTTTCTTCTCTAACCTCTTACGTTCTTCATCCCTACCCGCATAGTACCGTTCCTGACCTTTTAGCTTAAATTCTAGCTCTTGTTTTTCACGCAATATAGCATCTTTTTCTCGCACATAATGGTTGGTCTTCTCTACCTCAATATCTAGGTCTAACTCCAACTTTTTCACTTTCTCCGTTAATGCTACACACTCCTCTTTATACTTCTCGAGGTCAGGCATCAACTCATTCTCAATTTGACCCTTCATATCCATAAGAAGCTGCAGCTTCTCTTTATCCTTAGCCACTACCTCCGCTTTTTCTTCCTCTAATTTAGCTATTTTTCCTTTTGCGGCGTTTAAGTCAACCTCTAACCCCAGGATAAGGTCTTTTGTTGTATCCGTTGTATCTAGGTTACGAATCTGACCTTCTCGTCTGTCATCTTGTGCAAACTTTAACATCGCTCGGATTGTACCAAACCTTTTGGCATCCTCAAACACCTTATCGATACCTACCTCAACGACTCTGATTCCTTTTAACGTCTTTAAGGCTCTTACTAACGTTGAAAAGTTAGCCACAATATCAGGTGGCATAGAATCGGTAAGGATAACCGAAGCATAGGCATTACCGCCACTCCGTACGTCATCTAACTTCATTACGAAGTCATCCGGCGTACGAATCAGCATAACAGGACGGTTTAACCCGTCCTCGATTTCCTGCTTGATTACTAGTTTATCTGTGAATAACCATATTGGTTCATTATCCGGAAAATAACCTTTGTTTACTTGTTTCTCAGCTACCTCCAACGGAAACCCCTCCTACACTATTGCTTTTGTAAAGATACTTTTAAAGACACGTAAGGAGATATCGTCCTTCCAAATATATCGCACACCTGTAAAGAACTGCTCTTCCCAGTTTTCGTAGTACGGAATCTCTCCGGCTACCATCATTTTATCGTACGGACTCCCTGCACTCTCAAGCATCTTCTTCACTTGTTTGTGCGTTAACTCGTACCCTTCTTCATCTCTACGTCCACGCTTATATTTGTTCAAGATAACCGACGATTTACTAATTAACTCCCCTAACATCAACTTATCTTTGCTATAAAATTTAGCCAATGTAATTGCAAAAAAGTCCTCAATTGCAAGCATCGTATTTTCTACTACAAATACGTTCTTATCTACAACCCCTAGATACCTCGAGTAGTACCCTAAATTTCGTAACGGGATATCAATTAATACCACATCATAGACTTCTTTCGCATCCGCTAGGAATGTACCTAACTCCGCTCCAATTGTATCCGCCCATGCCTCATCCACTACGTCGTCACGAGATACACTCAGTACATCTACTCGAGATGTTACAGAAACCGCAGCGTTTTCAATCTCACCGCCCTGCGCCACCTTTAGTAACGAACTACTGATTCCCTTATGTTCACGTACCGCCCTCTCGTAGTTTTTAAAATATAAGGTTTGCGTACGTTTGTTAATATCTAAATCAACCACTAACACTTTACGACCTACCATAGCGTACATATCTGCCACATTTGCCACTAACCCCGAACACCCAGAGTTGTTAGCCCCAATGAACGAAATAATCCCCTCATCCGAAGCTAATTTATCCTCAGAGATATACGAATCACTTTTTACTGCCGTTTGAAATAGTTCTCGCAACCTCTGGGCGCTAGGAACGCCCACACGGACGTCTTTGTTTGAAATGTGGATTGATTTACCTACCTCGCCTTTCTGACCCTCAGTCGGAGTTTGTGGACGGTATGTGGGAACGTTTGGCTCTTGCACCTGCGCCTCAGTCTTACCTAAGTCGATAGGTTGCGTTCCTTTTTCCTTTTCTAAGAACTCTTTATCCTCTTTTGATAGACCTAATCGGTTTAACGTCGGGTTTTTTCTACCCTTCGCTGCCTCAATCTGCTTCTTTTCCTTCTCGTTTAATCGCTCTAACTCTTTGCGTTGACGTTCTTTTACCTTTTCCCTCTCAGCAGCCATTCTCTTTTCCACTTCTACTTGGCGCTGATTTTTATCGCTATCAATATAATCGTTATCCGACAATTCACTAACCGGTGTATCTACCCCGTACTGCAGGACTTCTTTACTTACACTTCTAGCATCTTCAATAAACTCTTCACTTTCTTTTTCTAACCGCTCCTCACGACTAACTTTCTTAGCCTCACGGTTATATAACCCCTTACCGTCATGCGCACCCTGTAAGGTATCCACAATCATCTTAGATTTGACATCCCTCTTCGTGACAAAGATTTCAACGTCATCGTAATACGTACCGCTTACGCCGTTTACCGAACCCTCAAGCATTCGATATAGATTACTATTCTTTGTAATTAAATACAGCTTTGTACCATGAATAGACTGTGATTGAAACACATCCTGTAGCGCCACAAAGTCCTCAGCCATAACCTGTGCATCTTCACCGTTACGGAAACCAGAATCAAGCACTAACACAGCAGTATAATTACTAATAGACATCCCGCCGCCACGCAATAAACTATCTTTCAAATCAACTGTCGTTCTCCAAGTCTTAGGAAACTCCAACATCGTGTTTGCTTTTGTTAACGCATTTGCATACGCATCCGAATTTTTACCTGCCACTAACCCGTAAATAGACACGGTCTCACCCCTCATTTCTTTTTCTTACACATCTTCCTAATTACCTAAAGAATAAGTTTCGTTTTTTCTTAGGCTCTATCTCTTGTTTCACAACCTCTTCAATCTCTTCTGGCTCTAGCAACACTGCCTCTGGGTGCTTCTTCACACCTGCATCAAAGTCCCTAGCCGCCATATCTAAGTTTCTGTCTAAGCGTTCCTGCGTAAACTTCAACAGCTCCGCATCAATTACTCGTTCCTCTGCATCTAACCTGCGTTGTTGCGAGTTAATTTCCTCCTTGCGTCCCATTAACGTATAGAATCGTCTTGTATCTAGAATGGTCTGCGCTGCTTTACGTTGTTCCTCCCTACGAATATCTAACTCTTTCGCTCCTTTTTGCAGTACCGCATATGGGAAGGACAATAATTTATGAAGTTTATCAATATCATATTCATGTACTAAATCAATCTTTGTCCCATCGTATTTTGCATCCGGCATCTCCATGAAATGTTGGTCTAATCGTTTGTATAAATCTACTCGCTTTGTACAGAAGAAGAGATATGTCCCGAAAAACTTCTTAGCGTTAAACATATTCTGAACGAATACAATATGAGAGAACTCATCCTCCGTATCTGGGTTAGTCATCCCCCAATCAAGTACCAAAATCCCCTCGATATCACCAAGCGCTTCACGGTCTCCTTTAGCCACATCGTTCTTTAGCTCTCTTAAGTCCCCCCAAGCCTTTGTAAATTCAATGTCTGGGTACGCAGACACCATCTGACTTGCTAACGCCTCACTCTGTAATCCTGCTACAATACCGAAATTCTTCATCATCTTCACTCCTATGTTCGTCTTTTTGCTTCGTATCTACCGATGTATGTATTTTTAAGACACCTGTGCTGCATCAGCCTGCATTAAATATGCCAACCCATCCACAGTCACCTTATTTGTCGCTTCTACAACCACATTCGAACCAAAACTATCAGAACTTGGTGTAAGCTCTGGGAATCGACTCACCACATGCACTGGCTTATTCATATGTTCATTAGCCAATTTCCGTACCACATCCCAGTTCTTAAGAGTCGATAATGACGTATCCAATACAATGAAACCCTTTACCCCAGTAAATGCATCCTTACCTCTTGTTTCTAGTGTAAATAAAACATCATCTACATACTCCACTCCAGTTATCATCTCTCCCGAAACCTTGCTCACCTCATTTGCAATAGATTTCGCTAACCTTCCACCTAATAAAACCCACATATTCCATCCTCCTAAAATGAAAGCAAGCCCGAAGGCTTGCCCATTATTTATTGAATGACTCCAAATCTTCATCGTCATCATCGTAATCGCCAAAAACATCCGGATTATCGATTTTATTCGGTTCTGTATCTTTAACCACTACTACTTCCATGCCTTGTTTATGTTGATGCCAATTTTTATCAGGTACATCTTCTTTTTTGAGAGCCTCACGCTCTTCTTTTATTCTTTGGCGTTTCTCTAGTTCATCTGCCCGTGCCTGTTCACGCTTTTTCTTATCCAAGTCAGGCTCATAGTTGTCAGGACTGTATTTATACTCAATCTCAGCAACCAATTTATCGTACTCATCCGTTGTAATTTCGTTAGACATTCGAATTTTCTTCGCAGTCTCAAGTTCGTTCTTATACTGCTTAAGACGTACATTTTCAATAGCTTTCTCTTTTCTTTCTTCGGCTTGGCTAATCTCCTCAAGAGATTTACCGCCAGTTGAAAGCTCTAACTCATCAAGAAGTTCAATCGGTATTGCTTGACCATCCTCACCAATAAGACGTTTAAGCTTCGCAAACTTGTTAAACGGCTGCATGTCAACCGACTTACGAATGTAACTACTGTTAAAGGAATTTAGCATATAAATTGTCTCGTAGAACTTATCTACTTCTTCCTTGCTGCAGATTTTTACATCTCCCAAGTACCCGTTTGACTTTAACGTTAAAGTTAGGATATCGTTTAGCATCTTCTTAAATCGTTTCATAGTTACGAATCTAGTATTTGTGACCACAATATAGTCTACATACCGCTGCTCCGCATCCATCGTGTACATGGAGTTGATATTTAACTGAAGTTTAGCCAACATTCTCATTGCTTCTCGTGGCTCATCATTTAAAATATCTGCATAACGTGTGAGTGTCTTAGACATTTCAGGCTTTCTTTGTACCTCGTACCACTGAAAGTCCATACCCCTTGTATACAATTCCCGTAAAAATTCATTCTTTGTTTTACGGTACTGCTCGTAATGACCTTCTGGTACTCCAACATTTGAGCGTCTATCAAAGTAAACCACTAACCCTCGTTTTAGCTTTGCGCCCTCACGTTGGTAGTAAATCAACCCGTCATCACGCTCGCCGCTACCTACTTTATCAGTTCCCCAGAAATGACTGACACCACTTATTACGTTGTCATCCTTTTCCTGTACCATCTTCCTTAGCCGTACTTCCTCAAACACCCAATACCTAATGAAGAATGAAAAGATAAACAAGTAAATCCCTGTCATAACCACAATAGGAATTATCCCTGCCCCTAGCTTCATAAATATAGACAGAAGTCCGACATAAGGTAGGATAGCGAAGAACACACCCACCATCTTCTTATTAGAAGCGAAGTAGCTATTCCTCTCCGTGTCTACGTTATCGATACTTAACGGTACAAACATCTTCTCTTTGTCATCAAAAAATCCCAATGTATCAACTCCTAACCGATGTACCTATCTTGTTTATCTACTATCGCCTAAACATAAAAAATAAGGAAGTTCGCTTTCGAACTTCCTTACTTAATTTCAGCTTATGTTGCCATATCTCCTTAAGATATTCTCAATACCTTTTTGGCTAACACCGTTTCCTCTAGATAAGATTGTAAGTACTCCATCTTGGTTCGCTTTGATATCTTTAATTTGTCCGAGGATGCTTTCTAACTCCCCTAAGCGACTGATATCAACCTTTGTTAACATATCCGCATCTACCTGCTTATCTGTAACAAGATGTTCTTTAACCCCTCTAAACTTAGTTAACGCATCTCTATCGTTAGAACTTACTGAGCTTCCTAACTTATCAGAAGCAAATCCTTCTAGGTGACCCGTAGTCTCCATTACACTCTGCATAGCTTCAAATATTTCTTTTGCTTTGCGATTGTACGTATCATCACTAACCGTGTTGTTTTCTCTTGCCTCGTTTAGTTGTACATACTCATCTTCTAATGAAGTGAAATCACCTTGTAAACCTACTTTTGTAGCATAAGTTGTAAGACTCGCCACACCTTTTGCATAATCCGCAACCCCAGACTCATCAGTAAGGATGCGCTCATTTGCTCGTTGTGTAAGCTCTGCCTTCGCTCTAGCAAACTCCCCAATATCTTGCCCATCTAAATTGATAAGAGACAGTAACCCCTCCAGTACCTCTTTATTTTCAGCAGCACTGTTACCTGCTCCCGTAAATACTTTATCGAAATGTGTATTGGCTTCTACACCTAAGCGCTCAAACATAGCGTCAGAACCCTCAGATTGCGTTGAGAAGTGTCCTGTGTTAAATCCGTGGTTGTCGCCATCTACGACATAAGCACTTAATTTCTGTGCCATATCTACGTTATTCTCACGAATCTCATTGAAACCAGATAACGCCGTATCTCTAATCTCCTCTATCGCTTTTCGGTGGTATTTATTTCGGTTATCGTAAAGGATTCTTCCGTTTTGACGTTTCATCCCTTGAACAAGTAAATTATCTATTTCGTTAAGTAAATCTTGTGAGCCTTCACCCACCTCTAAACCAGTAGATAGTTTACTAGTTTTACGCTCCTCTACACCATTCTCCTCACGGATTCTAGCATCTTCTTTAAATAGCTTCTTCATTGCTTTTTTACCGTTACGCTTACCGATGTACTCTAATTCAGCCGTACCCGGTAAATAATTACCTTGTGCATCACGTTGCGGTACTTTTAACACTTTGAAGTTATCTTGGAAGTATTGAGAGTTTACAAGATTTGAGAATGACTCATTAGATAACCCATCCTGACCTAAATCTACTTTGTATCCATCTATTTTACGACCGTTGTCATCTGTATACGTACTGTAATTCAATGACGTTAATCCGTAAACATCTTTTGGTTTTGGTAGATTTTCAAGCTCATCTACTGTGCTATCCAGTAACCCTTTAAATAGTTCTTTACGTACGCCTGCTTTTTGTAAATTTAGACCCGTTGTATCAAATGAAACCGTAGACATATCTTGTACTGCCTTAACTCCTTGGGATTGTAGATAATCCACCATCTTCTGTGCCTGTTCTACCGTATCGAGCGCTACTGTTGTATAGCTTGCACCACCAGAAGCAACAACTCCTGCCTCTTTCTGTTTACCTCCAGACACATCTGACTCGTTTTCATCGATATTATAGTAATCTTGCATAACAGCCGTAAACGCTCCGCCATCAGCCCCGGTCATATATTTAAGTAGTCTTCCTGCCTTGCTATCGTTAAACCCAGTTTTCAAGCTTGAACCTGCATCCTGCAGCTTTTTGACAATTGTATCTCTTGCCCCAACGATATTCATTTTAGACAACGACTTACCAAATAATGCACCCGCTGTACGTCTTCCTAAACGCTTACCTAAGCCAAGACTTTTACCTCCTAGCTTACTTAAACCTGCACCTGCAAGTTTACCCGCAGCTCCTTCACGCCCAAGCGTACGCTTAATTGCACTACCTAAACCTCCTGCAGCTCTCATTGCGCCATGAGAAACACCTCTTGTAGCTCCACCGAAACGACCACGTAAGTTACCTGCCATTTTATTAATACCATTTGAGAATATTTCTCCACCTAAATTTCCTTTATCTTTAATAACCGCTTTAAACAGCTTCATAAAGACAAACTTCATAACAATGAAGATATAAACCGAAATAATTAACGAATGGATAAGTGTGTATGGATACGTTAACCCTTCAGCCTTAGCTGTTGAGTAGTTCATGAAGTACGTCATCGCATACCATAAACTCAATAACCCTAGTTTCGCTAACCCGAATGTTCCGATTATGACGAGCGCCCCAAGCCATGATTTATTATCACGATTGAATCGAATCACATAGTTTTTCACAAATGCGATAACCATAACTAGCATCATACCGAAGTAGAACACTACAAGGTACGTCATACCGAACACAAGCAATGCGAATAACGCCACTAAGAATACAAATAACACTAACGGATTCTCACGTAATGATAGATACTGTGCTACATTATCAATGTCTTGATTCTCTAAGTCGAAGAAATACATCGGTACAAACGCCATACGTACATAACTATCAAACGAAATTGTTTGTCCCTCGTAGTTACGTGGGAAGCCATGTAAGTCTAGAACGCCGTTGACTTTAAAGAACTCAGACAGTGTTATCATACGGATTTCCGCATCTTTGAACGACCCCGCAGGGTTATTCATGTTATCTCGAACGATAGAGTACGTAGTCATGTAATCGTTAAGTAACTCACGGTTTACATTGTAAATATCCCTATCGAGCGTTGTTGTCTGCATATCACGATAAGGTGCTAATTCATTAACCAATGACCCGATACCTAACATATCCTCTTCGGATTTGTTAATTCCGTTTTCATTCATTAACTTCTCAGCTTTTGGAGAGAATGGATTCCCTTCCATACCATACGCTGCATGTCTGCTCGCCTTTGTCATAGACAGGTCACGAAGTAACGCTTCACGTTCTTCTTCAGTAATTGGACTTCCCTGCACAGGGTCTCTAAGAGCGCTTGCCACCTTATATAGACCGTTTAAGCTATCAAGCACCCCTTTATCCTTCGTATTATTTACGATACGTAAATACAGCTCAGAAGCGGTAATATCGATACCTTTTGCATTCTTAATTCCGTTTGTCTCAGCCTGTTTTCCAAATTTAGAGCTTGTATCAATGTGATACTCCGTATAGCCACCTACACCGTTGTACTCACCTTTTTTATTCTTGTTCGTTTCAACCCAGTTAAATAATTTATCTTCGGTTTTCTTGTTATAACGAGCCTCAGCCCAATCAAACAAGTCGAAAATACTAATACCTACTTTAACCAAGTCTTTCTTATTCCAAGTACCCCCATCATTTACAACCTGCTTGCTAAGTTTATCCTTAAACGTTAACTCTTCATCCTTCACTGTATCAATATCGAAACCGTGACGATGCTTTGTTGTGTAGAAATATACGATGTAATCTTGGCTTCTATCCCGCAATTGGTCAGTACCACCAAATAATTTCACATACATTTCATCACGTTTACGCTCTTTTGTCTCCATTGCAAGCCATGTATCTAATAGAGAAGTTTGACGTAGCTGCTTCCCAATAACTACATTTGCAGGTTCGTTAATCGCATATTTGATTAACGGACTATACACCATTGCAGGTATTAAAATAATGAGAGTCACCAACACAAACTGCTTCGCAAAATCTTTAGCCGTCATCGTTCTTCTAAACACTTTGAACGCCATAAATATCATGTAAACGGACATAAATCCGATAAGCAGCAGCGAAATTGAACCCATTATATCTCCCCACATCGCCGTATCTGCGATTGTAGACGTATGGAAAATAGCATTAATGGAATACCCGATGAATGATGAGTTATACAAACTAACAACCCAACTTGCTAGCGTTAATCGGATTAACTCATAGAAACCGATATCTAGTAACATTCCGATACGTTGGATAAGAGATGCCGCATCCCACTTGTTTTTATCAGCCGTACCATCAGAAGAAGTACCAGAAGTATTGAATCCGCCCGTACCTAAGTCCATGTAAAGCTCCTTAGATTTCTCAGCATCTTCCATAAACTTTCCGTTCCAACTCTTTACTGCATCCGATGTATCAGCAGTGATAATCATCGCTAACGCACGAATCGTATCTTGGTTGTTATCAAGTGTTTTACCCTGCATAAACTCGTTCATTTTTTCAAAACTGATTTGACCGCCATCCGGTAATGCGCTTTGTACCGCTTTTACCTTATCACGTAAAGAAGCATCTACTTTATCTACGTTTGCTTTCTTCTCTAATGAAGAGAATCCACCTGCTTCACCTAAGTAATCTTTCAGCGCATCTTTGATTTTCGATGCCCCTTTGTTGTTATAAATCGGTGAAGAAACGTATGAAGACGACTTATCTCCCAGTTTTCCAAGGAACAAGTAGTTTTGCCAATACGGAATCAACACAGCCCCTGTATTACCTACAATAACGTTACCGTAGTTATCAATACCAACTGTATCGTCAGACTCCGTTTTCAGGTTCTTGATTTCTCCAGGGTTAGCTGTAATTGCTTTCATTAACCCCTCGCCGTACCAGTTACCTTTTTCCGGCTTTGCCACCTCGAACGTAGGCTTTTCGGCATTAGATACCATATCAATAACGTTCCACGTCAGATTGAACTCAGATGAGCCTTTAGCCCCGATATATTCACCCGGAGAACTATCCGAGAACCGACCCGCTTTACCTGCTTGCACACTTACTGCCTTATTTTTATATTTCTCAGTATTATAAATAAAGACTGGTGAAATTTTCTTATTTGCATACAAGTCATAAAGCCTTACCGCACGTGGACTGCCCGATTTCGTTTGCAATGACGTACCAGATAGTTTACTCCCATCGAATTTCTCGATTGCCTTTAAGTAACCGCCACTCGCATCATACCAAGCCTCTCCGTTTGATTCTGTGATATCGGTTTTTTGATAACCTACAACAAGTGGCATCCAACCCATAACACTGTAATCTCCCGTTTGCTCCTTAAACTTGTCCCCATCTTTCGCTTTTTCTGCAAGCACTTTAAGGTACTTATCTAAGTCACTCTTATTGAGCCTGTCATAAGCTTCTTGGGAAGCCTCGGTAAACTTTTTACCTAAGTCCGCTCGGTAATTCGCTCCTTGCGTTGTACCATGTGTAGGCTCGGAAATAAATCGAACGTAGCTATCAATCTCGCTTTTCGTTTTCTCTTTGGACATATCACCGACTTCTACCGTGTATAAATACCTCTTATCACGAGGGTTATACCAACCTTGACCCCCTAAGCCTTTATAGCCTTTCTTTACAGACTTATCGGTGTTCTTTTCACGGAAAGCCTCAATATACCCTTTACCACCTACAACCTTCTCAAGCGTTAACCCCGCACCGTTCGGTTTTACGATGTCCTCTTTTTTGGTTATGTTCTTAAGGTCTTCCACTAATTTCGGTTTAATAACCTCTTTTAGCTTCTTCTCGTACTTACCTTCCGCATGGTTGCTACCTCGAGAACCCATATCGTACCACTTAACCTTCATACCACGTTGGTCAGAAGTCCAACCCCAACCATCTATTTCAGATGCTTGTGTCATGTAAGACTCGCTAGCCCCTAAGTAGTAGTTAATAACAGATGCATAACGCTCTGCCATCTTATCCGCAAGTGGTTCTGCTAACTTTTCCAACTCTTTCGATTTGTCGTTACCCGTATCTTGATTCTTATCGTGTTCTTCAAAAGAACCATCCCTTACACCGCCACTTGTAACCTCGTCATATAAATTCTTACCTCCGAATTTACTGACTGCTAAATCACTATTACCCTGCGGTAGTGCAAACGTTTCTGACCAAGACCCGGACACAGAACTCTTATCCCCACGGAAAAGTCCGCTATACTTAGAACCATCACCGTACTGGCTACTTAAAATGTTATACGTTACCGCATACTGCATCCCAAGTTTATAACCCGTGGCTTTCTTGAAAGGCTCAACATACGATTGATTGGCTGTGTCGAAAACGTTATTATTACCTTTACCTTCTGGCGTTTTCGTACCATCTTTGTCGTCATCCTTTTTTACCTCATTACCTACGTTTTGTTGCTTACCTGCATCCCCGTTTTTATCCGGCTCTGCGTAGACATGCGCTCCATACGTAGGTAGTAACGACCCGAGCAGTACCGTAGTTGCTAACACTTTAACCACGCAAGACTTCAATGTACTAGACGGCTTTACCTGTTTCCGCTTGCTTTCTATATTCAATTGTCAATACCCACCTTCCATGCTTGTTCTTGATGAGTCTGTATCTTGCTCCCTGCAAGATTGGTTTAACCACCTCCTATGTATTCTCACTTTCAAGTAGTTATAGTCTCTTTCAGTACACTTTCTATCATCTAACCAAGCATATCAAAAAGCACTCCCGAAAGAGTGCTTGTGCTTATCATCTTCATTTGTTATCCAGATATGATATTAACTACCTTTAACACGCCACTGTAAATCCCGTGCATTGCCTGTACATACATACTGGTAAGGAAGAACGCAGCGACCCCGATACCTAAGGATGCCCTAGCTGTCAGCTTCATTATAGTTCTCTTTCCATAATCGGCATCTGTAATTCCTGTCATCTTTTCAAATACTCGACCGCTTGCGTACCCATTAACCGCCACTACATACATAGCAACCGAAGCAGCAATATAGGTTAGTAAACAAGCGGATAAAACAACTCCACTCCTCACGAGCCACTTATTTGCAGTTTTAGAACCTTCACTAAAAGCGTTAGCCATTGCTCCATCAAACTCATCAGAGCTACCAGTCACCCCCTTACTTGAACCTAAGCCCACTTTCGGCTCCATCCAGAACTTAATTTCTTTTACTGTTCCGTCAGGCTGCTTTATTTGCGCCCCATCTTTTGTAGGTGTGACTCCTCCGCCACCTGTACCTACTGCTAATTCTCCACTATAATCCTGACCTAACTGCGTCATAATACCCTTCATTGTTGCAATATACTCCGCATGATTGTTTCCGTCACTCTCAGGAGCATATACCGTAAGCATTTTCTTAATTGTCTCTAAAGGGTCTCCCGCTTTATGTGTATCCGTTGCAGGGGCAGTCCCTTTTGGATACCTCGCAATATACTCCGCATACATACGGAAACCTTCGTCCGCATTGTTATTCTTCGCATACGCACCACTTGAACAATGTGTAGAACCTGCTGTACCTTGTCCTTTAATGTTCCCGAAATTGTACGCATCCTTAGGCATACAGCTCTTATATTTCCAACCACTCTCCATAACGAGCTGCGCTATCATGAAAGAAGCATTTATTCCTGTCTCGGTACTGGCTTTCATGACAGAATCCCCAATCACTAACCAGTCGCTCCCTCTACTCCTAGCGACCTCATTTATCTTCTCGGCTGTTACACCCGGCGAGTTTTTGGTCATAAGGTTAAAACTCCCCCAATCCTCCGCCATTGCAGGTGATGGAACTAGTAAACTAGGTATACAGATAAGTAGGAATAGTAGACAAGCCATCCCCAGTTTTAACGCCTTGTTCCGCAACTCAATCCCCTCCTTTTCACTCTTTTATCTATCGTGTTACGTTCTTTCTACTTCCCCTTAAAATCCAATAAAAAAGAGGACTCCGATGGAATCCTCTTTTACTCTTTTTAACAGATTAACCTGCGCAAGAGATTGTTTTACCGTATGTGCTTTGAACGTCATTTACTAGGAATGATTTGTTACAAGCCCCATCTCCGTTTTGGCGAAGATGTTGTTTGAAGTAATCAGCACCTAATTTCATTTCGTCAGAAGCTTTACGTTTATTTAACTCAGCTGCTAATAAATCAGCTTTAACCATTGATTGAGTGTACATTGATTTTGCTTGGTTGAAAGCAGGGTCATCTGAAATAGCTCCGTCTTTAGCTTTATCGTATAAAACGTTAGCGTAGTGACGAACTGAGGATAACTCATCATCGTACTGGTTACGTAAGCTTGTTGTACGGCGAGCTGAGATGTTTTCTTTAAATGCATCAGCATCTAAAGTCGCCAATCCGCCCGAAATATCCAAGCCTAATAGTTTGTTCATTAAGATTCCAATACCGCTTAGAGCCATTGCGATTAATCGGAATAACCAACCAGTCATCAAGAATGTGATAAGTACGATTACTAAGATAATTTCTACTAAATTACCTTTAGCATATGCTCCAACTGAAGAGTAACTGTCACCCTTACCTGTACCGAATTTGCCCATTTTAGATTCAATAGCCGTTCCTCGTGTTACTAAGCAGATGATATCTACTGCAATACGAGATAACCAAATAGCCATTGCTAAAGCACCGATTGTCATGATTAAGAATAACGCAATTTTGAATGCCCAACCAGATGCTGAAAGCGCCTGCGATACATCACCAGTTGTTGACTGCATGTTAAAAAAATTGACGATATCCGATAATCCTTGTTGTCCACCAGTTTCCATTCGGTATCCCTCCTATTCGATTGTAAGTACATAAACATGGTTCATGCCTATGTATATAAAACCATTTCCAACCATGTTGCATTTCAGTTAACTCATAATAGTCAGGATACCTTTGTAAATCCCACTCATTACGACTACATACGATTTTGAGACAAAGAATCCAAGGATAGCAATACTAACTACCCATCTTCCACACAAGTCAAGCGACGTACGTCTATCGTGAATGGCATCCATACCACTAAACTTCTCAAACATATTCAACCCTTTTGCTCCATTTCGCGGCAATAATGCAAAATACCAAACAATAACCGAGGACGTATATACAATAAGAACCGCTGAAAGTAACATAGCTAGAATAAACAAACCATGCTGTGCTTTCTTAAACCAATCGTTTACCGCCATGTATACATCTTGGCTTAACACTCTATCTCCTGCATCTGCACCCTTTACATTTCCTTTTTGTTCTACTTGTATAAAAGGATTAAATGGCTCTTTATAACTTCCGCCAGTTGCAGCTGTTGTACCTTCACCCTCTTTTTTCTCAGTAGTTGTTCCGCCTGTAGTTCCTGTAACCGAACCGTTTTTAAGCGGCTCAGCTTTCCCCGGCTTAACACCCTCTGAGCTTTTATCGATACGGATAACAACACCATCGATTTTATACCCTTTTGTATCTGAAATCTGTACTCCACCTTTTTTATCGGGAGAACCATACCCCTGACAGCCAATAAACGCATCTCCACCTAACCAAATAACGATATGCGTCCCTCCGTTTAGATAGACAAGGTCGCCACGCTTAAAATCTTCTTTCTTTAAACCTGTCAGTTTGTACTTACTGAAGTACTGTTTATATGAAGTAGTTGTTCCTACCTCACCTAGCATCATTCCTGCTCCTTTGTTATACGCCCAATGGACGAAACTGGAGCAGTCCAATTTTGGTGGGTTGTCATTGTACTGTTTGGTGTCAGCTCCACCATGACCTCCGCCCCACCAGTAGTCTGTAACCCCTACCAACTCTTTACCTTTTGCAATTGCCTGTTCAATCTCTAAAGATGCTGTATTAGGCGCAGGGTCATCTAACTTGTTCTGCCGAATTGCATGTACATCTTTAGGGTTGAAACTAAACATGGCAGCCGCCATACCTAACGCACACACCCCATGTACAATTTTATGGTACATCTTCATCACTAAACCCTCCCCTCTTATTTAACGTAATTTCTCGGCAACTCTTCTAACGGATTTCCTTGTTTATACACTGTAACTACTGAGTTATTTCGTACAAATATCGCCTCAGGAAAATCATGCGTTGTCCAAACCGATTTATCTTCTAGCAACCTAGCAAGAACTGTTAACCCTGCAATTCCTGAGCTCTCATCATTCATGTAGTACGGAATAACCTTGTAACCTTTATCTGCTTTGATGTATTCCCCGACTTTATCCTTAATGATATCCGCACTCTTCTTCGTCTTATCGTAGAATACATAAATACCATCCTCTAGCGACTCATCATCAGCAGATATTTTTGTTTCATAATCTTTTAGAAACGTAGACATATCTTCTTTATCTGGACTCTTACTCTCGTAGTTTTCCGCCTCTAATTCAGCATCTACCCTATCCTGCTCGTTATTGCTACTCATTGCTTCTTTAACCGCAGATAAGTCAGCCGTCGTTGTGGACTCCCTTCCGCCGGAACTTTCACCCGCTTTTGCTCCGTTCACTCCTGCCATTACTGCTATTGAAACAAAACCAATAAGTATCGCACCAAGTGAACCCAAGACAATCTTCCAAAATAAACTCAACTCTCGAAACCACAAAAATATCATCCTCCTCTATCGCACTACTATACCTAGCTCAATTCCCAAGTCTATCTACTTTCAAAGAAAAAAGAGCCAAAATGTTATCAACATCTGGCTCTTTACCCTTACTGCTATCTATGTATAAGTCAACTTTAAGTCTACGTTAAGTCTACTTAAAGTCACACGAATTTTTATCGCTCTTATACTTCCTATTCTCTTTTCTTCATGTATTTTTATAAGTCAACTTTAGGTCTACATTAAGTCGACACTAAGTCTCAAAACATAGGAAATGACTGTGGGGGACTCCACAGCCATTCGAGGTATTCTTGTGCTTGTTATAATTAAGTTATCGGTACTTACCGATAGGGGTTTACTCTATGTAGGTATTATCTAACCCTATCCACTTTCTACTCCTACAAACCGTATATCTCATCTTCCTCATCGCTAAACTCTTTTACAGAATCCTCAAAATCTATAAGTTTAAACGAGAACTCTCCTCCCACCGTTTTCTCCATATGATAGTAAGGTTTAAATTGTTGGTCATCCATAACCGCAATAAAGTATTTTGCATGCTCAGGTTTTAGAGGTTCATACGTTACCTCTTTACATTTCCCTTCACCTAAATGCTTATCTAACATCTCCTGCAAACCTGCTGTAAACGAACTGTACTCTGAGTAAAACTCATTCTCTACTACACTATTCTTTGCAACGCTTCTCTCTACGCTTGCCTCTTTATTTTTCTTACGTTGGAAATCCATTAACCTTTTAAAGTCAGCAATAACACCCATTCTTTACCCTCCTTGCTATTTATTTGCTACATTTGACGTATCTACCACATCAAATATTTGAAACCCTGTAACGGCGTATAACGCAATGATGAAAGCAGGTAAACACAAACACGTAATTACAAGTCGATTAAAATCTTCCCACTTACTACCTGTTCGAAACTCAGTAGGAATTAGCAACTTCCCGATAATTGGTATCTTCTTTAATTTTAAAATAACCTTAGCCGGAGCAAGCGGAATAAAGAATATACTAATACCTGCCTTTGTCGTCATATCTGCGAACAAATGACTGTAAACCCCCGCCAACGCAAAGACCGTATACACCTTAAACGCTGAAATCAACATCATTGCACTTTTAAGCGCACTCGATACCGATACTTGCATAAATACCGCATCCAAGACGTCAATAACTCCACTCATCATCATTAATACCGTCAGCACTGAGCCAATCCCTGCACCGATTTTAAACCGATTTTTATCTAAAATTGTCCACCATCTCTGGTTATGTCCCAGATTTGCTACCCACTTAAATAAATCTACTAAATCTAAACTTACAAACCACACGAAACATAGTGTAGCTAACACCGTAACCCCTAACCAGAAATTTGAAGCCGTCACAAGGTTGTTTAGCCATCGATTACTTGCCGTTGTTAATAGGAAGTACACACTACCAAACAGCATTGTCTGGGAAAATACGTCATGACTAAATTTCCCCCTATGTTTTACCCCGAAAAATCTAAATATCTTCTTTATAATTGGATGCTTTTGTGCAGGAATAGAACCCGGTGAATCAATATCAGGGAATTCTGCGCCGAATATTGCCCCTCTCATAGCCATATAGCTACAAATAAGTACCATCGCTACATCACTTGCTCTCATAGCCCCTGTGAGGACAGGAACGACCCCTAAACCGACACCAATGGGAAATGTCATTAACCCGAAAAAGATGCCGTATCTCTTGTGCGTTGGGTATAACATACTATCAACCCCTAACCGAGTAGTTCATGTAAGGGTCATCCTTAAAGTCCGCTACATTTCTAACTAAATCGTATTCTTTATCTTCAATCTTCATTTTTGCTTTATCTACCTCATTGTCTTGCAAAGCAGCTTCATCTTTGTATACCGCTTCATTATCAATCTCGTAAACGACAGTCACTAAACCACCCTTAAGTAGCGTTTTTCCTTTTGCTTCTGTTTTAGAATCAGAGTCCAATAGAAACGGTACTGCCTTCAAATCCATATCTACCTCACGACCCATATTTTTTACTATCGTACCTGCAGGTTTTGCTTGCTTCCCATTAATTGTGACAGAAAGCCCACTTAACTCATTGATAACCTCTTCTGTACTCTTATCCTCATCAGCAAATGCAAAGAAACTTACAAGAGATTTACCTTTATATTTCTCACGGATATCTTCATTGTTTTTATCCCCGTCCATACCGCTAAATCCAGAAGGTTGTACTGCAGGATAGCCAATACTCCATCCTTTTACCTTATCGTACCCTTTTGTATCTACAAAATAATCCGTTGCTGTTACGCCCATTTGTGTACCCTTACTCTCTAGCTTTCCAAACGGCTCATTAAATACGACACGCTTAGGCATCCCCACAAGACCGTTTTTATCGTACATAGCACGGATATTTCGAGTTACCTGCTCTTTATCATCCTCTGACATCCCTGTACTCACCAGGAATCCCCCAACGTAACAGTCTGCAACCTTCTCACCATATTCCTCTTTAATCGCATTGTAACGACCCATAGGGAGTAAATCCCCATTACGTTTCTCTAGTTTACTCACAAAAGACTGCACTTCTTCTTTTGTAGGGAGTTCAAACCCTACCTCTTTTGATACCTCGTTACGCAGCTCTTTTGTTACATCTTCATACTCCGTAGTTGCCGTACCCTCAGCTCTATCTAACGGCGTATTCCATGTGTAGTACCCCACCGTACCGCCAACCAACACAATCATTAACCCGGAAGCGATTCCGACCTTATTCCACACGCTGCGATACTCATCGTACTTGATAGCTTTACTTACTTTATCCCAAGCCCGTCTGCCCGCTGTAAACCTAGGCTTTTTTCCATCTTCTTGTTTCTTTTTCTTATCTTTTGCCACGAATAACCCTCCTTTGTTGATAATAAAAAGGGATGCACCCGCATCCCCTTATACCAATTACCTACACCGCAACTTAGCTATATACCAAGTTAGCTATAAGTCCAATCCCCACTACTACAACAAATACGATAAAGCCAATTAACCAAAACTTATTTAACCCACTCACACAATACACTCCCTTCTATATCTCGACAGTCTCAAATCGGAACTCTCTTTCTTTCATAACCATGTACGGCACGTTTGCTTTTTCATCTAGTTGAATATCAAAACGTAAGTCCTTTTTCTCTACCTGCTCCAGTATCAATTCACCAGAGTCCTTTAATACGAGAAAATCAGCCATATCTGGTTTATCCAATACAGGAGATACTCGTGTATCACAATACACTTTGTTTTCTCCCTCACGTGGAATCACATACCCGATACCTTTTACATTCACTTGATATCCCTGACCTACTAAATCATGCATGCGTCTGTAATACACTTTTACGACTTCGATTACTTCCGCCTCTTGTAACCCGCCTAATTGATGCATTACTTCATTTACCTGCTCCTGTATTCCAAACACCCTATTTTTATAGATAGAGCCTCGTTTATACGTAAACGAGATAGTAAACAAACCCTCACAATGGATTGTATCCCCTCGAGATATACTCTCTTTCAGTACCTTACTTAATTCCTTGATGATTCTGTGGGATTTATGATAACTAACCCCACATCTATCTGCTACATACTGAATTAAGTCCGTGTACTTCACCCGTTTTGCCAAACCCACATACACCTCCTAGCGTCTTACCTGTTTTGCTCCTTGGAACGCACTTTCAATATCCGCATCTGTAGCCTCAGCAGGTTTTCGGTTAGTATTGCCTGCCTTTACCTGCTTTGTTACTTCTTTATATCGGCTGCTTGCCTTTTCTGGTGTGATATTAACCGCTCGTTCCTCTACCTTTAACGCCGCCATTACCTCTACAGCCAAGGAGTACAACAGGAATCCTGCACTTCGTTTAATTCCACTGTACTCTTTCAATACTTTCAATAGTTTTATAATATCACTATCCGTTAACCCCTTAATCAAGTCACGCATCTTTTTCACTTGCATTTCATCATATCTATCTAAACGGATACTTGCTCTTATATTCATCAGCTGTACAACATAGTCTCCTAGCCCATCTACAAATGCGACAACCCCTATATTCTTCTCTTCCATTGTCGCTGTAAGCGTTGTGACCTCATGCAGTTTTCCTGTTTTGCATATACGAATGAAGTCTTCGAATACTTTCTCAGAGATTAACTCAAGTTCTGCTTGTACTGTATTTCGTTTTAAGTTCCCCGTACTCGCTGCAATAACCTCAGCACGGTTTAGCGTATCACGTGGCGTTCTACCAGACTTATCAGCCAGTAACTTTAACCCTTCCATCGTGTAATCTACGCCCTCTAATTGACAGATTGTAACCAACCTCTGCGCTATTTCAGAAGCAGTAGGTTTTTGTACGTTAAAGCTAATTAAACGGCTTCTGAAGGCATCTAACAGGTCTTGCGGGTCAGTTGTACATAAAATTACATATAAACCCTCAATCGGCTCCTCCGTAATCTTAAGGAAGCTACTTTGCGCCTCTTTCGTTGCCCTTTGCACCTCATCCAGAATAAACACACGCTTTGTATCACCTAACGTACGCTTCTGCATACGACTTACAATGTTCGTTGCATCTTCACGTTTATTCATCTTCGTTATATCGTATTCATATACTGAGATTCCACGAGGTGATTTACCCGTCTGGATATAATCCTCGTCCATTCTCGTACACGTATCACAACCGCCACATGCCTTACCGTTTACAGGTCTCTCGCACATTAACGCTTTAGCCAATAACCTAGCCATTGTTGTTTTACCAGTACCCGGGTCTCCTTTAAATAACATCATCTGCGGTAACTTACCTACCTCAAGCAGCTTTGCTATTTTCCCCTTCATTGTACTGTTACCTATATATTCTTCCATTAATTTCGGTCTAAATTTACGTGTCCACGATAGTTCTGACATTCTAAAAAACCTCCTTATATCAAGCCTTCACAGAAAAAAGGGATGCTATGCACCCCTTACCGTTACGACTATTACTTTGCCCCAATTACATCTGACAAGTTAACCGTCCCGCCCGTTTCAGTGCCTTTGGTACTATTATAGTAACTTGGCTCCTTTTCTGGGGCAGGTTTGTTATCAACAACCTCTTCTACTGTCTCTTTTACCTCTTCAACTTCTTTTTCCTTCGGCTTTTCCTCGACTTTAGGTTTTTCTACCTCTTGCTTCGGCTCATCCTTTGGTTTTGGTATATACGTATACTTACTACGCTCATCGATTAAACCCTCGTTTACAATCTTCGTTACCATACCCTCTAACCCGGCATTATGGATAGGGTTTAGACGCTCTGTAATCCACGGTTTTTCCTGTGTTGTATACGTATCTGATAATCGGTTTACAATTGCAGCGATAAACTCTGGAGATGGGTTTTTAATCTCCTCGATAACCGCATTGCGTACGAATGCATTTTCCCAATCTCCGTCGTCAAGCTGGCGATTTACTACATTCTCTGTAAGCATACGGTTTCCTTTTTTCTGGTACTCCGACATCAATCGGTCACGCACCACATACTTCGCAATTTGCTTGTACTCCGTAGCTGCATTTGGTGACGTCATATCAAGCTGAGAAACTCGTTCCCAGTCATTTAACACCTTGAAGTATAACGTCATTGTTTTTGAAACCTCATCAAGATGTAAAAACATCCTGCGGTCAGGCTCAGCAGGGAAATCATCTGTTAACGAAATGACTAATGATAAGTCATTCGCTACTTTTACAACCACATACCCCTCACTTAACTGAATATCCGCACTCTCGAAGTCGTAAGGGTTATGCCCTGCAGATGCTGTATAAGGAACTACTACGTACGTCATTAAATTTGGAATACCCGAATGTCCTCGTTCGGCTAACTGATTTATTACTTTTACAATCCTATCTACCTTCCAAAAGTCATTCATACTCTTATCCTCCTTTTATTATTTTGCAAATGGGTTCGATATGAACGCACTCTTCTGCAACGTTTGTTTTAACATACTTACGCTTCGTGAATGGTCTTGTTGTCTACTCTTACCGCCTTTTTTACGGTTGTTGTTCTTTAATCGTTTTTGATAGTCATCTTCAATTAAGCGCCATAATGGATGTGTACACTCATCTTTTGTAACCGCTAGCTCAAGAGGTTTTGCATAGCGCCCGTTCTCGTCGTATTTATAAACATTAACCAGTCTATCGTCTTGCGTAAACGCCTCTAGTCGAGCCGGAAACGGCATCAAGTAAGTGATAGTATCCTCAACTAACACCTCTCCTGTCTCTTTATCCTTCTTCTCACGACTTCTTGTTACGATATAGGCGTTACGTACCCCGTAACGAGCAACTAAGTTTACTGCTTCTTCTTTTGTCATAAGGAATCTTCGACCCAAAATAGGTGTTTTCTCGATTTTAGGCACTGGGTTTCCATCATCATCTTCACCCATTATTTCCTTCTCGTCATACATGAAGTTCCCGTCATCGTCTCTTGCTACCTCAGCAATCTTATACCCACAAGAAGGTGCGATATTTGTACCCGCATTTTTACGTATAAAAATCTGACTTAACGTGACCGTACCTTCGACGTAATACATACCGTCAACAGAGTCTAACCCCGGTTTCTTATCGACCTTCTCTACAATCTCAAATCCTAAATCGTCCTCTTTATTTAGGACTACTGCCTTGTTTTCCTCCACACTAACGCACCTCTTTATTCAAAAATTTTCCGTAAGCTCTTCATGCCGTACTTATCCATGAATGCCACCATCAACTGACGATTGATTTCATCGTTCGCTCTTGCATCTGCCGTTACCTCAAGCGGTAAAATCAGCTCTAACGCATGTAATGCCTGACCTTTTTTATCATCTGACAACGTCTCAGCGTTTGCAATAATTTCTTTTTCGTTACCTCGAACCTCTCCGGCAACCAATCCTTCTTCTCTAAAGAATTTATCAAATGCTGCTTGCCCAAATCTGAAAATACCGATGATATTATCTGATTTATCGCCCACCATACATTTCTTCAATAGAATACTATTGTATGGACACCCTAATTCTTTTTCATAATTTTCTAATGTAATATCGCCACTTTTGTTTAATACGTTTAACCAAACAACATTATCCTTCACGAGACAAGATAAATCCTTATCGTTTGTAACAACTGCAACATTATCATATAAACTTGCGTTTTGCTCAACAGCCGCATGCACCATATGGTCAGCCTCTAACCCGTCAGCTGCTAAGACTTTATACCCTGCTTCTTTTAGTAGTTTATAAGCTGTGTTTACTTGGTCAAAATATTCATCGCCCATTTGAACACGATTCGCTTTATAGTTTGCATCGATTTTCTTTAACAAGTTATTAGGCGTATCAAAACAGAAAATGTAATCCGCCTCAATCTTTTTGTACTTGCTAAACAAACGTAGTAATCCGTATAAAGATGACGTATTCATCTCAACTCCATTTACCTCGTAACTCATTGGTTCACGTCTAAATTTCCCATAACTTCCGTCAAACGGTTGCTCCATAGAAATGAAGTTAGAACGCATCACCGCAGATACATCAACTACAATTAAGTTCTCTTGACCCTGCCACTTCGCTATATCTACTTTAAATACTTCCTTCTTAGCTTTCTTCTTTACTACTGCTTTCTTTGTTACATCCGATACTTTAACCACCATTTGATATACTCCTCCTACTTTAACCCTGTGTATGATTTTTTTATATAAACCGAACGAATAACGCTATCTGATTGTCAGCAAGGACTGTTGTTACAATATAAATCTTTTTATTGTTAAAAATTGTATAAATGCGTTGAAAATCTACTCCGAATATTCCTGAGTCTTCTTTACTCATTCCATCCGTCAGTAGCTCAAATACTTCACCCAGTTCGGCTCTTGTAACAGGCTCACTGCACTTTCTGCGCCCCACTACATCCGTATTTTCTTCCTCATATCGCACAACATCTTTACCTTCTGTTATTTCCAAATACAATAACGTATCCGAATCTAAGACCTCTTTTATCTCATCTACTACCCGCACACAAACCCCTCCATACTCTTAATATATCTTCCAGTACCCAGAGCGATTTCGTGCAGCGTTACGTGCTTCTTTCATCTCGCGTATCATGTTGTTCTGTAGGTCTTTTACGACTGAATTGCTACATATAACCCCATCAACTGGCTTAACTACCATATCACCGACGTACGTCAGTAAGTTCATTACCTCCAGACGATATGTACCAATCCCTAACCTATCCACACCTAACACTAGCCTAGCTGCTATGTCTGTGAGCGTCCCAACATCCCGTCTAGATAAGTCGAATGTTTTAATACTTACAGAACCTGCATACCGAATCATTCCAATATGCAGCAGCACCTGTCTGCTTAGTTTACGACCAAACCCATCTAACTCTGTGTCTGTTAGTTGGCTTACGTCCAAGCTTTCATGAACGTCTGCGTAATCCATCGCACACCGCCCTTCCTGTAACGTTTCCTTTATCATACACGAAGTAATCTCGGTTATTTCGGGTTGCCTTATCAAATAGTCGGTTGGCTATCACATAAATTTTACTATCGTATAGTTAACTTTCAGAAATAATACGCTTTCCCTTACATAGAAAAAGAGCCGAACCCTAAGGCTCAACTCTTTACCTGTTACCCAATAACCGAGATAGAAACCCACCTCTCTGGTGTTTACCACTGTTTGGGGTATCCTGCAGCCCCTCATCTTTTCCAAGAGACAATGTTTTGTAATACCCGATGGTCGGCGCTGTCACTACATACCCACTACCTGAGTACTCCTCAACTAACCCCTCTCCGTTCACCATACTCCCAAATAACGTACTAGATGTTCGAACTGTCCGTTTTAAGTCTCCTACCCAATACAAGACATAATCCCCATCAACCCGAAACGGTCTGTTTGGATGCACCTCATGTTTTTCTAACTCATTGGGATGTACTGGAAGCTCTAACGCTATAATTCCCTTACCCCTTACGTCTGTCTGAAACATAGATTTATTTGCAAACATCATATAGCTTAAGTTTAAATTTTTTGTTGTTTTAAACTGGAACTGCCCTGCACTTGCTAAATACAGCCCTTTTTCTAATACAACCTTACTCTCCGTAGCTACCCGGAGCAGCTTAATAAAACGGAAACTACTCTCTAACGTCACCCGACCGTGACCCTCGACCGAAGGACGGAAGAACGACTCATCGTTTGCTCTACGTACAACCCCACGGAATATCTCCATTGGATTTACTTTTACTCGATTGAACCGAATGTTCCCAGTAGATGATTGAAACATCCCGCCGTCAAATACTAACTCTCCACCTCTTAACTCAACCTCTAACCGTCTTAGCTTCATTCCTAATTTTTGTGCATGATAAATCCCTGTAGCATACTGAATATCTCCAATGTAACTACTGTCAAACTCACGTACCTGCAAGGTAGAATCGTTTAACGCCACCTTATCCAAAATACCTTTTTCATCGTTAAATGAAGGTAAGCTCATCTATATCCCCCTCTTACTTATACCCTATATTCAAGCATTCGTTCTTTTACATCTGCTAACCCATGTACTCTGTTTGCATTTACAAGAGACACCGTATACCAATCCTTACCCTCATGCATAAACAATCGATAGGCTTGTCCTCCTCCGTATACAACTAAACCGCTTACTCTATCCTGACTACATATCAACTTCACTGCCTTTTCTTTACATGGCAATGGAACTAAATACCCATCCCAAATCATGAACACGTCTCGAACCTCTGGAATTCGCTTAGCTAACGCCTCACGTAACCCAATAAACGTGTCCCTTACAACCTCACAACTCTCTTCGTTGTCTCCTACAAAATCACGAAACCCATGCCGGATTCCTTCGTTTAGAATTGCATCTATTTGAACTCCCGTAATAATTCGTGAAATATCTCCCACCAGTAACTGAATCATTTCCTGTATTGTTTTGTTCTCTAGGCTCATGTGCCTTATCCCTCTTTCTATATATGACTACCCTGCTACTCATCTTTACCGTTATCCAACAAATGAATTGTTTCAGTCTACTTAAAACTAAGAAAAAAGACGATACTCACGTATCGTCTCTATCCGAAAAACCCTTTAGGTTCTGGTTCTTTCACCTGTTCTGGCTCCTCTTTTTTCTTACCTTTTTCTTTTTTCTCAAGTCGCTCCCGTTTCTTTTGCTTCCGAAGTTCTAACCGTTCCTCTTTTGTTAATTTCTTTTTCTTACTCTCTTTTGGCTTCGGATTGTTTAACTCATCTAAGGTTCGCTCATCCTTTTTACCTATAAGGAACATCGTTAACCTCTCTCGAATCGCTTCTTCACTTACACCAGATTCTATATTCATATCCTTTAATTCGAAACCTAAATCAATGTTTACGTCCTTATCAATATGACCCATCAAACTGATTTTACCTGTAGAACCATTTACACAAATAGCAGCAGCCTCGAATGTTTCCACAGCACCTAAGCAAGCATACTCCCGAATACCTGCCCCAGCTCTACTTAACTGACTACTTGTAACGAGCGGCAGCCTACCGTTTACACTAATAATTCGGCTATTTCGAATAACCATAGCCCCAAGGTTCGTCTCATCGTTTTGCCATATCATTTCAATCACGTCTTTATCGACATGAATGCTATCTAAACTCTTACCCGTCTCAATAACCTCTTCTAAATCATAGTCTCTTTCAATAACGATAGTTGCCCCGCACTTTTTACGTGATAACTGCGAAACCGCTGCAACTAACTCACTAACCCCATCCTCATCTAAGTACGGTCGATACTCTACTTTCTTACCTAAATTCCCCCAACGCATAATAAAGATAATAACGAGCATTAAACAAACCAACTCTGTCTGCATCTTCATACCTAAACCACTGATATATACCGATGCAACCCCAAAGATAAGGAAAAAGCTAATGGTGAGTTTTTTCCAATCCTTTACCCCATCTAAGTAATAGATATGATATAAAACCCCACCAACTAAAATAATAAACAGAACAACACCAAATAACCCAAACAAACTAATTCCCATCTTGCCACCTACTTACTCCTATTTAATTACGATATACAATCCATCTTCATATTTATCCGTGTTGTTATACACCACAACCTTCTCACCTTCTATTTTTGTTTGTAAAATCGGTGAGAACGACTTAATAATCTCGATATCGCCATGAGGTAATTTACTATATTTGGTCTGTAGTAGCGACTTTACGTCCGTATACTTCACAAAATCCTTATGCCCACTAACCAAGGCTGTTTTATTCTGCTTCTTGTCTTTCTTATCGCCCTTTTTACCCTCTTCAATATCCTGTTTGTCTACCGACATCCCGTCTTTTTCAACTAACTCATCGCCCTTTACCCACGTTTTATCTCCTGTATCTTTTGACTTTTCCACGGCAAAATATTTATCCGCATTATCACCTACGTCGTTTACTTTATCTACCGCTTTCTCTCCTACCCCTTTTAGGCTATTTCCGACCTTCTCAGCCGTACCCTTAGGGTCTTCTATCGTCTTATCGTAGAAGCCGATTGGGAGGTAATTTCGCACGTTAACCGTAGTGAACGTATCGAGCATGAATATGGAGAAGAATAGCGCCCCCACAAAGACCATGACACCAAATACTCCACGTCCTATCCTCTTGGCTAGTAGCAGGAGAATAATAATCACTAACCCCCACGTAATGTAACTAAACAAGCTATACACATCCTATCTATTTAGACTTTCTTTCTATCGTTCTTATACACTTTCACTTACCTAAACTCGTAAGCCTTATTTCCCCTATCTAACCCATAGAAAAAAGCGAGGTCGCCCCCGCTTTATAAATTAACCCCTACCACGAAATATACGAATTCGTCGTCGTATTTTACATCAAATGCAATGTGTGGCTTAGTTGTAATCCCTTTAAATACCTCAGGGTTTGCAACACTACCCCTATATTCCAGTATCTTCATCATGTTTGGACACGTATCCGAAACATGGTACTCAAAGTCTTTCATTTCCCACTGGAAGACATTCTCCGTATGTTTTCGTTCCGCCGTTAACTCGCACAATACATCATACTCATCGCTCTCCGCTATTTTAGAAGTTACCCCAAGGAACGCTACTTCCTTAAGTGGTGTTGCTTCAATCCAATCCCTCATTTGCTCCAATGCGACCTCACATACTGTAAGAAGCTGCGCCACTGTATGCCCGACAAGCACTCTCTTAGCTTTCACAGCAATCACTAAACTGTTTTCGCTACTATACGCTGTTAACTTCACATCTTCATACCCAACCTTCTCCTTCAAACGCTCCTCAACTGATTCACCTAAACGGAGCATCAAATCGAACTGCTCGCAACTCTCATCATCTAACACAAATATCCCATTCTCTTGTTCAACCCACTGGAATATACCCTCGGTCTGTTCTTTTGTTGCTCTTAAAATCCCTACTACATACCCATCATCATCCATATGGAACTCCATAGGTTTTACAAAACGACCTTCTGCATCAACTTCAAATACCTTTTCAACCGGGCTAGATAACACCCAATGTCGCATAACCTCATGTACTACCCACTGTAAACTATCTCTATCTCCCACACCCATCACGTCCTTTATTTTTATTATTACCCTCACTATACCTTGTCTTCTTTTTCTTTTTTGCTAGTTACTTATCAAAACAAAAAAGCAGCCACTCAATCATCGAGTGCTGCCTTATCTCCCTCTACGTACAACTTATTTTTATATACAGCAGCCTTAACTGAGTCGGCAACCTGCAACTTATCATAGCGCTCTTTATCTACCAAAACCTTCTTCTTTAATCCATCTTTTTGAACCAATAAGAAAAATTTATCGTCCTCAAAACTAAGAAAAGAAGTCCCGCCACCCTTTACAATTTCTTTATCTTCTACAGATGCCTCTACTTTTTTACCCTCACTAAAAGCCGTTCTCTGGTCTTCGTTTTCCTGCATAACAGATGTCACTGCAGGATACGCAGCCCACACAGCCGCTACAAAGAGCAAACCCACAAATATTACTGCAAATACATTTGCATCTAGTCTTTTATCCAAATTAAACTCCGCCCATCCTCATTTTATACATTAACCTACTTTTTTATTTTATATTCGAACATATAAATATAATCAAGCATATTTATCAAAACAAAAAGACCTCCCGTTTTAGAAGGTCTTTTACTGTTTTACTTATTCGAAATTACCCATTTCTAGCAATTCATAATACTCCTTTTCCGTAATATCCCCGTTGTTATACGAGTCGATTATCCCATCATGAATAACTCCATCGTTTTCTATAATTTGCCCTAAATCATTACTCTGACGAAACTCCTCAGAGTAATGCTCAACAATTTTCCCTTTTAATTCTTCATACTTAGCCATTAATTACCTCTCCTATTCCTCAATCTCTTTAATTGTCGCCTCAACATCTCTCAACTGCGCTTCACTGCACGTATCTAACCTTTGTATCGTATAGGTATCCCCATACTCTCCGCTATCACAATCCCTCGGATAGTACCAGTACACTCCCTCACGTATCCGCTTTAACCTTAGGTTTGTCATTCGAATCTAAACGAGCAACTGAAACCTCATTAATGGTATCCCTCTTTGTAGGATGTATAACCACATCGGTTAGAACAAACACACCATCTTCATCAAAAGCTACCCAACCTTTTTTCACACATCCTCACTCCCTTATCTATCCGTATCTTTAACCGTCACACGCACCTTTATTACCCCGTCATAACCCCCAAACTGCACCCACAAATGCTTTTGATGTACTGCGAAGAAGTTTCGAGAAGCCATCTCTGCATATCTCAAAATTTCTCTTGTTGGCGGGCATCTGAAATCAACCTGCTCTGTGATTTTATCAAAGTCTAGTCTGTCAGAGTCCCCATGACTATCCAAATCAATATCCCCAAACGGATTAAACAGTAAAAACCCATTATTCCTCATTAACTCATCTGTAGATTTCACAGGAGTCCAGTCAAACAGACCTTTTGTCTCTTCCTTTGTCGCTTCAATTTCAAATACAACTTCATCTATTAAACTCATTTCATCCACTAACCGTCTTGGCATCATAGAAAACTCTATACCTGCTAGCGGTGTGCATGCTATTAATTTACGAAACTCATGTAACGCCAACTCCTCAAGCGCCATACGTTCTACTACTGGCATACCCTTATACCCTGTATACTCTCGCTTCTCGCCAGAGAACCAAAGCTCACAACCCTCTACCCATTTTCTCGCACCACAATCAAACACATAATCCGGATAATGTAATCTAACCATATTTATAATAGTAAGCTGACCGTACGCCAACTCTAGATTTGTAGGGTTTCCGTCCAGATACGACACTGAAACCGTCTGTTTATGCGGGTTTTCTTTATCAAATGCATCCACCTTAACCTCATCATCCACTCTTTTGCGTAGCCCTTTTCTCCCGTCAATCCAATCATTCATTTTATCTATCAGAAACTGTGTTAAATCTACAATCTTTTTAACATCTTGCTCGTTTTTACTTACATATGTACTGAATCTCATAAACCATCATCCTCCAATTATAATTAACTTAGACTTAAAAGCTCTAATTTAGGCTCTATTATTCCACGTACCTCATTAAAAAGTTTTATAATTTCTTTATCGAACCTACATAATTCAATGTAAATATTTTCGGAGTTGTAGACTTTACTACCTACTAAATCACTGGAAGGGAATACACAATCCCCATCGTATTCATACTCCACTCTTACGTTATCCATGTTCCAAACTGTACACTTTCCTGTAGGCGTAGACATATCCCCGTTTTCATGTAAGTCTATATCTAACCTAAGATATCCATCATTCTTATCGTAATTAGGAATCGTATCTTTATCAGTTTCAATTTTCGCACCATAACCTACTTGATACTCCGACAAATCTATAAATCCCCTATGTTTTATAGCATTTGCTAACTGTCTTATAGTGAACGGTTTATCGACATTCTCTAAATAATTAGCACTGAAATTCTCTAGGTTCTCTAAAAACCGAAGCATATTAGCATCTTCTAATTTTTTAATTCCGGCACTTAATCGCTTCCAAGAACACCTACCCTCCACTTTATCTAACCAACCATCCTCACCTCTCTGAATATCTCCTTTAGGGTTAAAATTCTCCCACATACGATAGTACACCCAAGGTATTTGTAAAAGTAGGTCAAAACAGTTGTTAAAATCTAAAACAGCATACCTCATATGCATACGAGGTCGAGTTCCTTTACCTCCTTTCATTTCTTCCTTAAATTTATTTTTCGAATATTGTGCGTAACCATAAGTCATTAAAAAACCTCTAAGCTTACTGACAGCCAGTCTAGAATCGACCCCTCTGAACTCCATATAAAGCATAGGGTCGGAAAGTCCCCCAATAACTCCTTTCAAGCCAATTCCCCCTCACTAGTAACTTTAGTAAATAGATAGGTGTAGCTAACACCTCTAACGAAGTGTAGCAGCTACCGTCATTTCAATTTCATTATGTATTGCATGTACCGCGAACTCGAAATAGTACTTTTCTCCGCTAGGTAACTCAAAACTACCCCAATCTGTAGGATATTCTGACACCTCACGAAACGCAGCGCAATACCTAGCATCTACAATCGATTTTACCGCACTACCATAATAAAATTTCATAACCTCTTCATTGCTACACTCCTGTTTACCTAACGTCAGCGCAGCAAACTTCCCATCTGCGTAGTTCACAACATTATCTACTGTTAACCACGTAAATACTCCCTCTACTTCTTCGCTAGGAATTACAACCCTAACCGCTACATGTGTATCTAGTTTTTCAATTGTTTTAGGTGAAACTACACCTTCTGCTTTTCTTAACGGTGTATTCTGTACCCACTCCAAAATTTTATTTTCAGCTAGTACTTCCAATGTATCGATTACCTGTGTCATTTTAATTCCCCCTACAGTTCGTTTCTCTTACTTCTTAATAATATACCATTTTATTATATTTTAGTCAATATTTCCTTGTTAAAAAGACACCCTTACGGATGCCTTATATCTTCCATATTTCTTTACTCGTAAGAACTCCTTAACGGCTTCTTTTCGTAATGTTGCATAGCAACCTTCACCACTCTCATATTCTTCCTCGTTTCTATAACAACACCAACCACCTGTTACCTTTACAACTTCTGCAATAGGTTCTCCGTACTGTAAGACCTTGTACCCAGAACCCCACTTCACGTATTTAATTCCTAACACTTACATACACCTCCTACAGAAAAGAGTTTATTCCCTGTATTTGTTGTTTTAACTATACCATTATTTTATATTATAGTCAATAGTTGTGTAAAATAAAAGACACCCGCACAGATGCCTCCCTACTTAACGATTCCGCTTATCGTCCATAAACCCTCCGAATAACCAGAACACGCCTTTTATTATGAACATACCAATAATAACTATAGCCCCGAAAAAGTTTATATACGGCGTTAATACGAATATCCACTCTCGCCTCTTCATTCCTTTATCGTAACCCTCTTTACTCAGTACCTCGTCTTTGTTGTTTACACCCAAATACACAATATACGCTGGTACAATATATCCCCAGAAAAATGTTGACGACATTAAACCATATAACGCCCCTATCACACAATCCCCTCCTCTACAACTACTATACCTAATCTTCCCAACGTACTTCTACCTCTTCAGTGTTCTTACATTTCGGATAGTTACTGCAGCCATAAAACTTACGCCCATGATACCCATTCCTTACAACCATCTTCCCAGTCTTACATACAGGACATCCATGCTCAACCACATTGTACGTAATATCAATGTCGCCTCTATCTAACTCACCAGTACCTTTAACCCAACGAAGCAGTTCGGTACGGTCTACAAGCCTTACACCGCAAGCTTTTGCTAACTCCTTTGCTTGCCATGTATACGTACGGTTCGTAACAACCCACGCCTCGTCTGCACCATAATAGACCATCCCCGCATACACCTCTTGCACAGCGTTAATTCCTACTTTATGCCCATCGCCGTGTCGTTTCGCTTGGACTGCTACCTTCTTCTTTTTACCTTTTATGATAATATCGACCCCGAAATCTCCTTTTTTCTGCGTAGAAATGGACTCGTATTTCATCTTCCTAAACAACAATTTTAGATACTCCTCAAACTCATACCCGCTGAGCTTATCTACCGCATGAATCCCGTCTTTCCCTACGTTCCTCTCAACCAAACCTCTACCGAATCTCTGCAGAAGTGTTCGAAGTCCAAAAAGAGCAGCCAGAATCACAATGGCATACGAAGTATACTCTGGAATGTTACCCATCTGTATGTATCCTCCTTAGATGTACATAAATAAAACCCATATAGGCGTTACATTAACCTACACGGGTTCATTTCTTTATTGTTATATCGTCAGTATACTGAAAAGCTACTGTCTTTTGTTCACACTTCTTATCAAATTTAATTACTTAGATAAAGCTACTGAAACCTCAAGTACTCCATTTACACCACGCAACTCTAAATCCCAGTTATACACTCCATACCGTTTAACCATATCCTTTTTAATACTTTCCCCAAGACCAACAGCACTATGAAACTCCTGAGAAATTTTCGGGTCAATAATTGACTCTACACCCTTACCATACACATAACTTACCGCACCCTTACCCGTTTTCCCGCCTAAATTCTTCACATCATAATACTCATGAATGTTATCGCCGTTTATCCATTTAAACTGATTATCTTTAGATGCTTTACTTTGTCTACTTACCCTAACTCCAGTACCTGTAACCTCTGTTTTAACCTCACTCAAATCTATTTTGGATAACCTCGTATAGTCTATCCAACCCTCTAACAGTTGCTTTACTATCTTTTCCTCATCTTCCTTACTCAATGTTCCACGGCGCATTCTTTCTTTTTCGGATTCTAGTTTTCGTTCCGCCTCACGCTGCTTTCTTTCCTCTTCGTACCGCTCCATACGCCTTTGTTCCAACCCATCTGGGTTGTACCTTATCATTTTCTTTTCTTCATCCTTACCTTTCTTCTCGGGTAATTTCCCAGTGATTCTCAATTGCGTACTCTTTTTTATCCAATCTGTAAGACCCAACACATCAATAATTTTCTTAACCTTATCCGGAAAATCAGTATACGGTGTCAGTTTTGCATCCTCTACATCTTCCTTACGTCGGGATACTTGGTATTTATCTAGTACTTTTTCACCATTTTTGGTCTCTGTTAAAATCTCCACAGCCCTTACCGAATACCCTGCCTTATATAGATACACCATCAGGTACTCCCGAGCCTCTTTCTTCTTCGATTCAGACCACCCTGTATTTCCTTTAACCTCTTTGTTACTACCTCCTTTTACTGCAGCTCCCTTACCTTTACGCACCTCGGAAACCTTCTGCACTCTCGCAGTAATTCCTACCTCCTGTGCAGCTTTCTGAACCGCATCCGGGAACTTTTCATAAGGAACAGGGACAACCTTTTGACCTCGAGGTCTCGCAGCCACTCCCTCTTTTTTAAGAACTTTTGAAATATGTCCAGATACTGAGTCAAATATAGCCGCAATATCGCCTTGCGAATACCCTGCTTTATATAAATATGCTATTAGTTTGTAGTCATGTTTTCGTGTCAAAATACTCACCTCAAAATTTTATCTTTACTACCTATACCAACTATCTAACTGTCTCTTTTCTCCATAAGAAAAAGGCACAGTCTACCTGCACCCTATCTAGAATCTATTTATCTTTTTCATTAACGATTACATCGACGTACAAGTTCCCATCCACACCCTCAGCTATGAAATCAAACGAGTATGTAGGGTTTTTCTTACTGACCGCATCGTTTAACTTCTTACCGTAATTCAGAATCCCTCGCATTGTCTTACAAAACTTAGGGTCTACCGCCTCATCCCCATCATATAGCGTCAGCATTGCAGTTTCCGCATCAAACTCCGCACCCACATCTGCCTGTCTGTATAACTCATCGTAGTTATGATAATTGAAGATATTTCGTTCATCAATCCACAAGAATCTTTTTCTTGTTTCATCCCAACCCGCACCTGTAGAAGCCTTTACTCCCCCAGTTCCGGCAGCCCCTACCTGTATTGGGTTTAACTTGATATACTTCAAATCAGTGTTTTCAATCCAGTTATCTAATAACTTTTTAGCGATTTCACTTACATCCGCTTTACCTTTTTTAACTCCTTTACCCTCTTTATTTACATCTTTTTGTTTTTTATCTTCCTTTTTCTTTTCAGTCCCTTTAACCTTCATGCCATCTTTAGGACTGGCTTTTGGTTGTTGCTTAGGTACACCCACCGTCGGTTTCTTACCCGGTTGTTTACATGCATCAGATACCTTTTTAACTTTTGTTGCTAGCCCTGCCTCCTCAATTGCTTTTCTAACCGGAGCAGGGAACTTCTCACAAGGCACAGGGACAACTTTCTGACCCCTTGGTCGGCTTGGTACTCCCTCTTTCTTAAGTACTTTTGAAATATGCCCAGATACCGAACCGAATACGTCAGCAATAGCTCCCTGCGAGTACCCTGCTTTATATAAAAACCCTATCAACTTGTAATCATGCTTACGTGTCAAACCCATCACCTCTATATTTTCTTAATACTTCATATACTGACTATCTAACTGTTTATATTCTCCATAAGAAAAAGGTGTGAGATACCCCACACCCGTTTTCTTATTATTTATTTCTTAACGCTTACGCTCACACTTGCATATAAACGGTCTTTTGTACCGTCTACACTATATCTTACATCTAGTTTTGGGTACTTCTTCATTAAGTCCTTTGCACGTTTCTCACCGTACTTCTCGACCTTATCTAAGTTTTTGCAGTACATAGAATCAATAACCGAGTATGCATCATAGATAGCATCCATCGCCTGTACTTCCATCGGGAACTCATCATTATCCCTATCAATACAGCTAATATCATGATAATCCCCTACATTTCTTTCTGTAATCCACAAGAACACGTCCTTAGTCTCACGATACCCCGCTTCAACTGTTACAGAACTAGATACTGCACCATACTCTCCAGATAGGCTACTCTTTTGTGTAAACTGAACCCCCTTAAGCGGTGTATTTTTAACCCAATCCTCTAACAACTGTATTGACATGCTTTTCACATCTTCATTTGTTAAATCAGCAACTTTCTTTTTCGGTTCCGCTTTCTTTTCTGCCACTTCTTTAGGTTTTGTCGCCTCTTTTTTAGGCTCAGCAACCTTTGCTGCAGCTTTTACCGTCTCTACTTTCTTAGTAGCAGCTTGGTTTTGTCTGCCTTTTTCCTTTTGCTTATGTGCCTCAGACACTTCATGCGCTCGTTTACGTGTCTCATCGTCCCCTAACGCTGTCTTCCAAGATGCCGGGAACTTTGCATACGTAGGTGGCTTTACCTTAACCCCTCTAGGTCGTATTTGCACCCCCTCCGCCTTTAACACCTTTGAGATATGCCCCGATACCGACTGAAATATATATGCAATATCCCCCTGTGAGTATCCAGCATTATATAGACCCGCTATGAGTTTGTAGTTTAATTTACGTGCCATGTAACATCCTCCTATCTTCATTACCTTATCGTATAACCACTATCCCAGAAACCTGTCTCTCTATACACAAAAAAGAAGTATAGGAAATCCTATACTCTTCTTACGCTAAATATACCCGAATATCCTATTGTGCCTTTTTACGTTTTCCTACCCCTCTATCCCTACTTTTATTCTCAATCACTTTTCCCTCTTGAAACCCAAGATATAGATTTTTATAAATGCCTGATATTTTAGCCATTCTAAGACTTGCCCCGCCGCCTACCTCATCGATTGCAGTTTGAAGCTCCAAACTAAACCTCTCGTACGAAACTGGTACTTTAACCGTATTTACAGGGCGTAACTCTATCTCCTCTTTTTTAAGGATTCTCGCAACATAACTCGCAGTAGAATCAAAAACCGTAGCCACATCTTTTACTGTATACCCTAATTTGTATAACTCCACCACTGCGTTGTAATTAAATCTCCTAGACATGTAAAAACCTCCTATCACTCCTATCTCTCTTTACTGACATCAAAAAAGAGGGGCTATCCCCCTCTTTAGAACTTTCCACTCGACCCATGTCCGCCAACACGTTTCTTATCTCCACCAGTATATGTATTCTCGTCCGCATCTAATTTCTTAGAGAAGATAGCCTGCGCAATGCGTTCACCCTGTTGGATAAAGTAATCTTCCGTACCGTTGTTGTATAGTGTGATTGCAATATTACCACCTGTTTTTTCGTTATAGTAATAATCCATATCGATTATACCTGTCGTATTTGCAAGCATTAACCTATGCTTTGTACCATGCCCGCTACGAGGATATATCGAAAGTACCTCATCCTCTAACATATACGCTTTAATATCTGTAACAAATTTGTACTGCTCCCCAACATTAAGCACTACATCTTCCTTTGAGAAGAAATCAAAAGCAGCCGCTTTCTCAGAACCTTTATACGGTAACTTCGTATACACCTCTTTATGCTGCATATAACCCTCATCTACAACCTCAAACCCACGAACTTTTCCATTCGGAACCTCTAACATCTTCAATAATTCCGCAGCCTCTAAGACCTTTTCTACTACACCTGCATCTAATGACTTAAGCCCCTCTAAGTTGATTCCCATTTTTACCTATCTCCTCTACATAACTTTTATAAATATTAGTGTGTTTACGTACAATGAAGTACGGGATAAAGTTCAATGCCACCATAAATACTACTTTTAACCATTCCCAACACAGGAACAAGTAAATTGGCGCTCGTCTTGGCAAGGCGTTTTCAGTAAAATGAACCGCTCCTACACCATCTAACGCCATATAGAAGTAAATACCTGCAATTACCCATATAGAAACTTTAAACAGTACAGAGAGCCGTTTCTGCTTATCTACACGCACATCTTTCTCCGCATGTACCTGTACAGGTACAAAATCGTCCAACTTCCTCACTTCTACCTCAGCATCACGCATAACAATTAACGTACTGAAAGCAATAAATACGGTAATAAACGCTCCGATTGCCACAAGGAACATAGAAGCCTCCAAAAAGAACTGAAGCGTTGTATACATAACCAACACAATTGCTAGTAACGTATTGACCGTAGCAGCCCCATACAGCCTCTGCATATGACCCTGTATCTTCTTACCTCTCCTTAACCAAGTATCATTCATTAACCCAGACATGTACATCGCATACACCAAATACATAAGAAACCATGCTCCGAAGTACCCATGCCACACAAAAAATTCTGACAGCATCCGTTTTCCTCCTAATCAATTAAGTGATACGCCGTGTCCATATCGATATTCCCTTTCTCTAAATGCTGAAACACATCCCACTCGAGCGGGTAATACTTAGACCCTTCCGTCTCCAATAGATAGTCTTGCAGTTTATAAATGTCCCCCTGAGCTTCATCGACACCTTTGTTATAGGTTCTATTTGCTCCAAGCATCTCAACAAGCAAAACCTGACCATCTGTTCCTTGGTGATTACAATACTTACATCCGTCTGGATTCTTTTTATACACCACAACAAGTTGTTTCGTTGTTCGAAGTTTAGAATCTATCCAACCTTTATCTTTAGCCGTAAGTACATATTCTTCTCTACAATGTTCACATAGCTTGTCTTGTAGCGTTTGATATAAGACCAACTTTAGCGCTGTACCTAAATCTAATGGGCTTGCCCCAAGTTGCTTTAACGCATTTCGTACCTCAAGCGTATTGTTGGCATGTAACGTTGTTAACATTAAATGCCCGGTAGTTGCTGCACGTACCGCTGCTGCCGCTGTCCCCTCATCATTAACCTCTCCAAGCAGGATAACATCGGGGTCGGAACGTAAGACAGATTTTAAGGCACTCCCAAACGTAACCCCACGCAAATCGTCTGTACTTATCTGCGTTACACCATCTACCCGGTACTCTACAGGATTTTCAATTGCGAATACCTTCTTCGTTCTTCTATACAACTCCATAATGGTATGGATTGCCGTATATAAGGTAGTTGTTTTACCCGAACCCGTACCCCCAGAAAGGATAATCATCCCCTCTTTTAAGTTAAGGACACGCTTCATCTCCAGTGCTACGTCATCTGGAAGCCCTAACTTATCTAAGCTTCCAGTTAGTGTGTTAGCATACAAAATACGCAACACAGCCGATTGTCCATTTATCGCAGGTACAAACGACGCACGGATATCGTAATCATTTGGTCCAAATCTATGCGTCATTCGACCGCTTATCTCTAATTCATGTATATTTTCAAGTGATACCTCAGCACGGTTACGTAAGACTGTAATTAACCCATCTACTGCGTATTTATGTATCTTACGTACCGGAATTATCTCCCTACCTACACGAAACTCCACCACACCGTAACCAGACCACTGATTGATATGAACGTCCTTCGCCCTATTCTCAATTGCATCGTTTAAAATTACATCAGCAAGCTTATTTAATCGCTCATCTGACCGAATTGTCGTAGGCGTGAAATACGTATCCGTGTTTTGTCTCTTTCGATACTCCTCACCAAACCCTACGTCCATATCGCCCTTCTCATCGAACGCTAAATTATTTTGTGTTTCTAACATCATGTAACCTCCAAAAATCAAAATGAAAAGCAGACACTTTCTTTATGTCTGCTTTTCACCTTTTCCCTTTTTCGTTACTTTCCCTTAACCTTTACAGGTTTGCGATTGCATCATCCACATCAAAGTCATCGATATCGTCATCATCGTTTTCTTTGTTTTCCTCAGCACCATCAGCACCATCATCGCCATCTTCGTCATCAAACTCAGATAATGCATCGTCATCCTCTGTAGATGCTGCCACTTCCTGCTCTGCTTCGTTTTCCTCAGCAAAATCCTCTACATCGAAGGCATCGTCGTCAATCTCATCATCTTCTTTTTTCTCTTCAGCAGCTTCCTCGTTAGAAGACTCATCTGCAGATTCATCATCGTTCTCATCGAACTCTGCAAAATCATCCCCGTCTTCTGCGTTATCCTCTTCTTTTGGCTCTTCTTTAGCTTTAGGCTCAGCCTTAGGTGCTTCCTTCTCTTTTGGCTCTTCCTTCGCTTTTGGTTCTTCTTTTACCACAGGCTCTTCTTTAGCCTTTGGCTCAGCTTTTACCTTTGACTCTTCTTTTTTCTTATCTGCCTTTGGTGTTTCTTTGGCTTTAGGCTCTTCTTTTACCTCAGGCTCTTCAACAGCATCCTCTAGGTCAGAGAAATCATCCTCTGATTCCCCTTGTTCTGTTTGCTCTACCTCTTCTGACCCATCATCTAAGTCATCCTGAGAGTCTGAATCATCAGACTCATCACCCAGTACATGCTCAAGAATCGCTTTTTGTAGCGCATCCTGTACTTTACTGTAAGGAACTGCCTCATCCGCAGAAAGTACAGCAGTTAACTTAGCGAACTCAAGTGTAGTTTCAGCCTCACCATCCGTCAGGTCATCTTCGCTGCCACTAAATACAAGCTCAACCTCACCAAGCTTACCTACCGCTTTTTCGTTTTTAATTCCGCCCTCTAACACGTTTTCATGGAACTGAAGTAACGTCCCTTCGCTCATAACCGCTTTCACTTCATCCCAGTTGAATGCGCTCATTAAAAACTCAACTAGTAGGTATTTATTTTTATCGCTTGCCACTGCGTCCGGAATGAATTTGTCCCCTTTATTTTCAACCTGCTTTGTAATTAAACGGTCATACCCTAAGTTTCCAAACGTGTGATTCGTATGCCAGTTTGCTAACGCCTTATTCGATAACGTTGCAATCGTTTCAATACGCTTTCCTTTACGTAAACCTAAAATACTAAAATACTTTTCTTTCGCCATTATGTAACCCCCATCGATTGATTTAATTTGTTTTGTGCTTTCCTTTAACTACCTATAGCTTAACAAAAAAGAGCCATACAAAATGGCTCCTCCTTATCAAGCAGTTACTTTATTTTCAGTAGATTCGTCTAAAGAATCTGTTGTTTCTACCTTACTATTTAACTCGAATCTAGCCCCCGCTAAAATCTCATCTACTAACTCCACTAACGATTGTCGGAGTTGTTTATCCTCACGTAGTGCTTTTTTAAACTTAGGAGTAACCATCAGCGATTTCATGTTCTTTTTCGCCTTACTTGGCTTTAACTCTTTAAGTGTTTTTAACGCCACGAACCCTAATTGGAAGTCTTCCTCTACTAAACGGAATCCTCCTTTTTCTAACCACTCCTCACTAGGGTTTTTCGGCTTTGCAGTCACCCTAACCAAGTACAGATTATTCTCGACATCTCCTTTAGGGAAATCATCTGTATCTACCTCTACAACGTGAATAAAGTTACCATCCTTTAGACCGTCACAAGCCAGTACAGACACCTCACGGTCATCAATAATACGTTTAACCGTATGAGAAGCAAATGTTGTATTCTTATTTTTTAACCCTTTCTTTGTGAAATAAAAATTAGGCGCTAAGAATACCGTATCTTCATTTGCACGATTATTATCTACTACTATAGTAGGCATTACTTGAAACGTATCACCCACCTTAACCGCTACCGCATCCATTGTAAACCCTTTCTCTACCGAACCATTTAACCCATAACCTACTCCATACGTCTGTTTAGTCACACCTATCCACCCTTTCTTATCCGTGTGCTACCTCTAGTTCTGCTGTAAGCCCTGTAAGTAACTCAGATACTAACCCTTTTAGCTCGTTCTGAATTACTTCACTTTCCTTTAACTTGCTTGCAAAAGCAGAGAACATTTCTCTTTGTTTATCATTGAAGCCTGTTTCCTTCCCCTGTAACTCACGTAAAGAGCGGAAATAGATAACATCCGCCTCTATATACGCACCATCTTCATGCAAGTCCCAGTAGTCTTCTTTATCATCTTCCGTAGGTCTACGAAACTCATCTTTCTTATCACGTTTTACTAATTTCGTAGCAATACGGGCGTAGTAAATATTATCCTCATACGTTTCTCCGTCTAAGAACAATTCATCCTCGACCTCGTTTATTCGAAGCAAACAACCGTCCTGTAGCGCATCCGAACCAAGCATCGTAACAGGTATCTCGTCAAACCCACGGTTGATTTGATACCCTAAACTCGCTCCGTTATCCTTATCTTTTTTAGTCTCATCGAAAAACGTATCGATATTCATTCTTGAAATATCATGGAAACTGTAATCCTCTGGCAACTCCTCCGTAGGTCGGAGGAAAAAACCCTCTCCCCTACGGTACACCATTACGTCGATTAAACAGTTTAGCCCTGTTTTACCTCGCTGCAGCTGCGCCCCTACCATAAATTTATCTACTCGCATTACAACTCACCTCTATTTATCTTTAGGTACTGCGTACCCTTTTTTACCACGTTCACGGCGTCGATAACCATCCGGCATTTCTTCCTCAGTCATAGTACATACAATCTCATCTACTTCTGTATCCCCTGCATCTAAATGAATACCTCGTACACCCCCTGTTTTAATACCATGCACCGGAATTTCATCTACTGCAAAATACATAGACTTACCTTTCTTATCTTTGAAGCCAATAAATCCGTCATCTTCTAACAACCACACGTTTGTTACTTCTTCATCTTCTTTAATTTTAACCGCTGTATATAAGCTAAAGTAGCGCTTTGCCACCTCATGCTCTGCTACCTTTGTACGTTTCACTAACCCATTTGTTTTGGCTGTTACTACGTATTTTTCCATATCATCGACATCTATGATGAGCGCACCTATCATATACTCCCCATCGGCTAAATCTACCCCATAGTTTGCAAGATGTTTACCTGTCTCTTTCCACTTACATTCCTCAATTTCATGGATAGGTACATACATATAATTACCTTTATTCGTAAAGACCATGAACACACCTTTTGTTGTTCCCTGACCACTAAAGACTTCCTCATCGCCCTCTACAATTCCACTAATCTCTGTTGAGTTGAAGCTTCGTAGAGAAGAACGTTTGATATAACCACCTTTAGAAATGCTAACCACTACATCTTCCTCTTTGATGATATCCGTTTTTGCTACATCCCAACTCTCTTCGCCCATAATCACCTCTGAGCGACGTTCCGTAGCAAATTCATTCTTCACCTTTTCATAAAGTCTAATGATATGTTCGTTTAACTTCTTATCGTTTGTAAGCAGAATATTTAATGCTTTAAGTGTTTTTAACAGGTCTGCCTCTTCTTTTTCGTACTTAGCTTTATCTGTACGAGACAATCTGTGTAACTGCATAATTACAATTTCCTCTGCTTGTTCAGAAGAAAACCCAAATTTCTCGATAATTGCAGCCTTTGCACCTGCTTTTCCATCAGACTCTCGAATAACCGGAATAACCTCATCTAATATATCCGCTAACTTTAAGAACCCTTCTACAATATGAAGACGTTTATCACATTTATCTTTATCATGCGCAAGTTCCTTACGTCTTGTTTCGGTACGAAAATCGTTAAATACAACGAGTATCTCCTTTAACCCTAATTGAACTGGCTTCCCGTCTCGAATCGCTACCATATTCATGCTGTAGTTCTTTTGCATAGGTGTCTTAGAGAAAATATAACCCAGAATAACCTGCAAATCCGCATCCTTACTGCATTCTACAACTACTCGATTAACAGGCTCACCATTTTCAAGACCGGACTCATCGCGAGCATCAAGCATACCTACCACTTCTTTACCTTGCGCAATATCTTTTAACTTATCAACCATAGCTCCCTTTTTCATCTCATAAGGGATATCATCAAACACGATGTATTGACGTTTCTTATCCGACTCTATATGATACTTTGCACGGAATTTAACGTCTCCTTTACCTGTCTCATACATCTTCTTTAACCCAGAAGCTCCCACAATAACCCCACCTGTAGGGAAGTCTGGAGCAGGTACAAAATCCATTAAATCTTCAACCGTTGCACTTGGGTTTCTTCTTAAATGAATACAAGCGTCCATCAACTCTCCCAAGTTATGAGGTGCGATGTTTGTCGCATACGCCGTACTAATCCCAGTTGAGCCGTTTACTAGTAGGTTAGGGAAATGCACAGGGAATACGACAGGCTCTTTATCCGTATCGTCAAAGTTATCAACAAACTCAACTAACCCGTTCTTCTCAAGCCCCTTTGTCATTCCATCCGTTACGATTTGACTCAATCGTGCCTCCGTATAACGCATTGCTGCGGGACTATCGCCATCAAGCGAACCATTATTACCATGCATATCTATAAGGGGCATACGTAATGACCAATGCTGTGACATACGTACCATTGCCTCATACACCGAACTATCTCCATGTGGATGATAATTTCCGATTACCTCTCCTACCGTCTTTGCAGACTTTCTATATTTACTATCATATGTATTCTTACTTACACTCATAGCGTACAGGATACGTCTCTGTACAGGTTTCAACCCATCCCGGACATCAGGAAGCGCTCTACTCGTTATTGCATACTTAGCGTACGTACTAAACCTTTCCTCCGCTACATCGCTTATTTCTACGCTCTCAATTGTTTCAGCCATACTACTCAATTCCCTTCTACATCAATCTATCTGAATTATACCAACATTACTGCATATCTAAGTCGAAGGTGTTATCAAACAAAAAAGCGCCCCATTACAAGGCACTTTTATACTTTATTTAACTTTTACATTGTATCTTTTGCGTTGTTCAGACGACATAAACTGGGCAACAAACTGTAAATCATACCAGCGTAAAGCAGCCATCTGCTCTTGGTCTTTTTCTTTACGTAAGCTTACCTTAACCACGCTCTTAAACGCTCGTTTCCCCATATCACTAAGTGTAGGATAAAAATTCCGAAGGTGCTTTAACTGGTTAGGTGAAAGCTTCCCATCCTTTTTAATTTTATCTGCTACACTTTTATAAAATGTATTATTTGAACTTTGCAATCTTTCATCTAACGCATCTGCCAAAATTCTCTTGAAATACTCCGTTTTATCTTTTGTTAACCTCGCTGCCGTAACAAGATTTCCTTCTGTATCATAGAAATCATCTTTGAAATCATCCGTAAATTTCTTAATACATTCCGACCCAACAACCATTACATTGCTATTTAGCTTGTTTACAATCGTATATTCATACCTAATTTCCTCATGACCACACAACTCACAAGATGCGTCACAATACTCGTTATCCTCTAAACCCCGATACACCCACTCCAGACGGGCTTTGTTGAAGTCCTCTTGCTCTTTACTTAGTCTGAATAAATTTATAGTTGCCTGCTTTAACCACTCTGTATTCATTACGTCCCCTCACCCATCTCAGTGTATTTTTGTTCTTCCTTACTTCTTACCTATAATATACCAGTTGTTTATATTTTAGTCAATATTAAAATGTTATAAACGAAAAGACACCAAACGACTGGTGTCTCTACTTATTCCCTATTACTCAATCTTACCCCCACGGCTTTTGCGCTTACCACCAGTACGTTTCTTCCTAAACTCTTTAACGTACCAACCATTAAACTCCCGTAATCTCGCAAACGCCACTTTAAACCGTTTATCGGCATCCTGATAATCCTGTGTCTCCCTCACATGGTCGGGAACCAATCCCATAGTATTCCTTCCAAACATCTGCAAAGCTTTTGAAGCTTCATCACACTCATCGTTTAATTCTTTCTTACGTATTTCAGCCTCTTCACGTGTCATATTCATTTTAATCCCTCCAGGTACTGGTCATCTCGGTAGATTACATACTTAATACCGAGATTTTTATTTGCTCTGTATACTTCTGTGCAGCTTTTACACCAGCAACTAACCTATCTCCTTTTTGCTCCAATACATCTTTTGCCTTTGCAATCGCCTCCTTTTGCGTATTCCCAAATGCTAACGAAAACCCATTTTCATGACATACTAGATATTTTCCCGACCCCTGGGGGTTTAAAACTAAAAACCATTTACATCCATTTTGGATGAACGTCTTTTTTATTTCTGCACGTAAACCAAAGCAACCAATAATAGTAACTACTTTTTCTCCAATATACGTATATAAACCGTCCGTTCTTCTCGCCAACATTAGATATTTTTTCTTTTTCATCTTCAGAACCCCCGTTACCTGTATGTTTTATTTTTCTGCTTTACCACAGTAACCACATCGGTCTCTCGTCCATAACCCGAAATGCATAATAAACGGGGTACCATCCTTTCTCTCAATAATTGAACCTTCATTTCCTTTCCCGCAATGCTCACAGTAGTTATCTTTTTTCTTTTCTTCGTATGTTTGTTGCTGTTTAATTAACTCCTCAGTAGCTTCCACACCGTACTTATCTAAACTTTCCTTTTCCCATGTATAACTCATCTTGTCTCCCCCATTTAATGAATTGTTTTATATATTTAACTCTTATTTCTTCCTCGGTGTGTTTACAAAAATAATATCTGCCGCTATTTTAGTAGCTTTTCGTTTCCACCTTTTAGCCATATCCTTAACCGCTTGACTATTGGCAATTTGCTCCTCTGTTAAACCTGCCTTTTTATAAAAGTCCGCAGCCCTCACTACTGCTTGTGTATATCTCATTTTTGTCATCTCGTCCGCTCCCTCATTTAAGTCATTTGTTAACCCTTTTCTTACTACTAATATACCAGTTTATTATATTTTAGTCAATAGTTAGTTAATATAAAAAAGTACTGAAAATATCAGTACTTTAACCTTTATTATTTAACCCTGCTATACTCTTTTCGTTCCCTTAAAACCAATTCTTTCCCTATAATTTCATCGTAACACCGGAACTTTATATGTGTATCATCTACACCCTCTAACATCCCTTTCAGCCCTTGAAACGTTCCACGGATTATATCAACCTCGCTACCTACCACATACATCTTCGTTTCCACCCTTACACACCCCATTCTTATTTTGATAGAAGACTTAATTTACACAATAACGGATATCATCAAACACCTTTTCATATTCGTTATGTTCTGTTACTTCATCTATAACTAGAAACTCCAGTACAAAATCCCTAACGTTTTCAATTGTCCAACCTAACCCGTCCTCGACGATAACAGAACCATTCCCACTCCAAGCAGCGTTGTAATATAAACCATCTGAACCTTTTACAAAATTCTTTGTTATATCTTCATTCGTATAAATTGTTTTAAGTAAATTATTCGTACCGTTCTCGTAAATACCTACTTCTAAGTTCTTCCCAGACCACTTAACCGACACATAATAGCTATCTATATCCAAATTTAACTCGTTTGCGCAATACACCGGAAACCAGTCCCAAATTGTTTTAAACACCGTATAAACCCCACCTACTGACATTCTGTAACCCATTATAACCCCTCCTATTATTCCTGCACCTGTTTATAATGCTTACCATATACCTCTTTGTCCACCTGTTCATACCAACTATAAAACGCCTTACTTACCGCCCCTCTTTTTGTACGTTTCCACCCTAAAGGTACTTTATCGTAAATAACACCATTGAACGTAGCGAACAACACCACTAACTCATTACGTTTCTTACTATAGTAAACTTCATTTCCTTCGCTGTCTTTAGCTACTACTCTACCGCCATCATATATCATTTCAATGTTCATAAATTTAGCCCCCATTGATAGAATTTATATGTTTCATTACGTAAAGTATACCAGTTTATTATATTTTAGTCAATATTTTAATAAAAAGAAGGCATTGGAGATTTCCAATGCCTTCTTTTACCCTTACTTAGTTAAGTTTGAAAAGAAATTACCAATAGCATGCGCCACATCCACAAAGAATGTTTTAATAGCCTCTAACACACCTTGACCCTCTTCGCTCTCCATATACCCTTTAATTTTACCGAATGTCTCTTTTGCCCCCTTAACCACACTATCCTTGTACTGACCTAACTGATTTACAAACTCTTCACTATTTGCGATATTACTATCTTTAAAGTTGAACATGAAATTAACAATCGTATCTTTTTGTGTACCTGTAATTGTATCCTCTAGTTTTAGTTCTTTGATTTTTTCATCTACAATCTTTTCAACCTGCTCTTTTGTTAACTGCTCTTTCTGCTTCTCATCTAACTTAGCAATCTGTTGTTTCATATCAGCTACGGCAACGTTTAACTGTTCATCTGTGAACCCTTTTTTCTCTTTATTTTGCTCGTTGATTTGTCCTAGCATCTTCACTTCATCTTGTGCAAGTTTCATATCTTTCTGGTTAAGCTCCACACCTTCTTCTTTAAAGGCATAGTATACGCCCGCTAGAGCGCCCTCGCCCGTTGCTGTGACAGAAGAAGCCACCTCAATATTTACATCCGTTAAGCCCGCTGTAAGCGCCGCATTTCGGTACTGGTCTTGTGTAATACGTGTAATGTTTTTAGGTGTTTTGATATCAACTTTAACCCCGTCACCCTTATCTGTCTTTTGAACAACTACACTAGAATAAATATTTGACGAAGGGTCACCTTCACCAAGCAGCTCAATCATTTTCTTTCCGTCCATTGTTAACGTTTTGAAATTATCTTTAACCTCTAAATCCTTCTTTACCTGTGATAATTTTGCATCATCTAAAGACTTGCCTTTAACAAATACCGGCTCAGACCAAGTCTCATGTACTACATTATCCTTTTTAATTGCATCGTTTTTACTAGCTCCCGTTTCTGCCTTTGCAAAACTACCTCCAAACGGTGATACCAATAATGCTAACGCCACACCTGCTGCTAATTTCTTTTTAAACATGTTTCATTCTCCTCTTCGTTTGGTTTTATATCTTCTTTTATATTTCAAGTATCTTATACTAATCCCTTGAATGGCTCATTTCCGTACTTATAATATACCATTTTATTATATTTTAGTCAATATTTTTATACCTATAAAGGACTGAAGGTTCAGCCCTAGTCTTCATATCGCATTAAAATCAATTCATCGTTTAACATTTCATGTGTCACACTACCTACACCATCTAAAACAAGATTCCCTTCCTTATTTCGATAAATAGTAATATTAACCTCTTTACCGCTAATATTTACAGGAACATCCTTAGCAACAATAACCACAGTAAACCCTCCCTTTATTTCTCTTCGACAGGAAACATATTTTTTGCGTTTGGTACTTCATATCGAATAACGACCTTTCCATCGCACATACCGCCATTCATAGCCCCTAAAAGCCCCTCCAGTCTAGGTTGACCCTGTAACTCCTGTCTCACGCTTTTAGAAGTAATAACCCCAATCTTTTTATACGTACCTAACAAATCCTCTACAGAATCAAAGGTTTCGATTTTATCGCCAACTACTTTATATACAAACCTTTCTTTATCTAATTTATCTGCCCAACCAAAGAAGTCAAATTCATATCTTCCAACGAAGATATCAACCTTTTGTCGGTTATATGCGTTCTCAAGAAATTTAATATCGTGCAATTCCGTATACATGCAGCTAAATTCCATTTTATCATCTTTATACACATTTATTACTTGAGTCCCACTAAACATGAAATAATCACAAGCAAGTAACTGCCCCTTAATTTCCTCCGGCATCTCGCCCCAATTTCCTAACATATTTGGTAACTCACTTACTGGTATACTTAAATTGATAACTGTAAACATAACCGATTCCCTCTTTCTTCTTTCGTTTTTTGATTTCCTTTTGTTTTATTTCCTTGTCTATAATATACCAGATTATTATATTTTGGTCAATAGTTAGTTGTTAAAAAGAAAAAGCACCGGAAACCCGATGCTTTAACTGCATACATCCATCTACCATACATTAACCTCGGAAGGTTTTAAACTCTCCCACGCCTCATTTAACGCCTCTCGAAGTGCGTCCTCCCCACACTCTTCAATAAGCATACGCAGCTTCATATTCTGCTTTCCTTCTTTATCTAACGAGCGATATGTATAGTTATCAAATAATTTACCATTACCAATATACGTAAAATTTCGTTTTCTTTTTGCTTTCACACCTACATCAGAAATGTAGAGTTTGTTATCCATAATCGTCACTCGAATATCTAATGTTGTACCGTCTTCTTTTTTCTTTGTAATATGTATATCCGGATTCACTATAATCTCCCCCAATGTTTATTTAATAAATAACCTCTTGTACCCGAACCGTATCCGTAATACGTAACGTACGATACCACTCTCTAAAATCGTCCACTGTAAAGAACGTCTTTTTAAATGAGAAATCCGCCTCACCATAATCATCATACGCCATTACTTGCAATTCCGTATCCCCATCTGAATTAGCTAAAAATGCACGTACTGTTAGTTCTCCGCCCGTTGTAAGCACCCGCGATGTATGTTTAAACTCTTTAACCGCATTCCCGTTACACGTAACCATATATGACCCCTCCTAGTTAATATACCTCTGTAACTTTATGACCTGTCCGGTATTCATATCGCCCCTTCGCCATTCCCCAATCAATACTGCTACCATCTATAGACCCATTAAAGAAATCCCTCATATCCCCATATAACTTACACACCACTTCATACCGCTCTTTTAAGTCTGTAAGCTTATGCCTGTTATCGAAATCCCCGGAAATATAACCTGAGCTTGGATGCTCAAAACTGCCTAAGAATTTTTGACTCCAGTAACTGAAATTAAAACCTTTACTCGCCGAGTATTCATGGAAGAATAACCGAGAATTAGTTACCTCCCTATACACATACTCCATGAATTTTAAGTTGTGATACATATCTATTACACTTTCTCCGATTGTTTTCTTTGTCACTCTTGCCACGATTAGTTCCCCTCTCTATCTATCTGTCCCTGTTAGATGTAGCTGAATGTAAGTAGGTACAAACAATATCCGATTTCTTGTGTTATCTATGTCTCTTCGAAGTGCTTTCAACTCATCAATTTCCTTTTGCACCTTATATACATCATCCAATATGGCTTCCTTTAGCGAAAACTCTCCTTTTGTTAGCTTAATAATTTCCTTTTGGAGTTCATAATCCTCTTCAGTACTCTCTTTAATCTGCAGTATCTTAAACTCTTTCGCTTCAATAAGACAATCCAACCCTTTACATATAGTAAATCTCTTTTCCGTTGTTAATTCATTCACTGTAATCATCCTCCTTATTTATCTTTAACCTCAACATACGTTCCAATATAAACCTTGTTACCTTTTCCAAACGATACAAAGACCTTTCCATCTTCAAGCTGCATCTTTTTAGCCATCGTACTCATTCTCATACCGTTTTGAACTGTGAAAAAATAAATTCTCCCGTTACTTGCACTTTTAAACCGTAATGTATCGTACTTGTTATCGTTATAAACACCTATATGTTTAAATTCTTTTACATCTAATGTGATTTGCGCAGCCATTGTATCTCCCGCTTTCTTAGTAACTATTTGTTACTTATACTATACCACTTTATTATATTTTGGTCAATAGATGAAACTGAAAAAGAGCGTGGATTTACGCTCCTATTCATCCAATTATTTAACTAGTTCACCCTGTACCAATAACCTGCCATCACCCTCTGATAAGCATGTAATTAGTGTAGTAAGTGTATGACCTTCCACATCATCAATCACATATACATCCTTAGCAGATATCTCACGCTTTTCCACCACTTTGTATGTATACACACCCGTATCATCACTAATTACAATCTCATCGCCTTTATTAACCCTATCCAAAGGACTGAATAACAGCTTAGGGTCTTTCATATGATGGCTTGCTAACGCATAATTACCTTTACCTAGCTCCTGCCCATCCTTCATAGTCCCTGCGCCTTTATACATCCCCTCATCACTAACCCCTTTAATGACAGGTAAGTCTAGGTTTACACTTTTTACTTGAATACGACCAACAACTGCATCATCTGAAGACTCTACCTTCACAATGTTTGTTACACTCACAGGCTTCACATCTTCGAAGTTATACTCAACCTCTTTTTCTTTGTTTTTCTTTATTTCTTCATGTGTTGTTTCTTGTACCAACTCTTTTGTATTCTTTTCTACTAAGTAATCTTTAGCATAGTCTTTAGCAGCGTACCCGACACCACCTACAACCAATAGACCCGCTAATCCATAGCGTAAAAATCCCAAACCTACTCCCATTTCAAACCATCCTCCTTTTCTGCGTACAAAATATATACCGCACCCATCAACATAATTACACTCATCCAAAAAATATAGCCGTACTCACCATAAACAAGATATTTAGCGATTAGCAAAGCGCCTAATATAATCCCTAACATCAATAAGACAAAAGATATCTTTATAAGAACCATATGTTTATATAGCACCAATGCTATGCCTGACGTAATAAATCCGGCGGCAGCATAACCTACAACATCCCACCAAGCATCATCTTTAACTGATAAGATGATGCCCGCTACATTAACCGCTACCATTAATGAGAAGCTCACAATTCCTATTCTTCGTAAACCCATAAAAACACCCTCTTTAGTAATCTATCTCTATTACAACATGTTCCTCAGCATCAAAACCAAGAATTTTTAGTTTTATAATTACATCCCCAACCTCATAATCTTCTACAGTGTTTTTAATATCTTCCACCGCTCTTCTTACCGTATCCTCACTTGCAGTTGTTCTAATAGCTTCTGTACCTAGCTTATACGTTTTGAAATCCATATACAAACCCTCCATAATTGTTTTAGTTTTGTTTCTCCAGTAAGTAGTAATAGTAATAGTAATAGTAATCAATCTCCGTTTTTGTTACCTGCAGGAACGAACCCTCATCAGCAAACTTAAAATACCAACGACCCATATCCCAATATACCTGCACATCTTCACGACCTACCAGACTTTTTACATAGTCTTTACGCTTCCACCAAACACCATCGTATTTTACAACTTTATTCAGCGTGTTTTTAGCCCTAGCGTGGCTTTTAGGGTCTTCCTGTAGAAAACCCCCAATGCTCGCCCTACGCTCTTCCACGGCAAGTTTCTCCACCTCACGCTGCCGAATAATCTCCATAGCATTCTCAGACTCTTTTAATGTACCCTGCGTATCTATTAACCTTTCAATGATTCTTCTGTATATAACGGAGCAGATATCACTCCGCTATTTTCCAGAATTTCCCATACATTTGAAACTCTTCTACATAACTTGCTATATGGCATTTCTGCACCTCTCTGCAATATCCCTACTAAACGTAATAATAATAATAATAATAATAATAATAATAATACATCTAAAAAGATACCGAAAATCCCTCGTAGCCATACAATTTCATTAAATCTTGTTTCATCTGCTCCTTTACTTCGTTTTTTAAAGGGGCTTGGTAGCCCCACGTCTTAATCTAAAAGCCCATCTATAAATTGTTGTTCTTCTTCTGTTTTAACTGGATACTTTGCAGATACCTTGAAAAGTCCGTTTTCATCGATTACTAGGGCTACTTTTCTCAACCCCTTTACAAAGTAGAAAATCGGCTTTTTCTTCCACTGTGTAACTTTACCGCTTTCTATAAGCTCTTCTGTACGGCTATCCAGTTTGCTTGTGTTTTCTTCCGATTTCTTTGCTATCTGCTCCAATACCACAAGCTGTTTTTTATACTTTAGGATTGTCGCCCTTGTCACTGGTACTTGCTCGTTATTGTCTGATTTTCTAATCATTTCTTTTATTAGTGGTATATTTTCAACGCTCATATCAAGACCGCCGTACTTGTTTAATCCTTTGCTTGCATTGGACAATCTATTTTCTTCTTTCCATTCCAAGGCTTCAACACGTTCTTCTTGTGCTTTGACTTCACCTAATAACCTAAAAATCTTATTTTCTATTTGTTTCGCCCTTTTGAAGAAACTACCTGCATTACGCTTGTCGTTCATTGGCTGCCCATTTGTTTGAGCATAATGGGTGCGGTCGCTTTCGATTGCTGAATTAAGTTCATTTCTTAATCTTTCAAGTTTTTGTTTTGCTAATTCTAATCTAGTTGCCATCTTTATCCCTCCAACGGTTTCTTATCTGTTATTAATATACCACGTTATTATATTTTAGTCAATAGTTAGCCACTAAAATCCGAAGTACAGCACCTTTAACCTAACACCTCTATTTTCGTACAGGTCTGCATGTCATCTGTAACCGTACCGACGTTAAATACATTACCTATATAATAGTCAACTGCATCATTATACGTACCTTTAAACGTTGTTGTAATTACCTCTCCACCATCGTATATACAACGTAATTGAATTTTACCCCACTCTTTTGCAAAGAAACGAAGTGTTAATTCACGGTAATCGATTTCTTCAAAACCACCCCAGACATACTCAGCTACAAAACCCTCTGTTATAGGCGCTAACTCCTCTTTAATTTTATCTTCAATCGTTTCACTAACCAAACAATGAAGTTCTTCAAATGACATACCTTGATTTTCTTCCACAACCGCTTGAATTGTATCCTCATATCTTTTGTTTGCTAATGTTGTTTCTCTATTTACAAAATGAATCATTTTTAGTTCCCCCTGATTTGGTTTTATTTGTTGTTTGTTTCTGTACTTATAATATACCAGTTTATTATATTTTAGTCAACAGTTTCGGATAAACAAAAAGGAGTAGATTTCTCTACTCCATACAATCTAAAATATCCTCTAACGTCATATTGCTTTTAGGTTTAAATACATTTACATAAGTCATATCCTGACCTGCATTTTGCAAATCAATTAACTCATCCACCACATCCAATTTGTTATCACATTCAATATGGTGCATAGAACCCTCACCCGTAATAACTGTTATTGTCCACTGCTCAAATGGTTTACCGAACCCATCGAGCCTTGTTATTGCGCTATGCTTTTTACACAAATCCGATAACTTATTTCCTTTTGCCACCGTATGTGCAAGCTGCACAACATGTGAGTGTTTGCGAACCCCTTCTGGGTCAATAACATTAACCTCTTCGACAGCTTTTCCATGTTCTTTTCTAAATAGGTATTCCACAAGACCCCTTGAAATACCATCAATATCTACTAACCATTTGTATGAATATCCTGCAGTCAATTCAAGAATTAAACCTTTACTGTAGTTCATTTTATACCCTCCCCAATTTATGCTGCTTCCACTGCTCCGCAAAACTCTAATGTTTCCTCAAACATCTCCAATGCTTCTAACATATCGTACTTATGTATGTTGTATTTCCCTGTATACCGATTACAATCCAGTTCCTTCTTTGCCTCTTCTACATTTTCGAAACACATATAGATACTATAACAATAGCTTGCTTCCTCATCTATTCGTATACGTACATCACCTAAATCTGTAGCTACCTTATGCGTAAAGCTACTATTCTCTAAAGCTGTCCAACCATATCTGTTTAAAATTCTCTTTGCTTGTTTTACAAACTCCGCCATCTGCTTTTTTGTTACTTTTTTCATAAGAAACCCTCCTATTTATTTAACGATACCTACCAACCTGTCAGCACGTAACTTTCGCTCTGAGGTAGTAGTCTGACCTTCCCGGTTTTTATATTCAATTCCCACTTTAATCGTCTTTCCTGTTTTGCTAGGTGTAATAGAAGTAACCGTTTCATGAAACCCAAAATTCCAGACCGTCACAGAACCTACCACTAAATCTTTTGCTTTAACCGCAGGTGTTTCTCCGATTCCCTGTAATTTAATACTTATCATACGAATCTCCCCTTTACTTAGGTAGCCACAACAACTAACATCTGGTAACCTTTCATCTGTCTACACTATACCAGTTTATTATATTTCGGTCAATAGTTTGGGTTAAAAATAGACCTTACTTCTTTTCTTTACTTAAGTACTCATCTACTACAGCGAAAGCAATCATGTCTTTATCTGTAACGATTAGTTTCTCTTTAAAATTAATAGCTACTATAACGGAATCGCCGAACTCCACGTCCCAAACCTTATCTCCTACAGAAAACCCTTTATACGTAGCTTTTTCCACAATAACCCCTCCTAGTTATAGTAAGGATTAGGTAGTCCCCAACCCCTACTGCTCTACCCGTAACTGTCTATGCAACCTCTGCCTCTTTTAACAACTCAAGTGTTATTTCAATACCTGCTACACTCTTTGAACTCCATTTCCAGTCTGTAATCCCTGACTGTAAATCATCCTCTTTAATATAATAGTACCCATTGCCGTAGAACCTCTTTTGTCTTTCTAATCTATAACCTAGCTTCTTAAATTCCTCTTTATAGTAGTTTAAGTCCTTCGTCATTAGAACATCCACCTCTCTATTTCTTACTTCAACTGCTATAAATATACCAATTTTTTATATTTTAGTCAATATTATGCAAAGAAAAAAGACGGTGGGTATCCGTCTCTCTTCTGGAACGCTAAAAGCAGAGGTATACACCCTCCGTTTTCCTTGCGTATTTAACAAAAAGCTAGGTTATTGGCTATCTTCTAGCTAGGTGTAGGTTATGGTTACCTCACAATACTATCATCCAATATACCTAAAATCAATCTTATGCATCTTCTTTCAGAAGACCTTTTTTCTTTTTGTATGTCTTTCTGCGGTTAGCACGTTTGTAGCAACGGAATAATTCCTCAGCCGTTAACCCTAATTCTTCACGGATAACATGACCTTCGATTCCTTCCATGTACATCTCTACTGCTTTTACCTCTTTTTCATTTTCTTCACGGTCTGGATTCCAGTAACGAGTATCAACCTCATCGAATGCATACTCAAACTTTGTACCACCTAAGCTTCGGTATGTCTCATATAGCACTGGTAATGTATTCATTCGTGCCGGAGTATGTGTACAATCTAGTGCCGGACTTAAATCCCCTAGTTTATCACTTCTGTACACCCCTGCATACCAGTGAGCAACATCAGCTAAGCGCTCACGACTCTCTTTATGCTGTGCAAGTGCCTCTTCACGTGTCAAACCGTTTTTAGCGTACTCCCCACCTAAAATAACTGCAATTCGCTGCTTTGATAAACCTGCTACCTCTGCAAGTTCAAACTGTCCATACCCATTTAAGTAATAACGTAGGTACTCGTCACGTAAAACGTCCCCATCAATCACTTTTTCTAACATATGATAGTCCTCTAACGATAGTCGTTTCTTAAACTCCTTATTTACCTCTGGGATATTGTATCCCTCTTTTAAAAACTTCACTAAATTCTTTGTTACTGTACTCACTGTACGTTCCCCTCTTTCTCTTTGTTAGTTTTATTATAATTTTATTTAAAATTTAATCTGTTTAGTATGGATAAATCCTGCAAGTTCACAAATATCATCTTCAAATATGCTTGTCATAAGTATAATCAAATACGAGCTTCTCTTTAAAACTGAGTAAGGTGTAAGCTCACCTACTGCGCTGTGTACCTTAGCCAATTCCCCATCTAACCATGTAGCTAAATGTCTTTTTTCGGCTGCTGTCCAATCCAACGTAGCTACCCTGCTCTGACAACTTCGAATGTATTTCACATAATCCTGCGCTCGTAACTCTTTGTTACTTAAGTCTAAATTGAACGGTGCGTTTAGAAATACAGCCATTAACCCGCTCGCCATGTACTCTGGCTTCTCGTAGTCAGGTAAACTGTTACCTCTGCCCCAACATATCTTACCATCCCCAGAATACACGTTAGGAATCAGCAGCTCTTTATCATTTAATGCTGAGCGTAATTTTACCGAAGCCCCATGTACCTTTAACGTCGATGTATCGTATTTGAACCACATCTGAACACCAACACGACTAATGATTTTTAATTTCTTATGCCGCTTTATATATGCTTGGTACACATTCCTGTAAGCCTGTCTTACACTTGTACTATATTCTGCATCAATCTCTGTAATAGCTATACTTACATTTATTTCAGAATGGATATTTGGAACATTTGCGATAACAAAACCGTTACCATCGGCGAAACTAAGGGAAGAAATATTCCCCTTAATTTTAAGCGACTCCCCGCCATCATCCTCTTCCATATCCTCACTCGGAACATCTAATGTAAGGTAATCCATTGGAACTTTCAACAGCGAATCGTCCACCTTGATTACTACTTTTTTCTTCACCCTAGCTCCTCCTCTCTACTCAATCATCTAAGAACTCACTTAACCAAGACTCGTAGCCCTCTTCTTTTTTCACGCTTGCTACTTCAGGCTCAGCTACATCGTCTATATCGATTCCGAAATCATCGTCATCAAAAATACTTAGAATATCGACCAGGTCTTTGCTTTCTTTCTTCTTAGGCACTGCCACTCTTTTCGCTTTCGTTGCTTTCTTAAATTTATCAGCCATACTCCGGTTTGCCGGGATAACAGGAATACGAGAATCTCCAAATATGTTCGTATCTTCCTCGTTAACAAACCTACATATATCTTCTAACCTTTCTACAAGTTGCTCCGATGTACTCCCTGTACCTACTGAAAACTTATTACTTCGACTATTAAAACGAATCTCAGCAACCTTAACCTTCTGCGTAACCTGCTGCACTGCTTTTACTACCGTTGCCGCCGACATCATATTTGTTCCGATATTTTGAGGATGACTCACTGTAACCTCGTCGCAACTTAATTCATGGTCGCCACGGGTTAATTTTGTTCTCCAATTTTCTATCCCTACGAATATGCTATCTAACGCATGACCTCCGCAAGCACCTGCATGAAATGTAACCCTATTCCCCTGCAACTTTAACGGGTTTTCGTTCCCGCTATACAACGAACAAGGAATTACCTGCCCATGCCACTCTTCATTACCTGCATCGATAAAATGAACGTCACAACCGTATTTATCGAATATCTGAAATTGAGCTAGCAGCAACCTCAATCTCGCATAGTTATTATCTACACAACTGACAAGGACGACCTCATCTACCTCCGAGAATGTATCTACTACACCTAAAACCGCACTCACATCGTTTACAAATCCGGTACTGTAGTAAATTCCTAAGTCGGGATAAGCTACTCCGTAACGCTTCGCCAGAACCTCCGCCTTATTTCCATTCAAATCTTTTCGTAAAAATCCCTGTCTAAGAAGATTCTTCTCCTCAACTACATCCCCATCTATAAGCACGATGCAGTTATCGTTTGTATCCGTATGGTATAAATTTGTCAGGTTAGGCATCACATAACTCCCTGTTCCGCCCGCTCCAACGACTACCGTTACTCGATTCACTTGTTTCCCCTCCTTAACTGTCTTTATCATACCACATTTATATAATTTAGTCAATAGTTGTCGTATCAAAATGAAAGAGGTCTAGAACAACCAGACCCCCTCTTCTTTCACATACTGTAGCAACGTTAACCCGACTTTAATCTCGTCCTCCATTTTAACCATAACCGCCGCCTTATTTTTACCTAACTCCTGATTGGTTTTTGTCGCATTTACACATAACTGTTTTAACGCAATAACTAACGCAGCGTTCTCATCTTTTCTCGTCTCTAACGACATAACTGGGTCTTCTAAAATTGGAATCACTTTCGCCATATAACGAAGCGCATCTATACGTTTTCGTTTCCCCGTCATATTGCTATGGTCACGCATAAAGTCTGGAAACACCGTTTCATGTACCACACCTACGCAACGCTCCCACTTCTCTCGGAAAGCTATCAACACATCTTTAGGAATTGCATCCACACTTACCTCGTAGTCATCAAATACTGTAAGAACCGGTATCTCAAAGAACTCCCTTGTAAGACCTTGCTCCCCCTGCAGCATATCCCCATGTAACGCATGGTAGTCTACCGTCATCCCTTCACTTACTAATGCGTTTATGTAGTTGAATACATAGATAGAAAGCATTTGGTTTCTTACAAACGTATCAGAGCCTGAACCTACCTCACAATCTTGGTTTACCGGATATCTTTCCCCACGTACTTTTCCTTCGCCACTCAATAACCTTGCATGCATGTGACTCACGTCTCCGTTTGTGTACGCACGGATATTGCATAACGTATGTACATTTTTACTTACTCTCCTTACATGAGATAGCGCATCAAACACCTGCAACATATCCGCACTTCCACGCTTCGTAAAATCAATTAGGAATAGATTTGTACCTAAATCATTCCCACGACTCATTTCTTGAAGCAGTCCACTGCTACCTTCTAACATATCCACCGAAAATACTCCGTTATACCTGCTTTGTAGTACATCGATGTACCGTTTTCCTCTATCAGAAGGGATGTATAACCCTGTTTGGATATCTTCGTCACGGACTGTAACCCCAATCCCTTCACCATCAACTAGAACGACCGTAGCCCCTCCAGAAGCGTTTTCTAAACGGAACATAAGGTTGTAAAGGAAATGGCTTGTAAGACCCCCTAAGCCCTGTATAACCACTATATGATGCCCAGTTACACCCTCTTCAGAGGACTTTATTTGTCTTGCTCGTAATTCTTGCATAGTAACCATGTCTCTACACCCCCGTCCAGTTTATTGCGTTCCTATCTCGAGATGAACGCTCAAACTCTGTAATGAATCTTTCGTTTTGTAAATCTTCTGCTTGTACGTAACGTAAAATAGGCTCAGCTCCCGCCATCCAACACTCTCTACGCCTATCAATTGTGTTTCCTTGTACCATACGTTTTTTAAAATCACGAGCTAACTTTTCTTTTAAATATGGCACATCTTGAAACTGCGCAGAACCATTTAATACATTACCACTTAGCAGCTTTTGTACATTAACCACTTGTATAAGTTCGTTTTTGTATGTTCCATGTAAACTGCCCGTAACTAACCACTCCACAACATACTCCGAACCATAATCCGCTCGGTAATACCTACTAGAAGACATCCCGCTTTGAAAGAACGGGAAATTTTTATTCCCAATCTTTTGTTTTACACGCAATTTCCCTCTAGATACCAAAACCTCAAACGTACCTGCAGGTAGGATATAGTGAACGGAATCCCCTCGCTTCTTCATGAACGTATCCATAACGCTCCAACTACCTACCTGTTCAATCTCACCCGCTTCTTGCTGCAGTAACGTATTGAACTGACGATACGTAATTTTGTATACTAAATCACCAAGACTTATACCACTTACCTTCTTTTTTGTATGTACATATACTCCGTCTTCTTTTAACTCATAATAGGTAACATCCGTTTGAAACGAATCCATCATTACACCCCCTTAAAATAAATCTCGATTTGTACCCCCACGTAAACTCTTTACTTTCTCTTCTAGAAAATGAATCCCATCTGTTGCTTTATCTTTTAACTTCATAACCTCACTTTCCGTTAGGTTACTATTTGGTACTTTTTTAATAAACCTTGCCTTTTCTAACATATGTTCTCGCAGTTGTGTCTCAACATCCTGACTTGCCATACCTTTAACACCGCCCCATACGCTTTATTCTGACTTCAGTATACCACATTCTTATATTTTACTAATGTACATGCTTATCAAGGCAAATAAAAAACCCCTATGGATTTACCATAAGGGTTCGTTACTTAACTATATTGTTACTTAGATGTTGACCAAGCAGATGTCATTTTAGACGCCATTTGTGCGAAGAAACCATCAACCATTGGTTGGAATGTTGCATATAATACTGCAGAAATAATCGCGAATACAATTACCCCTAGAACTACCATTAATAAATTACTTGAACCTTCCTGCATATCGAGATACCTCTTTCTGTTATTAGATTTATTTTATGTTGAATTACCAACATGTTTATCAACTTTACGTTATATATAGGCTATTATCCGATACGGGTACGTATCCTGCATCTTCCCATGTATCCTCTGTATATTTAGTTATCATATATCTTCCCATGTATCCTCTCTATATTTGGCTATCAAGTATCTTCCCCTGTATCAATGACACGTTCGCACACCTCCATACAAAACAAAAAGTCGACCTACAACCCTGCACCTTTGTACAGAATCATGGTCGACTTTACATATAAAAACCCTCCACATCACATGGAGGGCGCTCTCTTATAAAAATGTGTGAATCTTAGCAAGACATTCCTCTACGACTTCCTCAGGCGCATTATCTCTCTTATAGAGTTTTCTTGCTTTCCAGTCGATATTTTTTACTTGGTCTGTTAAGACAACCCCGCCAATATTTAACCCCTCTGGAAGCAATACCTCATATCCCCAATTACGAACCGTGTTTGTGATTGGACATACTGTTGCAAACCCTGATACCTCGTTAAACTCTTTAGGTGATAATACAATCGCAGGTCGATGTCCCGCTTGTTCATGCCCCGCTTGTGGATTGAAATTCAAAAACACAAGGTCTCCTCTACTTGGTGCTTCCTCCATCAGATAAGCTCATTCCCCTCTATACCCAAATCAATTTCGCCATGTTGATTCTCGGGCTTACATTTTGATAATAATTCCGCTAACGTATACTGTTTTCGTTGCTTTCTAGGAACTAATCGAATCTCATTACTTCCTTCCACAACCTTCAAATCAAATTCAGAACCTACATCAGCGCCGACCTTTCGGGCAATATCTTTGGGAATAATAACTCCCATACTATTACCCCAGTTTCTCATTTTTGTTGGTGCGGACACAACATCCACCTCTTCCTTCGCCTTTTCCTTGAACCGGTCATGTCTTTCTGAGTTGTCAAACCCCTCATTTGAGTTCATTTTACCATCTTCCTCCCTCAATGTCTATACATTGTTTAAACGTAAATTAAACATTGTCTAAACATAGTATGCACGTAGGTCAGAAAGATATACCATGAACTGCTATATTATCTTTTATAGGTAAAGAAAAAGAGCACCACAGCGCCCTTTATTTCCTAACTGTCCTCGCCCTGCATACTATTTAACCCGTTAACCGCTTGTTTAGGCTTGTTTAGGCTTGTTTAGGCTTGTTTAGGCTTGTTTAGGCTTGTTTAGGCTTGTTTAGGCTTGTTTAGGCTTGTTTAGGCTTGTTTAGGCTTGTTTAGGCTTGTTTAGGCTTGTTTAGGCGTATTTCACATACTTATACCTAAGTATAACTCCCTTACTTTTCAACCATAATAAGGAAAACGAAGTAAGGGCGTGGAACACATGAAGATTGATAAAGAATGGATACCTTTCTTACCACATATTAAAGACCGTTTAACCGCTATAGAGCAGCACAAGGCGTGGATGAAAGCCAACCCAGAGAATAAAGAAGGACTCAAACATCGCAAAAAGCTCATAGCAGCCGAAAAAGAAGGAATCGAGATGGGCATTTTTATGCGTAGACTCAATGAAGCTATAGATGAAACCAACAAGGAATGGAACGAGAAGTACGGGAACTAAAAAAGACCACTGTTTAGGTGGTCTCTGTTTACTCTGCACGTACTAATTCATTTTTACGTAGATTTTGATAAGCTTCATAACCCTCTTCTGTATCTAGATACGCCTTTTGAAACACTGTCGCCCCTATTTCTAATCGTAGTAGCCTATCACGACTTACATGGAACTCATGCCCGTACCAACTCCTAACGACTACCCCAGACTCGGTATACTCATCGTATAGGTCTACTATCTTGAAAGGAAGTACAATCTCCCACACATCTCCAAACTCATCTTGTGCTTTTTCTGCGTATTCTTCATCTAACACCAATGAGAAATCATACCAATGTTCGTTTTCATAGAACTTACAATCCACGTTAACCCTACCATCTGGCGATTCTCCCAACTGAGTTACATGCATATTTAACTTAATTCCACCATTTAATCCTACCATCGCATCTAGAGGAATGTTTTCAACGTAAATACCCTCTACCACACTACCTACGACTGGATACATCCCACCTAAAATCTGAACCCCTCTCTGCATACTAGCATCCTCCCTCGCATCTTCCTTATTTTTTGCTACATCTATCGAAGTCCCAACGACCTCTATCCGTTGTTAAATAATCTCTTTGATATATCACACACGTACCTGTATGGTTACTTACCGCCATCTTTAACAACCTATCTCTATGTACCCAAAACCTTTGACTGTTCACATCTACAAGAAACTTACTTCCATCTTCATTACACTCAACCAAATCCACTTTCATCATATGTGGCATCTTCTTATCCATGTATTCCTGCACCATGTCCTCCGCCACCATATCTAGGTACACACTTCTCTTATACACCGTACCATCTTCGCCGAACTCACATGAAAGTTCCATATACCCAGACCCTGCTCGTCTGAATGACACAGGAGTTAACTCAACAAGAATATCTACCTTACTCCCTACCAAATCATGTGAGGGAATGTTATCTATATAAAGATTCGTAACCACTTGACCTTTCTTCTTCGTTATCTTATGCCCACGAACCGTTGCCTTACCCAATCGCACCACAACCCCTTTCCTTCTAAACCCCAGTATACAAAAGAATGTGATGTCTTATACCAAACCTGTTATCAATCTAAAAAAGACCGCTCAACATCTACCTTAGGGGCATACCTATCATATTTTCTTTGATAGTCTCTTTTACCATCCTCCGTAGACAAATAAGCTTCCTGATAGAATCTATAACCATTAATAACTATCACGACAGCCTTATCTCTACCTGCCCAAAATCCTTTCCCGCCAATACTAAGTCGTAATGTACCATCCTCATGATTTACAGCCCTTACCTCGCATTTCATCTTCATCCTTTTACATGTTCCTACAGGGTAGAACCCTTCACCAGACCACAACACGTACAATGTTACCTCTTGGTCTTCATAATCAACTAATGCATACGTAACAGCAAATAACTTACCAGATATTTGACTCACTGAAACCGCTCTAACGTTTACATAGATATCTACGTCAGCCCCTATTAAATACTTTTCGGGAATATTATCAGCATAAAAGTTCGTAACAAGCATCCTTCTCGTTTCTAATTTACACCCTAACCATTCCCCTAACATATGTTTAAACCTTGTCACCATAACGAAACACCCGCCTTGTTTAGTTTTTAGTACATAAACCCTACCATAGCTTTCTTGTTTATAAAATAAAAGGAGTACCTTACGTACCCCTTGTTAATTAGTTTATAAATTCTCTCCCGTTCCAATCCCATTTAGACTTTGGATACTCAATACCTACCCTGCGCTCAGTTTGTGTACTAATTACATTAAAGCTCTCAGCACCCTTCTCTGTTTCTACAAACGCACGACTGTACACGAAGCCATTAGACCCTAGAATAACTAGACGGTCACGATTCACCCAAAAAGCCTTATCTTTTCCGCCAAGGTACATTTCAACTAATACTTTGTGTTCATCCTCATTAGAAACATCGATATCAAGAATTCGAACCCTATCCATAACTTTTTCTTTTTTACCTACTTTATCTTTATAATTACCGATTTCGGCTGTATACCCTTTAATTGTGTGTTCAAAATCGTTACCGCTTTCAGTGAATTTGTACGTTACGGCAACCTGTTTTCCATGACCTTTTGCACTTACCACTTCGGCATCAAGCTCAATAAACCCAGTATAACAATCTTTTATATACGTAGTTGGTAGCTCTTCTATAAATAACCCTACAACCGCATTATCTTTTCTTTCTACTTCACGACCCACAATAACTACCTTTTCTGTACCTAACATATAAAAACAGCTCCTTTGTTTTCTTGATTTATTTTGCTTGTTTGCTTCCTTGGTTACACTATACCATTTTATTATATTATAGTCAACAATTTAAGAAATAAAAAGAGTGCTGTTACGCACCCTCATTATCTATGCAATGTTCCCATAAAGCCATCTAAGGCAACCGTAATACCGGGTCCAAAAGCCGCTAAGTAAATAACAAGCGCAATTACCCCGATAATCGCCACTAACATAAATGCTGAACCTTCTTGCATACCTTACTCCCCCTATGCTCGTACAGAAATATCTAACGTACGCTTCTGAATTTTGAAGGAAAGTAATAAGAAACCACCGTAGCAAATACCCATAATCCCTAACGCTGCAGGTGTTACCTCAGTAAACGCAGCGTATAAATCGCCCGCCGTAACTTTCATCGTTAACGGGATAAGTGCAGCGATAATTAACGCCACATACTCTTGTAAACGTTGGAACTTGTTTTTACGGTACAATTCATCACGTTTTACTAGCTCCGTTGACATGTTCTTTAACGGACGTTTGAATAGGCGCTTCGCATCCCCACCATCTTGATATGCGATTAACATATTACGATGGAAGATATCTAAAGCCGTAAACTCGTACTTATCGAAGTGTGAGAAGTCTAATTTACCTGTATTTCTCAGTACCTCATACGTATGTTTAATATCCACACCTACACGACCGTTATAGCTTTCAGATACTTTTTTAAGCGTCTGTGCTACTGTTTTACCTGTTTGCATATGGAATGAAATATCTAAACAGTAACTTTCTAACTGTGCCAAGTCTCTCTGTACTACATTTAGTTTTCCCGGAAGGAATGAATAGTAGTACGCCGACATAACACCTGCAATAACCCCCATTATAATAGCAGGGATAATTGTATCAGTTGTTAGATACAGATAACCTGCACCTAACACCATACATACAACGGCTGTAAAGAAATGTTGAGGCTTTGTAAACGACCGAATGAACTCTTTACGGTTTGCTTTATCTAGCTCTTTCTTACTTAACTCAACCCTCTGTTTACCTTTTTCAGCCTCAAGCTTTTGAATTTCTTCTAATGTTTTTACCTTGTTTACGCCTACTTTATTAATAGGGCTTTGTTTTACTTTGCGGATACCCACATTAACTCCTCCTAGCTTGCGATAAATACATCAGGTATTTCGTGGTACATACGTGCTTTACGTAATTTCCCTTTTAACTCTTCGCTCAATTTCCCGTGTACCACTCTATCGATGTATTCGCCAGTTGCTTCATCATAATCCGTAACCCTTGCAAATAGCGGTTCAGATACAACACCTCTACCCGGCTCATACCCTGTATATTCCACAACCTCACGAATACGACGCTCAATACTTCCATCAGGTAAATACACTGCCTCCATATGAATACCAAGACCTAAGGTAGATGCGATATCCTGCATTAACACCTCTTGGTTTAAGTTTGGATATCTTCGTGCAATCATCTGAATCATACGTGAAGGGATTTGAGCAGCCCCAATCGCATGGACTGTAGAACAGAAGTAATGACCTGTTAACCCAGCATCAAGTAAATCAAACGCCTCATCTCCACGAATCTCAGAGATTAAGAACCAGTCCGGGTTGTTACGTAAACCAGACTTGATTAACTTAGAGAAGTCAACAGACTTACCTACATCTTTAAGCTTAATTTGCCAAGAGTTAATATCCTTTTGAGGATAAATAACCTTTAAATGACTATCCATTGTATCCTCAGCAAGCGTTATCTTCATATGGTCAGGTATAGAGCCTACAATTGTCTTTTGTAGCTCTGTTTTACCGGAACCCGTTTGACCACTAATCATAACGTTAATTCCCATCTTCATTAACAGGTCAAGCAGCTTTGCAACTTTGTCATCACAAACAGAATCTAAAGATGACGTAGCCAACCTTGGGTGGGAGATACGAAGCGCCATTGTTTCCCCATAAGGAGATACATCATGCTCCATAAAGTTAACACGAATTGTACCTACCTCGGAATCGAAAATAGGGTCTAATCCGTTCCACTCTTTATTCTTCCTTACTGCTATACGTAACCCAAGCTCTTTTACATCCTCAGCCGTTACCTTTGCATTTTTATATACATACCGACCTTTTACGTTATCTTGTATACGTAAATCCGTACCATTAAATGATACATCGGTTACGGTCTTTTTAAGCTGTAACCCACCTTCCCCATCCGATTCAAATAAAATATCCCGCAGAAATGAAGTCTTTACAACCTCATCCATAACTGTAGCGTCTACTTCATTTTTTGAATCAACATTGTTTGTTACCTTTTTATCGATGCTACTATCTTGCCCCTCTAGCTCGATATCTCCTGCACCCACATCCTCAAAAGCTTGCCCCTCTGTATCATACAAAGGGGTGATTTGAGAGTCCGGACTTTTCTTTTTACCAAATAGACTACCTAATGCCATTCTATTACGACCTCTCTTTTTAGAAATTTAAACCATCCATAGCTTTGGACATTACCTGTACGATAACCACACCTACCCAGATAAAGATAAATGCTGTCGTCAATACAAGTGAAGGTATCGCCATACCACGTAGTTTAGTAGACTTACGAACAACCAACTCATCGAGTTTGTTATCATTCAATCTATCAATCTTATCTTCTAATTCTGAAAGCGCTCCTTCATCTGTACCATGTACATACATTTCATAAACAAGCATCATAACCTGACTTGCTTCTCGTGTACCGATGAAATCTGCAAACCCTCGGAACGCCATATACGCTGACTCAGGGTCTGAATTTACAGTTACCGTATCTACTAACTTAACAAGCTGAGCCTTTAGCGGTTCTTTTACATAATCACTTGTTAGACGTAGCGTTTGAATTACGTTACCTCCAGATTGTGAACCTAGCAAACTAATGAACGTTGTAAGGAACTCTGGGAACATAAACGCTAGCTTGTCTTTACGTTGATTATGTAACTTCATCATGTTCCAATACGGGATTTTCCAACCCATGTATCCAAACGCAGGTGCTGCTAAAGTAAGTAGCACTGTTTCGGCTGCCATACCTTTAAACCAAAATAGCCCAACGACTCCGGCTAACCACAGAAGTATCATTGCAATTACATGCTGTATTCGCTGACGACGAAATAAACCTATATTAATACCGAGCATTTCATAATATTTCTCCCGGTTTTCCTCCAGTAATAACTCACGTAACATGTGTTATCCTCCTACTTTCTTTTCGTGATAAATACTTGGTCTTGTCTTTCTAAATTCATAGTGCTTTTAAAGCCTGACTGGAACTTTAACTTACCTGTATAGTTGATTGATAAAGTTTTACCAGTGTTTTGTCCCGTATCACCACTAATTGAGTAAGATATCCCAGACTGTTTTAGCTGATTTCCATAGGCTTTTGCCTCAGCACCAAGACCACCATTTTCACGAACAATATTCGTCATTTCCGTTGTTCGTTGCGTGAATTGTTGACTACCCATAACTCCTATCCAAGCTTGGATACAAAACACTACAATGAACGCAGCGAATATCAGCATACCGAACATCGTCTCAACAAAACGACTCATGCCTTAACCTCCTTCAGAATCAGCTTCTTCTCTGTTTCCGATTGGACTTTTCCCTTTTTATCAAGGAGTTTGACACGATACTGCACACCTGTCATAGCATCTTTGTTGTTCGTAACATTATTGTTTTTGTCAAAGAACACATACGAAATCTCGATATCACGGTCTGTATTAGTCTGTGATTTTAAGACGTTCGCTGTAACAGTAGCAATCGTATCTTCCATATCCAATCGGTAATGTTCTGGGTCGTTCCTCATTGCCCCTAAAGTAGCAGTTTCTAACGCACCTGTTACCCTCTCCGCTGACATCGTATTGTTGGTATGGTTAACCATTAATGGCGTCATACAGATAAGCAGTAATATCAAGGAAACCCCGGCAATTATATACTTGCCCACTACCATCACCTCTTTATGAATTTACAATCTCTATCTACTTAGTTTGTTTCACACCTTCTCTTTTATCTTACTTTCTCTAACCAACCTTTTAATGCAGCTCCCGTTGTATCCATATATGCTTCACCCGGAGCAAGCTCTTCTACTTTTCCATCCTTAACCTTTAGAAGTGTTGGTACGCCTTCTACTTTCAAGGTTTCAAGAATTTGCTTAAAGCTATCCATATCTTCCTTCTTCGCATCGTCCGTATTGTAATAAGCTATCTTCATCCCCATATCCTTTAGGACTTTATCCTGTATTGGTCGGTAATCTCTACAGTTTGGACACGTTGGTCGACCTAGATATACAATTTTAGATTCACCACTACTTAGAACACTTTTAAAATCGGATGTAGTTAATTTATCTAACTGTGAGTTATCTTCTTTATATTCAGAAGCATTGTCTAAACCAGACTTATACTTACTTTCATGTGAGAAGCTAGACACCTCTTTCGCTTGTACAGAACCTTTATACATTAACCAACCACTACCTACTCCCGTAATAAGTAAAACAGCCGCTAACGTCGCAACCGTACCCTTTCTCTTCGGTTTTAACTTTCCTTTCGGTTTCATAGGTTTAGCGGATTTACTATGAGGTAGATTTTTTGTTTTTTCTTCTTTTTTGGTTTCCTTACTTTCCATGAGATTTTAATCCCCTTCCTGTTACGAGATACAGTAATAGTTTAATGTCACCTCACTCGTCACTTTCCCGTATCCCGAAACACAAAAAAGGTAGTGGACACAATATCCACTACCTTCTAACCAAACTATTTATTTGCAGCTTTTAATTTCTTATTTAACCGCTTCTTTTAACTCTTTACCCGGCTTGAACGCAGGTACTTTTGAAGCAGCGATATCCATTTCTTCACCCGTTTGTGGGTTACGTCCTTTACGTGCTGCACGTTCACGTACTTCAAACGTACCGAAACCTAATAACTGTACTTTTTCGCCCGCTACTAACGTATCTTTAACGCCAGTTAAAATTGAAGCAACTGCCTTTTCTGCTTGAGCTTTCGTTAATTCTGCATCTTCCATTACCTTTTTCACTAATTCTGTTTTATTCATTTTAGTTCCTCCTGTAGCTATATCTAGCTTGTTTATTTTATGTAAACTCTGGTTGTTTCATAGAGAAAAGGGACTATAGATTCCCTTTATCTCCATTATTAAACTCAAAGCTTAAAATCCCATCCACAGCTATAGGTGTAGCTCCTTCTACAGAACCCATGCAATCAGCTGCTCGTAATTCATTAATTGCTTCCGAAGCCGTCATCTCTCTACCTAAGTCCACAGGCTCACCATTTAGGTTTACCATAGTTACCATAGTTTTATCAAGACTAGCCATACCCATTACCTCCATCTATTTATATTTCAAAAGCCTTTGCGCCTTAGCGATACCTTTATACTAACACCTTTTATCTGTTTCAACATGCAGGTTGTTATCAGACTTTCAATTCCGTATTTCTACTTTTCTATAAAAATATCGTACCTACTTTATAGCAAACCTTTATTGCCTAGTCAACATTAAATCTACCTTAAGTCAACACAAAGTCACGTAAGTAGAATCAAATTTTAAAATCAAGTCAACATTAAGTCCACATACCTTCTTATTTTTAAGGGATAACCCTTATAATCTATACAGTACGTGACTTTAGTCTACTTAAAGTCTACATTAAGTCCACATGTTTACTATTTACCATTAACGCAGTTTTACATCATCATGACAAGTATACCCGCCAGACTTTTCTTCATCTTCCTCTTTTGGAGGACAAACAGCAAGGGTAGCATCCCCACCTAGTTCTCTTCCTTTTTTGAACATCAAATCAGAATCATATTCATCCATAGCCTTACGGACTTCAGCAAGTAACTCAGAACCCGTTAACCCTATATTGATTACCTTATCCGATATCTCTTTACGATAATTCGAACGCTCCTGTCGCTCTTCTAAAGTAAGAGAATCTAAGAATTCATCAGAACCCTCAACCGCTTCCTCGTCGTCAGGCATACAATCTTCCTCTTCAAATAGAGTTACTGCACCCTCATGGAAGCTGTGAGCCTCATCTTCACTATCGTAGATAGGTGAATCGTCTCTACCAGATAAATTCATATTTAACCAACTCTCTGGGTACGTATGGTTGTTTATATATATCCACTCTGCAATACCATCACTTTTATTCGTTGTAGACTCCCCACCATGTACAACTTCGTTACCATCTTCATCTACATATACAGTGTCAACTCGGCTCTCCACTACCGTACGCTTAAATCGTTTTACACGCTTTGGAATTTCAAACACATCTGTAGGCTCGATTAAAGCGTGTACCCCATTTAAACAGAAGCGTAGTAGGAAATCGTCCTGCGTAATAATTCGTCCAAACACACCATAACAACGTGGTTGCATCTCATTCGCATTATCAACCCCACTAAAGAATGCCTCCATTTGGTGGTGGCTATGAGTCTCCACAATACATTGATAGTTCTTTTCGAACCAATCCATTAACTTATCCTCTTTAAACGTACTTCTAATCCCTGTGTTGTACTGCTTCGGACAATATACAACTAATTTCCCATCAACAATTAACCCATCTTTATGTTCGTTATATAAATCTTCCGGAATCTCTTTATCATATAAATTCCAGTAGAACAGTACTGAAGCCTCTGTTCGGAATTTCGTAAAGATATCCTTGTAAAAGTCCAATGTCATTAACCAGTATTTTGCAGGTACTTTAGGTACTAACATCTGAACGCCTTCTTTACCTTTACCCGCATTCAGTTTAGCTGTTGCTGGGAAACTCATCTCCTTTTGTGTAAGGACTGTAACCCCGTTACTGTATGAGCGGTACACCCCATCATCCATTACCTCTATTTCTGTTCTACTTCGTTTGTAATCCGCAGCCTTACCTACCTGTCTTTTAATAAACGCATCAGTCCAAGACATCCAATCTCTCCCTTGCCCTTTTATTTGTTATTATCAATACCAAGAAATTATATTACAGTCAATAAGAATGTTTTAAAACAGGCTCCTCAACCGAAGAACCCTTTTTTACCTGTATTCTGCTGCGCTTTACTCATATATGGCTTGATATAAGGATGTTTACCATCCCCACCATCTAATACCACCATATCCATTGTTGCGTATTTACGCCGCTTCAATAACACACTCAACATGTAATCGTACGACCACTCAGAAGGCAATAACCTCTCATCTGTATCGTAAAACTCACCTGTCGATTTAAAGTAATGTATGGTTACCTTTTTTACAGGCTCATTCATACCACTATCACCTCATGTATTATGTAACCATTATATAGTATGTAAGGTATGCCAGTATCAAGTGCCTATGCCGTGGCTCTAGTTTTAGTGTTTTGTATTTTTAGCGTTACACACCTTACACCTTATATAATGTTCCCCACCATTCAGTAGGTTATATCTGCCCTAGAGGTATTTCATTCAAATTTAAGGATGCTTAAGCCCGTTGTTTCTACTTAAGTCTACCGATACCAATATATTCATTCAACGAGGGAAGTTGTGACGATAAATGTACCCTCTAGAGCAGGTATAACATACTGACTTTTTTATTTTGCCGTTGTTTCCTTGGCTACGTTTAATTTAACACAATCCCTAGTTTTTGACTCGCACCCTGTTATCAAAAATAAAAAGCAGGAGGAAATTTCCTCCTGCTCTCAGACACTAGTTAATTTGTTTACGTAGGTCAAAGGTAGTAAATAATACGTCACGAACAAATGCGAAACGTTTTTGCAATGCCGGATTACTATTGTAGTTAATCGGACCCAATGCTGCAGACATCTCAGAAGACGTTGACGTATGTCTTACACGTTTGTATAACGTTTTTTGTTCTTTGCCCGCAACCATTACTAGCTGAGCAGGGTTAGCGAAGATTTTAGCCCCACTGAATGCGAATTCTGCAATAGCCATCCCATCTTTCTCAGCTACCCTAGCCTGCACTCCCGCCTCTCTGAACATATCAGGATGTAACTCAATGAATTGTTTTAAACGATTCATACGTTTTACGTCCGCATCAGTAGCAGAAGCATTACGTCGCAACTGACGTCTTTCCCCTTGAATTAACTCCCCGGCTCTTTCAAGCATTGCTCCGGCTCTTAAATCAATTTCAGAAGGGTTTGCATGCCCTAAACGGAACGTATCCGACTTATCAGCGTAAACTTTACCAGATGTAGCATTAACCAAGAAGTGAGGATGTACAAACAGCTTCTCTTTACCTACAGACATCATCATGAATCCGCTATCTTTATCCTCTTGCTCAATTTTAGCTACATACCCTTTTTCTTGAATCTTACCTAGTTTATTAATACCATTTGGCAATGTACGTAATACTGTACGGACTTTTTCGAAACCATCACCGTAATCCTTACCTTTAATGGAGTTTAAGTACTCAATGGCGAATTTCGCAGCTAACTTACTCTTATCTTCCTTAACCTCTGTAGCAGCTGCCTCTGCTTCACCCTCTGTAATTCCGTTGATAATCATGTACGCTTTTTTCTCAAACTCTTGACGTTCTTTTAACTTGCTACCCATATTCTTTGCATTACGGTGATTTGCATAGAATTGATGCGCACTTCGTCCATTAAATATCATATCGAACCAAGCATCATCCGCAATATCAAACTCTAACCATGCACTTACGTTTACCTCAGAATCAAAACGTTGGATACTAGAAGGTTTGAACGTACGGAACTCCCCTTTAGCAATATCCATTACTTTAATATAATCCCCGGCAATTTGTGCCTCGATTTTATCTTTTTCTTCCCAAGCATCTACCTCAGGAGTTGGCTTATAGCTTTTCGGATTCTTAACCGCCAGTAACTTCTCAATTAATTCCTTATTTCGTGTTGTATGCATGATACGAATCGAACCGTCACGCTTACGGAACACGACACGTACAACTTTCTCACGTAACACTCGAATCATGTCTCGAGACTTGATATCACGAGGGTCTGGATGATTCAGCATTTCATCAAACTTCTCAAAGTTGTCCTTAACCAGAAGGTTTAACAAATCAATGATAGCCTTTTCAAACTCTCTGTAATCATCAACGTTTACTTCCTTAAGCCCTTCTACAACAGGCATTTGAATTAACTTCATAAGCTCTCCACGGCTTACAACGTAACCTTCAAACGTTTTTTGATTTACTACATGGTCGATATTTGTACGAATCATATTGATATCCGCACGAGTTACCTTAACTACATCAGCCTCAGCAATTTCTTTATCCGTAAATACTTGGTTAGGGTCTTCTTTTTTCGTTTCTAACTCTTTAAGGTATTCGCTGAACTTAGTTTTTACAAACTCCTCTACCGTCTTTTGCAACTTAACATGGTTTGATTTCTGTACCTCTAACACGCCACGTAGTGTTTGCTCAGACGTACCAAGACTGCTATAGAACGCTTTTACATCGATTCCTTTTTTCTCATGTGCTTTCTGTAGCTTAAGTACTTCACGTTTAACAACTTCTTTTACTGTTTTCTTAGCTTCTTCATCTAACATTGCGATTGCTGTAACTACTGCGTTTCTTGCAGTCGTCATATTCGCCTCGCCCGTCTTTTGATATTCCTTAGAAAACTCTTCTTTATACTTTTTATTTTCAAATGCAGCGTTCTTAATTACACTATCTACAAATGGATATCGGATAAGACCCGGCAATGTTGTAGGATTTGGTACTGCTAATCCGTATGCTGCTCTTACTGCATCTTCATATTCGTTTTTATAATCTTTTACTTTAACCTTTTTACCACCAGAGCCACGGACACCGTATAACGCTCCCGCTAACTGCGCTCTGTACCCAAGTTCGTGTAGCATACCATTAACCATTTTGACGCCGTTATCGTCGATAATTCCTTGCTCCGCCAGTTTCGTGCGAATCTCTTCGCTTCCGCCTGCAGAACGCATTACCATCTTACCTTTAATAACAGAGGTTTCTACTTTAATTCCCGTTGTTTTGAATCCTTTATCAGCCTCTTCACCTAACCAAGAACTGAATGCGTTCACATCGAAGAAATTGTGTAGAACATTTCCATCCTTCTTCACGATAATTGCATCCGGTAAGTAATGGATTCCGTTAGGCGTGAAATCTACGCCACTCCAGTTACCTTTAAACCCTCCAATTCGAGGTACATCAGATTTATCCCCATATTCTACGCTAAGTCCAAGCGCACGTAAAATATCCATTGTCTTTAACCCGATTTTTAAACGGTTAACTACTGCTTTTTTAGATGTTCCAAACCCTGCCACAAGCATGAAGTCATCGCCGTTAAGGGAAGCACGAATCTCTACCTCCTCATTGAACTTTGTTCTCCAAGATTTACTTGCGTAAACCGTAAGTTCATCCAGTGTCATATCTCCGATTAAGTCACCGTCTAGATTTGAAACCGTTACTTTTTCTGGTTCTGGTGCTTTTGCTAACTCAGCATTTAAATCCTCTTGCGTAACTCCAGGCTCATCATCCACCTCTACGTGGCTTATAGAGATAAACCCCGCTCCTACATATAAAAGACCGTCTTCTTCGTCCGTGTATCCGTGATAGTTTGTAGAATCATCCGTGCTATTGAACGATGCACTCTTAAATTTATCCGCCAGTAGTTCCACTGCTTTTCTATCCGGTTTACCTGCCCATCTAATCGTTAAATGGTCTGTTCCTTGTCTCTTACGTACCGAAAAGTGTCGTGCCGGAAATCCCGGAAACTCTTTTTTCAACGCTTTTCTTATTTTTTTAGCCGTCTCTGTCGCTGTTTCACGTATTGCAGCTACCTTTGCCATGTAAATCCCCCCAAATAGTGTCTTGTTAGAATAACCTGCCTATACTGTATTCTCTTCCTGTTGTCTATTTACACTATCGGTTGACTGTCTATTTCTACCTGCTGTAATATGTATATCTAACAGTTTGGATATACAAGAAAAAGCACACTTTCAGATGACTATACAAACCACCCACGTGTGCTTTCACTCTATATTTATTTCTAAACTAATCCCGTAATCCTTGTAACCTAAAGATTGCTCTCACAATTTCTTTTCTTTTATCTTCTATGTCTATTTTATTTACTTGTATTAGCCCATATAATAATGTTCCTATTACAATTCCATATTCTTTTTGGCTGATTGTATCTACCATGCCCTGTATATTATCGAATTTTTCTTCTCTATCAGATTCGCAAAACGCATCTCGTAGCCTAATATCATGTACATTATCTATTACGTATTCGACTGCTTCTCTATCTGTATATGTAGGTATAATTCCGTTCCCTTTAGTTGTCTGTTGCTTGTAATTCACGTCTTCTGCCATAACCATCTTTACATTCTGTAAAAAAGCAGTGCGGAATCCCTTATCGCCAACAGGTTCTGTAAGTTTTCGAAACCCTTCACTAAATCCCAATATATCCATCGCACAATCCACCTTTTTCAGTAATATGTCTCCCTCACACTTACCCTAATTCTCTATAACGATTACCTTATCTACTCCGTACGCAACCCCAAGCGTACTGCCGTTATCCCAATTTACATGTATCGTCCCTATATCATCTACATACCTTACTGTACCTTTAGTCCCAATCGGTATAGTCTCGCCCTCCATTTTAGTAAGCGCTACCCTTATACCTTCTATAAACTCTTCCTTTAGCCTCTTCAACTCATCTCTTTCTATAACATCCATACAAAATCCCCCTAGTTATCCTCTATTTTATAGACCAATCTATCACCACAATCCTCTTACCATCTATTTATACGTTTCATAGCTCTACAAAAATCCTAGCATTACCGACTATAAAAACCCCTCAAATATGTACTATACCACATATATCTTCGTTATAGGTTACCGAATCATTACTTATTCCGTTGTTTCCCAAATGTATGTCAAAAAAAGACGAGTATACACCCGTCTTTCCCTCTGTCCTCTATTATTCAACGACATTAAAATCAACGTTTTCTTCAATCCAGTCACGTCGAATCCCAACATTACTGCCCATTAATGTGTTGATTGTTTTGTCCGCTCTCACAGCGTCTTTGACTTTAACCTGCAATAAAGTTCTGTTCTCAGGGTTCATTGTAGTTTCCCATAGTTGCGACGCATTCATCTCACCTAACCCTTTATAACGCTGAATTTCGTACCCTTTTTTGTACTTTTTCACAATGCGTTTCAGCTGCACATCATCCCAACAATACTCAATGTTTTTACCTTTTTTATCTGATACTTTGTAAAGCGGTGGCATTGCAATGTATACTTTACCTTCACTTATCAACTTCGGCATGTAGCGGTGGAAAAACGTTAACAGCAGCACTTGGATATGCGCCCCATCCGTATCCGCATCGGTCATGATAATTACTTTATCGTAGTTAATATCTTCAATTGCAAACTCTTTGCCAATACCTCCACCAATTGCATACACAATAGACTGGATTTCGTTATTGCTCATGATTTTGCTCATAGAAGCCGTTTCAACGTTAAGCGACTTACCACGTAAGGACAGAATCCCCTGTGTTTTACGGTCACGTCCCTGCTTTGCAGAACCACCCGCTGAGTCACCCTCTACCAAATACAGTTCATTTAGTAGCGGATTACGTCCAGAAGGTAGTGTTAACTTATCAGACTTAACACCCTTACTTCCGTTTTTATCCCCGTTACGAGCCTTATCCCTAGCTTTCTTTGCATCCTCACGCACCTTCTGCGCTCTGATAGCCTTTGTAATTAAATACTCTGCTACCTGCGGGTTTTCATGTAAATACTGCGTTACTCGCTCATAGAAGTAACCATCTACATACCCACGTACCTCTGACGTACCTAACTTTCCTTTTGTTTGTCCTTCAAACTGCAGAATATCCTCAGGTACACGCACACTTACAATACCTACGACACCCTCACGAATATCTCCACCCTCAAGGTTTTTATCTTTAGCCTTAAGGTAGTTGTTTGCTTTTGCGTAGTCATTAACCGCCCTTGTTAACGCCGTCTTGAACCCCGTTTCATGTGTACCCCCATCTTTTGTACGCACGTTGTTTACGAAAGATAGAATGTTCTCAGAGTACCCATCGTTCCACTGCAAGGCAATGTCCATTTCAACTCCGCCTTTTTCACCTGTGTAGAACTGTACAGGACTCATTGCCTCTTTTCCTTGGTTAAGGTAGTTTACGAAATCCCCTAACCCTCCATCGTACTTAAAGACCTCTTCTTTTACTTCCTCACCACGTTCATCACGTAGAACAATCTCCATCCCTTTCATAAGGAACGCCGTCTCACGTAATCGCTCAGCAAGGACATCGAATTTATATTTTGTTGTTGAGAAGATATCCTTATTTGGTAAGAACGTTACTTCTGTTCCTTGGTCGTCGGTATCTCCTACAACCGTAAGCGGTGTTTTTACTTTTCCACCGTCTTCAAACTCAATAATATGTTCTTTACCATCACGGTAAATACGTACTGTCATAAACACAGACAACGCATTTACTACCGAAGAACCTACACCATGTAGACCCCCAGAAGATTTATAACCACCCTGACCGAATTTACCTCCGGCATGCAGCACTGTAAATATAACCTCAGGCGTTGACTTATTCATCGCTTTGTTCCAACCTACAGGTACTCCACGACCGTAGTCACGTACACGAATAGCGTTTCCTTGCATGATAGTTACAACAATTCTTCTACCGTACCCTGCTAACGCCTCATCTATCGAGTTATCAACAATCTCAAACGTACAATGATGTAAACCTGCACTAGACGTATTACCAATATACATCCCCGGTCGTTTTCGTACCGCATCTAACCCTTCTAGTACCGAAATGGAATCATCGTCATATGTATTTGTTACTTGGTTTTGTTCATTTGTTTGCTCTACCATTGTAGTCATAAAAACCACCTTTCTCTGCCCAACCTATCACGGACTTTGTTTACTCCCCTATCTTACCTACTTATTTATCTCTTTACTCTGCGTTTGTTATCAACAGATTAATGGATTTTCCTTAAATCAAACCCAAGCACCACTAACTTCCTAAGTTCATCATGAATCCTTTTACCCTCAGCGCTCCCACGGAATGTATAAGAAACAAACCCCTTCTCAATTCCCGTAAGTATGCTACCGAAGAACTTCTTTTTATATATTGTCTCGACAGTACCACCTTTAATACTCCCGATATCAATTTGATTTGGATGTACAAAATACACATAGTCGTTCGTTCGCAACTCAAAGTACCCTTTATCCCTAACCATTCGGAATACAACACCGAGCTGCAGCAAACGTCTTTCCTCTTTAATTGCTAGCTTATGTAAGTTATGTAATCTTTCTATCTCTACACTCACCTAAAAACCCTCCTCGCATTAGTCATGGTTGTCTATTCGTATCTCTACTGTCTTCACAAAGACTACAACATATCGGAGGAAACCCTTGTTTCACCCCTCACCTCACCTATATCACATCAAGAAAAAAAGGACTCATAAACATGAGTCCTTTGGCATACACGCCTAGATAAAAGGTAATTGTGAGATAAAGAATAGTCCCAATATAACGGGGTTTGTTAGGGTCTAGATTGTGAGGGATACGAACATATGTACCCTACAACTATAATACATCTAACCCCTCCAAAAGTCAACAAGATTACCACAATATTCCCTATACTATACTGAATATGTCGATATACAGAACTGTCTATATCCCTCAGTTTTTACGAACAATTAATCCGTCCACCTCTACCGGGTCTTTTGTAACCGTAACCTTTGTGTACCCTTCTAGCATATCTAACGTAAGTTGCTCACGTAACCAACCTTTTGCCTCTTCGTACAGGTTATCCGTTACTCTCTTCGTTGTTCCTAGCAGTAACTCGGACTTATCTTGAAACCTCGTAATTCGGAACAATAACGCACTATCCGTATTACTTGTTTCATTTTGGTTCAGTAACCAGTCATCGCCTTCCCAATCGTAATCCTTGTAAACTGCCATGATATCCGCATCTGGTACATCAGGAATCGTGATAAACATATCCTTCCACGTAAACGTCCCCTCGTGGTCTACAACCCCTTTATTTGCTAAGCATCGTTGAATAAGCTGTGTGAAACCTGCTTCAGAAATCATTGTCACCTTCTGGTTACCTAAGAAACTCATCTCCATCATCCCTTCTTTTTGTATTTATACTACTTACTTTTTAGTATATCGAAAAAGAGCAGATATCTAACCCCTGCTCTTCTGAAATAAACCAATTTCTATTCTTTTATCCTTACACCCTAGTTACCTCTTGGACTTATATACAAGGTAGGGTTTATTTTCATATCTTTTACCCCAACAGACTCCCCGCCGCTAACCTTTGATATCTCTAACCTATTCGCGTTTTTATTTGTGAACACAACCGCCATTTCCTGCGCAAGCTCCTTTTCCTTGCCGTCTTCCCCTCGATACGTAACTTTATAGTACTGTACGAGCGTATTGTCCTCTACTATTACTTTATACGTATCTATACCCTTAACTGAGGACATCGAAATAGCCTCTTTACGTGTTATAGGCTCATACGAAACTACCTCATAGGTATCTACTGGAAATGCTTTCATCTTCACATTGTTCCGTACCCAATCTACTCTCCTACTGTCCGTATATACGGAAAATGCTAACGCCAACATTGCCGTAACACCAACTATCATAGTCACAATCTGTACCTTATCCATAACTGTCCATTTATTACCTTCCATCAAAGACCACTCCTAACTCTTTTCTACGTATAAAACTGGATTTACATAGTTCCCTATACTATCTAGCTTATCCGTAACTTTAACCGCTTGTAACTTGGGTCTTCTTCCGTCCTCTACATACTTTACTTTTACAGGCTGCTCAATTGTATACCTTAAATTCTCCTCATCTACATATGTAACCTTAGCGATGTATACGTCTGTTAGATTATCATAGTTACCTGTAACAAACTTAACCTTATCATACCCTTTGTACATATTATCACGAATGATTGTCGTACTTTTTATTAGTTTATAATCCTCAACTTCAAACGACACCTTCGGGTACAGATTTAACTTCTTTTCTACCAACCTGACTTCTTTACTTTCCTCTACTAATGTATAAACTCCAAAAGAAAACAAAAGAATCATACCGATAAAACTACCCCAGAATATTAGATAATTCTTGTATTTCGTCTTACTTTTCTTTACCCCATCTTCCATATATACCCTCCTTGCTTATTTACTAGTTTACCGTGTCTAACCAAATAAAAAAGGTAGACTCATATCATCTACCTTTTTTAATAATTCTCTATGCCTTGTTTGCATATTTCTCAAGAGAGTTAGCAAGTACTATGGTTATAACCGCCGATGCTGAACCTCCTATAAGCGTAAATGGAATATCCCATAGATGTAACCCTTCCGGTAACCCTCCGTTTACAAACGCATTCAGACCTAACATATAGGTAGTGTATATACTCCCCGCCAAAATCGTATGTAAAATCCCCTTAACTGTAAACCCTGACCAAATAAAAGGTGTGAGTATAAAAATTCCCATACCTACCCACACCCTGTAATTCGCATAATCATAATTCCCCCAAACAGAAACAGTACCAAAAACGAACATAGATAACAGCAAACACGACATTACAAGCATGTTCGCGTATGTCACTCTCTCGTCAACCGAAAGACTATGATAATTTTTCACTACATATACCGTACGTTTAATCTTATCTTTCATATTTACCCCTCCTGCAATTTATACTTTTATATTAACATAAGCTAATAAATCAAAAAGGTAGACTTATATCATCTACCTTACTCACTACTTTTCTTATTTGGTAAGTACAACGTAGGGTTTATCTCTAACCCTTTGTAAGCTCCTTTAGTACTAACCCTCTTCACATGTAATTCGGGGCTTGTGACCCCCACAGCGTACTTTATAAACACTGCCTGCTCCATGCCGTACAATCTACCATCTGTACCAACATAACTAACCTGAGCAGCGTGCAGCCCTTCCTTATCTTTCGTAAATATATCAAATCCTTTACCTTCTTTAGACTTACTTACATCCTCAGTCATCTTCACTATCTTATAATCCTTTACTTCATACACGTACTCAGGATAGGCATCGGCATTCTTCGTTATAACCTCTTTTTGTTTCTCACCCTCAGACACTGCATTCGCCACATTCACACACCACCCTACCAAAGCCACTCCACAAGCAATAACTATGCTCGCTATAATCACCGATATTACAATCGCAAAGGCAAGGCTAAACCAATCTCTCTTCGTAGTGACCTCTTTCTTCTTTATCTCCACACACTTCACCTCTTACCTTTATTATCCTTCCCTTATTTTAAACTCTTTTGGACAGCAAAAAAGGTAGATGATTATCATCCACCTTACGCATTCGGTAAATATAGGACAGGATTAATCTCCCTGCTCATTCTCCAAAATTCCCTTGTATCGATTAACTTTGTTGTTTTTAGTACTGGTTTATTTATATCGTTTGTATACCTTACTGTAACTGGCTGATTGATTTCATGTAAGTTCCCCTGCTCATCCGTATACTGCACTCTCACTTTATATACACTTGCAGGATTGTCCTGCCCCTTAGCGTCCTTAGGTACAACAAACAAGTATTTAACTCCACCCTCACCATCTTCACTAAAAAACATAGGGTATCCGGCTTTTTTAAATTCATCATAACTCTTTACGCTGTAGGTTATTGTCGGATATGTATTCATTCTCTCCGTTATCCACTGCGCATCCTCGTTCATTTTAACCCTACTCTCATATAACCAATAACCGAACGCTGTAATGCTTAGAATCGCAACAATTAACCCAATTCCAAACCATATGTTCATTTTTCTATCGTAACCCATAGATTCCATCCTCTCGCTACCATATACCCTGTCTAGTTAGTTTCGACTACCTCCGAATAACAGAAAAGGTGAACGAATCTAATCGTCCACCCCATTTCACACCTGTTGTTTATTCATCTGCAATAACCATATTTCGTTTAAGTCCTATACCTTTTAACCAGTCTACCGTTACTATTAACTCTGGGTTTATTTCCTCACGCACTCCTATATTTTGTAAGTCTTTTCTTACCACTTTTACCTCCAACACTGGTTCATTTAAATCAATTGACCCCTTAACAATCACTGGCTGAACGGTAGCTTTTTCTTCTCCGTTCTCATCTATATACCCAACCATAACTCCGTAAAAATCGAGTCCTCCATGCAAATCATCATCTTCATATACATAGTCGAAATCACGGTAGTCCATAGTATTCTCAAATGTAGCCTGATGACCTACATACCTAAACGCATACACCTTGTACCTCTTCGTCTCAAAGTCCGAGACATGTGGCAACAATTTACGTCTTATTCGCTTATCTTTACGCACAAGTGACCTTGTCATGTAGGCAATACTCCCTCTATCTATCCAAAATATAACACCAATAGCAGCGAGACATACAGTCGTAAGTAATGCCAACGACTTAACGCCCCCATCTTTATCTAGAAGAGTAATATAGCCCAATACATTTATAGCAACAATAACCACTAACCCAAACCAAGTAGTAATATTGTATTTAGACGAATCTGACATAACCCATTCTCCCCTTCCTATATCTCTTATCCTTTTATTATACACTTGTCTCGACATAAAAAAGGTAGGCGATTATCGCCTACCTTACTGTTTATTCGGTATGTACAATGTCGGGTTTACTTCTATATCTAGTGACTCCACCTGTGTATCTTTTCCCAATACTTTAACCCGTAATTCTGGTTTGGTTACCTCATCTGAGTACACGACATACACCTTTTGGTCTGCTGTATGTAACTGCCCGCCCGCATCCACATACTGTACGTTCGTCTCATACACATCTTCATTACCTATCCCTTCCAATGTATCCCAAGACCCCACAAATGGGAATCTAACTGACCCATCCAGATTCGTATCTACTAGGGACATTCCAACATGCTCCAAATCACTATACTTCTTAACTTCGTAGGATTTAGTATCTGCTTTATGTACCTCAGAAGCTGCCCACCTACTTGTAGCCTCTTTCTTTTCCATACTTTCGTTTACCTCTTTACCTACTAATACACAAACATATATAATACCCCCAAAAACCGCACATATGATAGCACTAACCACCAAACACTCTACATAACCTTTCCAGTTTTCTTTTATTCGTTTAGTCACATAAACTCACCTCACTTACCCTTTATCATCTTCTTATTACGGAAATACTCAGTTAACGTGTGCGTAATGGAAAGAGTGACTACAATTGGCATCATACCTATTAACCCAACTATAAGAACCCTCATTAATGTACTCGCACCCGAGATTCCCATCGTAGCCATCACATATGAACCTAACAAAGCCCCAATCATTACTAACATTACTGTAACCAACCGTTCTACCCATTTCTTACACATAAATAAACCTCCTCCCTAACTCAGCCAACCTCTAAGTGTTTGCACCCAGACAGGAAACAGAACGAGCAAGTGCTTTTTGGTAAACCAAAACACTCCCGCAAACAATAATGTGATAAATACACTCCTTGCAATTGCCTTATCCCTAGCCATTACATTAATTACGCATACAATAATTGCCCCTATAAACAGGCAAATCATCATGTTGTTAAAATCCAATAGATACACCTCATTCAAATATCATTACATACATCTATACAGATTATTACCTAACATGCTCGGACTTGTCTAGAGATTAATAGCAACCCTACCAAGATGCTCTCACCTGTCACCTGTACACTATCCATTTCTTCAATAAGCTCCAATGTTAAACGTTCATGCACCTGTTTTAGAAGCCCATTATACAAATTCTCAGCCTTTCTAACCGTAGACCCTACCGTAAGCTCCTTCTTACCATTAACCTTTGTAATTCGGAACAGCAGCGCCTTGTCCTGCTCCCCAGTTTCGATATAGTTCGTTACTCTGTCAGCTGTACCCCAATCCTTCGTGTTAAACACAGCCACTACGCCATCCTTAGTAGACGACACTTCAATACCTTCTACTGTTCTAAATTCCCCAAGCATTGGCTCCCAGTTTGGCGTTAAACAGTCTCTCAAAATAACCCCCATTGATAGTTGGTTTACATATTTTACATTCTCCATGATTTATTCCCCCATTAACCCGACTTACTGCCGTTTCTTTTATCGATTTCTTGTTTTATCTATTTCAGAGTTTACCTTACTTTTCACATAAAAAATGGCAGATTGTTATCAACTCATAGAAAAAAGACCCCCAATACGGATGTACTGAGAGTCTTTTACTGCCCCATCTGCCGGCAAGCTTAAGATGGTTCATAGAAAATAACTATCCTTCCCTTAAGGAAAGAAGGTGAACTTAATGGATACCTTTATACTACTCTTATTTCAGCCACAATTCAAGCTGTTACACTGCAATCCTACCGTTAGACCACCCATCAGTACCGTTTAACAACCAATTGACTCTAGCTTTTGTAAACCCTGCTTTAGCTAAAACCCTTCTACACTCCGTTACATCAGGAAATACATCCTCATTCTCACTCACAATATCACTTAACTGTACACCCCTGCGAAGTAAGTACATAATCCACGTAGCTTTACTCGCCACATCTTCCCCGTTTTTATATAAACGCTTTACCATTCCGCGAATTCGATTTACATGACGGTTTGGGTACATAACCCCTAGTGCAATACAAACCTGTCGGCATGTGTAACCCTTCTTTAAAAGTCTGTCCGCTATATCTAAATTTACCCCAATCACGTCCGTCGCTAAACTTGTTTCCGCTTTTAACTTTTCTTTTGGGTAATTCATTAATCGATTCGCCGCATACTCCATTCTAGCCGCTATATAGTTCTTATCCTTACGAATCTTTTCTACATCCTGCATACCGATACCATATCTTTTCTTAAACACCGTCCAAGGAATACCCTCAGCATAACAAGAAGACCCAAACTCATCTAAATTTGCATCAAAAAATTCAATCTCCCCGTACGTATATGAATCTAGTTTATGTAAAGGTTGCAGCAGCATCTCTGCAAACAGTTTTCTCTCCAATTTTACTCCTTCATGACACATGACCTCTCGTCACCCCTCAGTTATTTTTATTACCTTAAGTATACCGAAACATCCTCATTTACTTTGCCCCATCCTTATCACGCAAAAAAGAACCGAGAGTTAAAACCCCTCGATTCCTTCCGACACCCTAAAGTCAAAGTTCTCCACTAACCACTTGGTATCCTTAACTACCATATTCATCTTCATTACATGTGATTCTTTTTGTATTGTCCCGTCTATATCAATAACAAACGTATACTTGATAATTACATCTGCTTTATCATCAGCCGTCTTTGTGTAATATACATCTTGAATTTCAGCACTTGTTTTTCTATGCTTTCCTTCCTCGTCGTGACCATGTGTATCCTCACCAGACCCCGTGAGCTTTTGCTCAGCAGCTCCTGTAACCATCCCACGTAGTTTGTTTACCTTATCTTTGCTATCACCCTTACTGTCGCTTTGTGCGAGTAAGCTCACAAACAACTTAGCAGCATCCTGCCCCTTGTCTTTTGTATTCTCCTTTAACGCACTTACTTTACGCTCTAGCTCGGCATTGTTTTTAGTTAATGAATCTATCTTCTTCGTTAACTCCATTTTTTCTCTATCCGCATATGTTGCATCGCTATGTTTACTTACAAACGTCCCGATATTGGTTAGCACTAACCCTGCAATAAGCCCGATTAGTATCATATCTTTCTTTGTCACAAAACCCTCTCCTTACTTCGGTAAATATTTAGTTGGGTCAACTTGTCCGAACTTAAATGCTGTCTTCACTTCAAAATGTAAATGGGGTCCCGTCACCTGCCCAGTAGCCCCGCAAATACCAAGTTGCGTACCTGCCTCGACTTGTTGTCCCTCTTGCACATTTAACGATGTCATATGACCATAAAGCGTCCATAACCCGCCCTCATGCTCAATAACTACCACGTTACCGTAACCTCCAAATCCAGAACCTGATGCACCAAATTTAGCCCAACCAATTTTACCTTTTTTAGCTGCTAGGATTGGTGTTTCCCCTTTTTTACATGCAAAGTCTGTACCCTTATGGAAGCTTGCCCCCATCAAGTTACGGGGTCCGTATGGACTTGTAACCTTCGGCGTACCCGAAAGTGGGTTAGAGAATCCCTCAGAGCTTGCAGAACCCGGATTTTCTACCTTTGGTTGTTCACCAGAACCACCGCCCGTTGGCTCGCCACCCCCATCGGCAACCTGCTCCGTCTTTGCTCCACCTTCCTCAGAAGCAATAATGGCTACGACCCCACCTAATACAATAATTGCAATCCCTAATGTAAGGAGCATCGCCAGAATAAACCCACCTAAACCTAAATTACCTGCTACAAAAAACCAAAATTTTCTTTTCTGACTCTTCTTTTTCTTTATTTGAAGTTTACGTTTCTTCTTTTCTTCCTCTCGAGCCAACTCTTCGACTTCCTCTTGGTCACTTCCCTCGGCATAAAACCCGGCATCACCCACTTCACGGGTTTCACCATTCCCATAACCTGTACCTATGTCGCCGCTAGCCCGCTCCTTCGCTCCCAAACCATCATTGAAATCCGCTACATCTTCATTATCTGGATTCGTCCCATTATTGAGTCTCTCGAGTGGGTTTCCTTTATGGACATCCAAGTCGCTTCGAAAACGTGAGGTACTACTACCTTTATCACTAACCCCATATCCTGGTACTTGTTTTCCATACTTCTCAGCCTTATCTCTCTGGTGGATGTCAGCTATTGGTCTACGCTTACCCCGTCTTTTGGTAATTACGTCCTGTACCTCTTTTTGACGTTCCTCGACCTTTCTCAAAACCCTTTCCTGTTGTCTATCATCCTCTAATTTCTTCTCTCTAGCCGACATTTGGCTCCTTGCATTTGCCACAATACCACCTATCTTTCTACCATTGTCCGATAAAAGTTCACATTCCCACGTGCATCCTCTGACTCTATAAGTCTTGCTTGAATAACCATCTTCACATCTTTCCACGTTTTATACGTAGATAAATCCAGTATCCTATCCGGTCTCACACCGTAGTTCATAGAAAACAACCTCTTATCGTTATCGCTGCAGCCATTACACAGCAACACACGAACCCTACTTCCACTCTGAAATAGGAATTCTAAAATAATAGAGTTATAACTTCCCTCTAGTACCCTAACTAACTTAATTCTGTAGAATACGTCCACATGTGTTTTACTCTTAACTCCACTCATTAACCCAGACTTTAAGATTGCTAACCTTGCTTTTAAATGTAATTTATCCGCAAACGTAAACCCCCTCTGTCCTGTCATCTCACGACTCAGTTTCATTTAGCATTCCTCCTACTTTTTTGCATGTTCGCGTATTTTCTGCAGCTGCTCGTTGCTGTACAACACTTTACCCGTATACTCGAACGGAGCTTTACAACAACCTGTAACCATCCTCGGTATTTGCGAAGGGTCTTTTGTAGGTGGGAGTTTCTTCTCCTTTAACGCCCAAATCTTTTCACACTCGCTACAAACATACGTATGCAGCTCCAACCCAGACTCAGATAAGCCCCCATACACAGGCAACCCATGTTTCTTAAGCTCTTCACTGAACTCCACAGATTCCTCACGACCATCCCGTCCTTGATACCACAATGCAATCCGAACTGCCTCTCGCAGAGCTGCATATAACATATCTTCTTTCTTACCTTCCATTAACATGCGATAATCTAAATCAACCTCGATTTTCCCTTGCCCTAAAAATGAAGTCTTCGCATACCGTTTCTCCCTATATAATTTCTTGTTCGCAAACACCTCTCCCCGAAATGTAAGTCTGTAATGTCTCTCTAAGAACCTCTCAATTTGTACTCGGCAATATGTAATATTCTTTTCTACACGTTCCCGTTTTGTTACCATGTCTATCCCTCGCTTGTTGTAAGTATCTACCTTATATAGCTACAATCCGAGTACGTTGTCTTTCCCTTATTTAGTCAAATAAAAAAGAGAGGACTCTGCCTCTCTTTGTCTTTACTACCTATTATCTTTATTACTTTTTATCGTCCACTCGTTTACAAGATACTTGATATTTAACCCCGTCCACTACAAACTCTACTGTCCCCTGACAGTTAAGGACTACGCAACGCTTAAACTCTTCCGTCACATCTTCCTCTCCGATGAACTGCCCAGTAGGGTTTATTTTACCTACATACACCTTTCCAAATCTATGTAATGCATTCAATCGTAATTTTTCTGTACTTAACACAAATGAAACCCCCGACCTATATAATCTTATTTACGTTAACCACACGGTAGTTTTTATGGTTTACTACCGTCATTTCAACTCGATTGTCCGGCTCAATTTCCATATCGATAAAACGAACCAAGACCGAATTTACATACTCCTTCACAACAACCCCACTGGCGTAACCATCGTTATAGATAAACTCGATAACGTCACCTGTAGTTGCCTGCTTATTCTCACGAATTTCATTATCTTCCTCATACTCCTCAATTCCACGAGAAACTTCATACAGCTGCACCTTAAGTTCTCTTGCAATAGCCTCCTGCTTCTTCATATCAACTCGGTACATATGAACCGCTTTTTTCTTCTCCTTTGTTGTTAACATCGAACTCCCCCTTATTTATTTTTATCCTTTATATACTCTATCTTTATATCTCTCACAACGTCCCTTAACCCTAGAATGACTACGACTGTTACAAGTATTAGATAAATTCCCGCCAGTACCATAAACATGTTCATATCTAACTTATGTATTAATCCTGTGTACCCAATAATAAATGCGTACATCCCTGTAACTATTGGAAACTCCAACCCTGTTTTAAGTCGTATATAGAGCAGGTTGTTAATCCCGATTAAGGCTGTATTCTTTTTCTCTCTGATTTCCTCTGAGGACATCGTCTGCACCGGATTCGACCGTTTCATGTTATCATTCACATAAAACGTTATAGATGCGTTACCGACCATCCGCAATAAATATATCCCGCAGAACCCTAAGAAAATAAACAGAAAAGCTCCTGCTATCGTCTTATCGGAAATAACGAAAGTCCTTGCAAACATCATACCTTTATGTGATTCTATATACTCTTTTACCTCTTCTATCTTCATATCTTTTCCGTCAAGCCACTTGGAATCAAACGCCCAATACCGATTAGACCCTAACATCTTGGTTTTGTACGCCAGTCCGTTATCCGTAGCCATCAAAACATCTGACCTACCCTCATGCAATGCATCACTATATGTTCTGTACTGCTTATCAGCCCATGCAGCTGCACCTACCTTATCGAGTTGTTTATGAACCTCTTTTGTTGTCTGGTATGTAAGTCCACAACTTATCAGAAGGGATAGAAGTACTCCCACAATCAGAGTCTTCCCAATCCTGCTCATTAATTCCTTAACCATTCAAACACCCCTCTATACGAAAGTATACATTAGTTTTTAAATCAACTTCCCAAGATTGTTATCAAAAAATCTTCATAACAAAAAAGGAAGGCATATATACATACCTCCCTTTCTAACTTCCTACTCTTTCGATACGACCTAATCAGTTGTTTGCCCACTCAGGAAACACTAACTTCACCACGTCATCAACACCGTCTGTATATAGCATTTCAGACTTTCTCCCTAACTTCGTATCTCGTAACCATTTCAAACTACAAACCTCTAGAAATTGCTCTTTTGTATACTTATTTTCGTCTAACACTAGCCAACGTAGGTACTTTACAGCGTTTTCTTCTGTCCAATAACCAGTAGGTACTCGTCTGAACTCCCAAGGCTTAAACCTGCCCGGATATACACCATTAATCATTGCGTGGAAACTCCTCTTCCATATTCGGTCGAATGGTGTACCTAACTTGTTATCCCTTACCCAGTCAATATCCAGCTCTGGTATATCCGAATCCTGCAGCTCGCACCTCTCCAGAGTCCATTTTACTGCCTCAATTGCTGTATCTTCTGTCCAGTATCCTGCAGGTACTTTACCAAACTCCCAAGGCTTAAATTCTCCCGGATATACATCGTTAAGCATAGAACGAACACTACGATTCCATATCTTCCCGAACGGTGTGCTTAGCTTATTATCCTTTACCCAATCATCATCTATCTTAAGTACTTGTTCCCTTGTCATTTTACGTTTTTCTCTTACTGTCCACTGCACAGCAAGAATAGCCATTTCCTTTGTCCAAATCCCGCTAGGTGCTATCCTATACTCCCAAGGCATAAACCTGTTCGGATATACATCGTTAAGCATTCCGTACACATCATCATCCCACAGGTAATGTAGTGGTGTTTCAAACCCATTTACGTATAACCAATACCTATCTACATTAAGCAAAAATTCTTCATCTGTCAGTCTATGCTTTTCTTCAACAGTCCACCTAAGCTTATCTATAGCCCCTTGTCTTGTCCAACTTCCTATTTTATCTAATGTAGGCATCAGAACAACCTCCTAATTTATCTAACCCAATTATATATCCCTATAAATCCTTTGTCTGTGCGCCTCTTATCACATAAAGAAAATAAAAAAGAAGCGCCCTTTCGGAACGCTCCCATCACTTATTACCTTTACTAATTAACCAGTTTCCAAGCCGTTCTCGTAGCGTTACTGAGTCTTTTACCCCTAACTCCTCGACCTCTTGCTTTGGCTTCATCACCTTAAGTATGTGTTTAATGCTTTGGTATGTAACAGGCACATGCAGTATAAACCCCAATACTGGGATAAACGACATTGCAGCAGCTGCTATCCCTAACACATGTATAGACCCTTTCTCGACCTCTACAACGCCCGATTTCGCATACATTAACATAAAGACATGTGCAACCCCTACAGCCATTACAGCCCACGTCGCTTGGGCGTTAATCAACGAGTCTAGCATAAGAGGTATAGCGAAAAAGAACTCAAAGCAAGCAAGGATTCCAAGCCCTACAAGGTAGCATGTATCGTCTAATCTCATATTAGACCTCCTTATCCAAACTCACGATAAAGTTTATCCATATCTTCACTCTCTAGAATTCTCCAAAACTCAGCCGTTTCTTCCTCATCTAGCAACCTCTCGCGCAAGTCCATATACAAGTACACAACTCGTTCTGCTATTTTGCTATACTCTGTTGCCCCTGTATCTAAATACGCTAAACATGCATACACTGCACGATGTCCGATTTCGGCTAAATCAATTGAGTTCCCCATGAAGTATAGCTTTTCTGGGTCAAACTCTCCTTCTTTATAGAATCGGAGAATGTAAGACTCATTCCCTATTTCATACTGCGGATATAGTATTTGAATATCACGAATCAGCATGTCGCTAACCCTTCTATACAATCTTTGTGCATCGTCAGGACTTGAATCCTCCCACATAATATCCTCAGCTACCTTTTCAGGATTCTTACAGTCCGTGCAATGCACTGTACCATCGACTTCTACAATAAATACACCCTTGTATGCTTTCCCACAACGCCTGCAGGTAGCAAATTCCACCATCTGCATCCTTAAAACCTCCTAGCTTTTTACCTACGCCCTAATTAGCTGATACCCGTTTTTCGCCAATGCAGGTGTAACTAAAATTGTATCTTCTTCTTTACCAGTAAAGTCTACTACCACTGTCCCATCTGGGAATAAGATATCTTTACGTTTATCACTTACGATTTCAACACGTAGCGCATCTCTAACCGTCTCTTTTAGTTCAATAACAACCTCAGGCACTCCCGCCCCGCTCATTTCGTTAAAGTCAGCCAGTGTTAACCAAGTTTGTCGCTTTAACCCACTAATAGCAGCACGGAAATCCGCTTTTTTCTTTTTCCTTACCTCTAGTTTAAACTGCTTCTTAAATTTTTTGAGCGTATTTGTATCAACCTTGACTCCACATGCATGAGGATGTCCCTCAGCTGTAAAGCCCCACTCCCGAAGAGTTGTATAATCAAAATTGATTCCTCGGAAAGAACCAACCCACATCCCCGTTTCCGGCTCCTCATACAATACCATCGCCGACTTATCGTACTGACTTAAAAATCCGTTTGCCATTAACCCTCCGATTGGTCGCAGCTCAGGTTTCTTCTTTCTAAGATGTAAGACAAAATCATCTTCCTCAAACAACTTACCGGAAGAAAGCAACTCAGATATCATAGCCTGCTGCCTTGTTCTCACTCTCTGTCTATCACGTTCGACCGTATTCATCTTAGCCCTTACATTCATACTATTGACCATTTTCATTGCCCTGCTGCCCTCACCAATACGGATTAAAGCATTTAGGTACGGAATTAACCCGTAGCCGTAGAACGAACGGAACGACCCGTAAAAACGGAACTGGTTGAACATATAGTTTGCTCTGTATTCCGCATAAGCTCTTCGCACATAATAGCGGTTCTCAGCATCCCTCATATCACATATATCTGAAAGAACTGTAACCCCTACATACTTTTCATACATCTCAGTCATAACCTTAAATTTCTTACCTAGCTGCTCGATGAATCGATACACAACACCACACCCAGATAAATGAGGTAAATGCTCATGGTCAATAGGATTCACTACCCATGCACCATCTGTAACCAGAGGTGTTTTTCTATCGTATGGATGGTGGTCAAGTACAACTACTTTCACACCTAACTTCTTAACCAAGAAATTAATCTCACGTGTATCCCCAGAACCTGCATCCACTACAAACAACCACTCGAGTTTCTGCTCTTTAACCCAACGTAATGCTTCCTTCTGTAACCCATGCTTTTTCTCACTGTTCATGAACCTTACAGGCTTCTTACCGAATCTAATTAAGAAGTCCTCAAGTATATGCCCACTGAACAACCCATCTACGTCACAGTCATAAAGGATACCAATCCGTTCCACGCTATCGTTCAGAATAACCTCAAAGGCTACCTTGGTTACAACGCTCCTCATCTCTTTCCAATTTAACGTTTCCTCTTTATGCTCCCTTAAATCTTCCTTCGTCATCCCCCGCTTTTTTAGTACGACATCTAGTGCCTTCACTCCTCATCCCTCAATTCTTACTTATTTCACAAGTTTCCAACCCTCACATTGGAACTCAATAACCTTCTCGCCGACTGGCTTACTGATAAGCTTTAACCCCGACACATCGCTATTAATTGCACTGTCATGTATGGCTGTGTACCCGTTATACCTAAACTGAATTTGTGTAAGTAAGTTTGCATACAGCACAAAATCATAGAGTACAACACACAGTACGATAAATACCGCAACCGATAGGACTTTATGCATGATTCCCAATCTTATAGCATTCATTTCTTTGCGTTTACTGACCCTAACCGTAAACAAAATAGGCAGCATAATGACAGCCACACTGGTTACAACTGTGAAAGTTAAGATTCTGCTTCCAACTGCAAGCATGTAAATCCCTACAACCGCAACCATACACACAAGCACCTTGTTAACTGCAGGAAACCCAACTACTCTTTTATTTCGAATCGGCTCCCTATCGCTAAACAAACTACTCATGGTTTACTTCCTTAAATGTATCTAGTGGATACACATCATCCTCAATAACAATGTAAGGTACTTTATCTACCTTTTGATTATATGTTCCCTCCGGAACTCGCTCCGTTAGCATGGAAATTTTACGAAACTCCTTCTTATAGTACACAAGTACTGCCCGCTCCTTACCTAGTATGGCACGTATATGAATGTCGTCACCATGATACGACTGCCTCGCATATAAAATGGGTAGTGATTCTAACTCTTCTCTTTTCATCTTATTACCTCCTGTCCTATCTCATTTTATTGTATATCAAAAAAAGGGAAGGTTCTCCCTTCCCTTTATCACTATGTAACTTTTCTTTTATTTTTATAACGCTTCTGCAGCTAATACGTCGATATCGCCCGGAAACATTGTTTCATACAGGTCTGCATCCACATTTTTATAGTCAATGTTGTCCTCTTTTAAACGAGGTGCTAGTTCTAAACTATCAATTTCTAACTGTACACACACTTGGATTAGGTTTTTACCTTCCGTCAGTAATTTTACTGCCTGCTTGTACATTTCATCTGTAAGGCATTGCCAAATTAAGCCAGAATCATCATCGTCTTCACACATATTTTGCTCGATATCGTACATTGCTTCTTTACGTTTTTTTACAATCTTATTGATTGCATCAAATGTGTCTTGCTTAAATTCTGCTAAGCGTTCCCCTTTATATTCACGGTTTCCACATTCATGAGCGGAGTATAAACCAGTAGGCATTAATAGTTCTTTACATACCTCAGCCACACTAACCCCGTTTGCTAAACGATACTTACGCATTTCTGTCTCTGTTCCAACTTTTAATTCTTTTGCCATCTTAATAACCCTCCATTTTGTTTTGGTATTCTCTACGATTTGTTTGTTTTGTTTGTTTGTTTGTTTTTTGTTTGTGACTAAAATATACCACTTTTTTATATTTTAGTCAACAGGTATTATCCTTTTTCTTTTTGTATAGGATATTTACTTTTTTCATAAGCCCTAGAGTCTGTAAGGCTCTTTCACCTGACTACTTTTAGCCTACTCATCAAAATATGAAAAGTCAACATTATTCTTTTACATTTTGAAATATTCACTTTCAGTTTATATTCACTTTCAGTTACTTTTCACTTTCAGTAAATTTACCTGCTAATTCGACTGTACCATATTATTTACCCTCATACTCGTTACTTATTATCAAGCAAGTAAACTTATCGAATGCTACTGCTCTTACTGACTACCTTCAGTTATCAGATGACTGAACATATCCATAACCATCATCTTTCGACAAAAAAAGAAAGGACAACTACTGTCGCCCTTTCTACCCTCTGTTTGCTTTCTTTACTATCTTCGGTAAATCTACATCTACCTCTTGTAAGAACATGGTTGGATTTTTCTCGTTGTAAGCATACACCAACTTTTTCTTAGCTCGTGTACTCCCTACATAGAATAAACGTCTTTCCTCTTCCAACTCTTCATTATTCTCTTCATCCCCCAAGCAAGGGAATAAATCGTTATCCAGACCTACCATATACACAATATCGTACTCTAACCCTTTTACACTATGTAATGTGCTTATTTGTAAGCTACCCGAACCGATATTTGCTGCTAACAGCGTTTCTTTTCTCTTTTCGTTTTGCTTAAACTCTAATACAGATACCCCTTTAGCAATACGGTATACATACGATACAACACCTTTCACCTTATCCATCGAGTAGAACCCTTTATCCGATAATCTTGTGTAGTAAGGTGTTAGAAGCTTCCAAGCATACCCGATACAGTTACCCATATTGTTACTACCCTTAATCTTCTTAGCTAACTCGATAGAATTTGCAGGTGTATGATAGAAGTCATATACCACAACATTTTCATACCAACTTTGTCTAATATCGTTTTTGTACTCATCATATAGTCGCTTATGGATATGTGGGAACACTTTATTACAATGCTCTGCAAACAACTCCCCATCATCCTTCTTAATCATATCTACAATCCCAGTTAACACCTTGTAGATTTTATTGTTCCGCAACGACCATTTTGTTGAAATAATATCAACAGGTATTTTTGCCTCAGCTAACGCATCCGCTATAATTACACGTTGACTGTTCTGACGTACCAGAATAGCAACGTCAGCCCCATCACCCTGATATACATCTTCTCCTAAATCTTCACGTAAAATATCTACAATTTTTGCGTAGTTATTACCCATCGGAATCCCTAACACTTCTCCGCCTTCATTGAAAGCCTCCATACTCTTTCTAACCCTACTCATATTCCTCGAGATAGATGGAATAACCGGATGTAAGATATTTTGACTACAACGGTAATTAACCGACAGGAACAAGCGCTTCGCCCCTACATAACGGTACAGGAAGTCCATAATGTACTTAGGGTCTGCTCCACGGAATGAATAAATGGACTGGTCATCGTCCCCAATCGCCACAAACCCTGACGTATTTTCACCCATCAGCAGCTCCATAATCTCCGTTTGGATTGGTGAGATATCTTGATACTCATCCACATAAATATCCTTGAAAATCGTTCTAAAGTTTCGAACCGTTGTATCAGCCTTACGCTCAACTAATGCCTCTCTAAGTACTACCTGCATGTCATCAAAATCAATGACTCCTTCTGCTTTCTTCATTTCTTTATACTTTTCCATAACCTCAATGTAGTTATCTATACTGAAAGAGATTTTATCGCTCATTGGTAGATTCGTAACCCCATCAGGACTAATACCTTTATTGATAATTTGAGAACGGTAGCTCATCATTTCATCGTAAATATCGTCCTTCTCTCTCGTGCCATCAGAACGAATCAACTTCATTAACCCGTATTTAAACTTCCCTTCGGAAGCTACACTTATATTTTTATACCCCGGCACAGATGCCAGTAACATTAAAAAGAACGCATGGAACGTTTTAAACGTAGGCGCTCCTCTACCTTTCATACCCATTTTACGTCTAGAGCGTTTATATCTCATTTCCATTTCGTCTTTTGCTTTTCTACTAAATGTAATTGCTAACATATTTGTAGGCGCTACCTTATCCGCTATTTCACGCTTCAACATTCTCGCCACCAGTATCGTTGTCTTACCCGAACCCGCACAACTTAAAACATTCAAGGGAGAACCTTCGTGCATAATAACCGCTTCCTGTTCTTCACTAAAAGGAATACCGAGTGCATCACCTATCCTTGTCACCACTTCGTTTGCCATATATAATCCCTTCCTTTTTCCTGTTTATCTTACCTTAGTGTACCAAAAAAGACTGCCTAAAAAAGCAGCCTTCTTATCAAGGGTCTATATACATGTTCATTAACCTGTTCTAATAAGAAAAGTCGCCCAAAGGACGACTTCCCAACACGATACTATATAGTTATAAAACACAACACATGACAGATGTCCATCTCATATGATAGACCAACTTATTATAATCTATGTCTACTGTCCTAGCAACATATTACATACGGAAGGGGGCAATAAGGGAGTTATGCCCCCTTATTGCATCTGTAGCTCAAGTACAGTACTCGAACTACAATCTGCTGCTTTAGAGTTTATGAGAGTCACAGCAGATATACGGTAATTGAATCTTTGTATAACTCCCCAACGTATAGGTAGGAACATATACAACGATGCAGGTCAGCATTCAGACCTACAGTGTCCTATTATATCGTATTTTCCTTATATTAACAATAAGTAATCTTATTCTTTTTTATCATAGTTAACTTCTAATTCTGTTCCTTGCTTCCCGGGGCTTTTCTTACCTTTTCCGTCTTTAGCAGCATCCTTACTTTCTATTTTTCCATCCTGCATATCTTCAGATACTTTATTGATGTTTTCCTTAATCGCATCTGTATACAGATTTGGATTGAATTTGATAAGTTTTGCTTGCGCCTCTTCCTTACCATCTACAACCTCTTTTGTCTCCGCAAAGAGAAGAAACTGCGGTCTCTCAATCGCTAAGGACTTCTTCAACACATCCACACTATCGTAGTAGTCCGCTAACCCGCCTAGCTTTGTTTGTCTCTCGCTGAATGCTTTAAACTCTTTAAGAATAGCACCAACACCGTCCTTAAATACGTTTTGCCCTAAGTCCCACTGTAAGTAAAGTTGCGCCCCGCCAGTTAAACTACCTGTAATTGCACTGTACTGGTTTAATTTTAAATAGAACGCAAACTCTTCATCAGATAGCGGTTTTACGCTTACATCCCTATTTAAAGGCTCAAATCCAGTAATAATTAACTCGTAGTTCTTGTAATCCGGTTCATCTTTTTGAGAAACCGTCTCTTCCCATACACTGTTTAACTTATCTACTTGACGCTCCACCTGTATCTTACCGGACTTTATCTCATTACCTAATGCATCTTTTTTAGGCTTCTCGTCCTTTTCTTCTTTCTCTTTTTCTTCCTTATCCTTAAGCATATAATACACCTTTGCTCTCGGCGCTAACTCTTTGTCGGAAAGAATTTTTCTATCGTAAATATCTAGCTCTAACCCTGTAAGGTATTTGCCGTCTACATTGTGTTTTTGCTTTAGTGAAATGATGTAGTCATTAATGTAATTCTGCAACGCATCTTCACCTAGAAACGGCTGTTTAAGATATAATGACGTTTTAAATACAAGGTTATCAGGTGTAAGTCCTTGATTTACAGTTTTTATCTCGCTAAATACTTCACGCAAACTGTTCGAACGCTCCTCTAGTTGCTTCATTTCAGCCCTTGTATTCTCTTTAGCAAGTGCTGTTTTACTATCCTTATCTGACTTACCTCCAAATAACATAAACCCAGCGACCACAACAGCAAATACAATAACCGCTATTCCACCGATTTCCTTTACATGGTCTTGAATATACCATTTAATATCTTCTAATTTATCACGCAACCCAAACACCTCCTAAACCGTTTGGTTTAACTGGTTACGCATATTACGCTCCATTTCTCTGTAACGCTGACGGAAAAATGACTCTGAATAACCGCTTTGTTCCTTCGCCTCATCGAATCCTAGCAGCTGCACAGCAATCCAAACTTTTCGATGTAGAATAGCATCACGCATTCTTTGTCTGTTTAGTCTGTTTTCTTCTTTAACTTTAGGTAGGTTACCTTTTGTCACAGAATGTACCATTAACCTTACAGCAACTCGTGTTACTCCCTTTAGTTCTGCAATCTCTGGATATGTAAGACCCGCACGATATACCTTAATTAGCTCGTTTCCTGATAGAATTGAACCTAACGTTTCCCCAGTCTCTCTTACAAGCTGTATTGCCTCCATTGCTTCTTTACCAATAGCTAACCAACTTTCAATTAACTTAACATCTGTACCTTTATCTAATTCGTCTTGTATGAATGATAATACGTAATTCTCTTTTAACATGAAAAAACCCTCCAATCTGTTCTCTACCAAATTGGAGGGTTTCCGTTTTTTATTCACTTTCCCATTACTGAACGAATCCCTTTACCTTCTTACAAAGGATTCCAGAGAAGATATCAAGCATCGTACGTTCTTTAGAGTTACAGGCAAACCGTAAGCCTGTTTCATCATCCGCAATATCTATTTTATTCATAGATTCGGTTAACCAAATATCTTCCCCAGATAACACCGCTTTTTCTAACTCGATAGGCTCTAAGAACCTTGTCTGCAAGCGCTGATATACGAGTTTGTTATCTTGGAAGTATAGCGGCTTTACTACACTAAGCGTACCATCCGAGCCGTCCTTAATTCGTGAATCTAGAATCATTAACGGATAGTCCGCATCTGCTACTCGTTCCTCAAACCACTCGACAAACGCCTCAACTCCAAGCGTAGCTTTTAAGAAGAACGCAGTTGCTACATACGCTTCAACTTCTCCCTCTTTTGTACCCAACCCTTCGAGTTTTACGTGGTGTACTGCTGCAAGTTTTGCTAAGTCTTCGACGAAATTCTCGTTTACAGATACCCCGGAAAAATCTACCCGAATATCTGTATCTCCGTTTGCAATTGCCATTTTTATCTTATCTTCAATCCAAGCTATTGTTTTTGCACCGGCTTTGTCCTTCTTTTCTTCCAACACATTAATCAACATCGCTCAACCACCATACCTCTCTGAGTTGTTGCCTTTGTCCCCTCTGTTTTTCTGTCAGTAATTTTTCATCTGTATTTAGTAGGTACATATAGTACCCGATTAACCTTTCATCGATATCTTTCATAAGATTATCAAAGTAAGATTTTGATAGTATCTGGAATTTCTTCGCAATCACAGCGAACATTTCCTCGTCATTGAATGACTGTATATAATCACCATCTAATGTTGCATACTTTTTAAAATCTAAATTCATCTGGTCAGTCAGTAACCCTGCAGATGTATACCGCACATTATTTGCTGTCGAAACATAGGCTACATCGCCACGTTTACCATTTTCTAATATCTTCTTGTGCAATACGTTAATTAGTCCCTTACCATCCTCATCTGTAAGTTCCCCGTCCAGAATGGCTTGATAAGGGTCGCACCCTAACTCACTGAATACACGCTTTGCTTCTTTGTATATGATATTTCGTAAATAGCTTTCAGCTATGTTTGGGTATGACTCAAGAATTTCCTTATACGACTTTCTTAAAACCATAACCTCATATGCTTCGTTACCTAAATAGTTGGTATCCACTAATAATTGGTAGTACTTATTTAACACTTCTCTATGTACTTCACTGTCAGTAATTTTTCGTATTTTTACGTTAAGTACCCCAATATTTCGCATCCGACTTCCTAACTGAATAAAATCCTTAATACTTTGTCCGGTTCGTACTCGGATGGATGTCTTATCCAAGAATGCTACCTCCCATGCTCAAACTCTCGAAAATTATCTCAATCATATAATCACACCTGTCATCCATGTCTATATGATTATACACATCCCCATGCAGGAAATACAATCGTATCTGACAAATTCATGCAGAATTTTACAATCCCGTACTTTCGTATACGCTAATATTAGAATATCATAGGGCAATATACCTTTTTTACCAGATACTCCCTATGATACTTTACTATATTTTACAATTAATTTTTAATGGTAATTTCATCCTACGAAGCGACTTCTAAGCCTCTTTCGTAATCTCGAAGTACAAGAGGAATAACTGTAACCCCTTCGACTGTTTTTAGCTCACTCTTATGCTCAACCATAATGATTTGGAAGTCCTCATTCTTAGCAAGCGCCACGATTACGTCGCCGAACATTCGAATTGTTTCCTCATCCTGCAACCCAGACAACTTCTCATCAAGTACAATAACCCGACTAGCGCCCGAAAACTTGATTACGATAACCGTCATCAGGAAGCCTACAATCTGTGAAAGTGCCGTACCTGTTTGGTGCTTAAGTGAGCGCTCCTGCCCGGAATCGATATCCCGCAGAATAACCACCATTTCCTTACCCGAACGCTTACTGATTGTTTCTTCAATACGTGCTTCATATCTTTGCTCTAAAGGTACATTCGCTAACGCATAGTTTAGTACATCTGTAAGCGCCTGTTTTGCACCCTCGTTACGCTCATCCGCTATATTTTTGAACATTAACGACGTCTTATTGCATAAGTCTACTTTATCCTGCTTCTCTTTTATGTTGTTTTTAAATCGAGCAACGTAACCACCAACGGTACGTTGCTCATGCTCAGACATACGTAAATCCTCACGCATAGTCTCCAATTTCTTAAAGATTCGACCGACCCTGTCCCTCGTTTTCACCTTGTCTACCTCCTTACTCTTCTAAGTTACGGATAGATAGTAAGCAGTCGCCTTTACTGTGACGGAAATACGCTAACTCGCTATCTAACGACAATTGCAGCTCTACTTCATCTGCTACCGTTCCACTAAGACCACCAAACACTGTAAGGATATCATCACCGTTAACCGCTATTTCAAAATCGGCTACATCTTCTGGAACAGAAAACTCACCATCAGATGCGTTATCGCCGTTTTCATTACTCTCACTATCAGACTTGATTTTTCCAACACCGTTATCTACCGTAATCAGGATATCTTCATCATCTTCAGTAAAGATAATTGCCAGTTTTACATAACTAACTAACTCCGTTTTACTTAATGGTAACTTTACATCTTCGCTAAATTCATTGAAGCTATCGTTTACCCTACGAATGACTCTGTTTACATCATCTACTTGGTAGAAATCCTCACCTACTACAAAGTACACCGTATTATCCTCTAGCAGCATGTAGAAGTATTCCTCATCCGAACTATCTAACATTGAAATTAATGTATCAGAAGCATCGCTGCTGATTCCGTAATTGACTGGAATAGAATAATCCATACGTACTGCAAAGCGTGTACCTCTTACAAACGACTTGTTGTCCGTAAAGTAAATATCCTGTAAATCATCAGCAGCGTTTTTATCACGCAAACTATGCAGGTATGAAAGGACATCTAAGAACTCTGCACGTACAACCTGCTCCCCATCTTCTTTAACACGGTCGATTGTTTCTTTTGCTTCGTTTACTTTATCCAATACCGAATCGCCCTCGTAACCCTTGAAGTTAAGCACAATACGTCCACTTGTTACCTGCGCCTTGTCAGCAAGCATTTGGAAATCAAGCTCATCACCTAGTTCTGACAAAGGTGCAAGCAGTTTGCCATATTCAAGACATAGTTCCTGCTCCGCATCCTCTAACCCGTCAGCAAGCTTTTGTACTAACGTGTGGTTTTCTCCTACAGAAGCAAAGTATAAACCGCCATCTTTGTTTACTACACGTAAGTAATTGTCATCCAACAACTCAATACGTTTATTTGTGATAATTTTACCTGCTGTTTTTAACCCGTTCGCTAAACTTTCTTTTAATAGTTGAACCATACATGCACTACCTTTCTGTATTTACCGTTATATTATTCAAAGTCTGGAAAGTCATCATCATCTTCATCATTATTGACGACCTTACCATCGTTACCTACCATATCACCGAAGTCCATCACATCATCGTCATCACCCGCATTAGATGATTCCTCAGTAGTGACATCCTCAACAGGTACTTCCATATCAAGCGCCGTTTCCATATGCTCTACAATCTCAAGCACACGCTCGTTCTTTTCCTCAATGATTAAATCCAGTTCCTCTTTGGTTTCAAACGTAATTCCACGCTTTGCTAACGCCTCTATCTTTGTCTTAACTTCTTCCTTCTTTACCCCTAAACGGGCTTCCACTTTATTTGCCTGTTTTTCCGTATTTGAAAATTTCTTTTTCGCCGTTTCGTAGCGAGCGATTAAACTTTGTGACATAACACAAACTCCCCCTTAACTTGTTATCTACCGTTAGTTTACCACCCTTTCCCAAATAAAAAAGGTTGGTTCTTATCAACCAACCTAAACGGGCTATACCCATAAACTTCTTGCTTTTCTTCGGTGTTTTTGATGCCTTTTTGTACTTTTTTCATGATACGTATTATCCATCTCAATCCCGATGAAATTACGTCTTAGTTCATCAGCAGATACTGCTGTTACCCCAGACCCTGAGAACGTATCTAGAATTAATTCCCCTTTATTACTATGTACACGCATTATCTCTAACCAAATACTGAACGGTTTCTGCGTTGTATGGAATCGTCGCCCTTGGTCTTCATGAGGAGAAGCCTCGTAACGCCCATCCTCAGCCTTACGTCCATCACGTACATTAAACGTAAATGTATCTGTTGCTGTAATCCACAGCGCCTCTTCTAAGGCGTTTAACGGCAACCTATTCGGCATCTGCGGTACAGGGTTAGTTTTATACCAATACTGTAATCCACGTACGATATAGCCCATTTCCTCGGCTATTCTTGCCATAAGCTCCATATTTAAATAAGAATTGAAAATAAGTGCCTGTCCTGTCTCTGGGTTGATTTTAGGAAGTACCTTTCTCATCCAAGCCTCTGTATCAAAGCCATAATCCCAATCACCAAAATCCATGCCCGTTCTTCCATGACCATACGCCATTTTCGTTCCTTTAACCGACACGTTGTAAGGCGGGTCAGTGAACAATAAATCGATAGAACCATCGTCAATTTCATCTAATAATTTAAACGTATCACCTTTATGGATTTTATTTACCTCAAGCATGAATTAAACCCCCTGTCTCCTTATCACGAACGCCAGATACGTATACACGACCTGTACTCTCGATTGCTTCTTTCATAACACTTCCTTCAAAGTCGTTAACCACTAGAACCGTACCGCCCTCGTCCGTAAAGCGCAGCACCATCTCTTTTGCTACCTTTAATGCATCCTCTGTATCTGACTCCGCTGTGCGAAACTCCCCATCGAAATATTTTTCATTTCCTAGTAGATTAAACGCCCAACCACGGTCACGTACTCCCCAGATAAACCATTCTTTCATTTCACGGTATTTATTCATAATTGGCTCAGTCGTCTCATCTTGTTCTTTTAACCAAACCAACGCTCTTTTTGTGTTCTTTTTATCTAACGCATCCTCGCCTAGACTAGACATAGAGAATACATCAACCCCAATAAGTAGATTCCCACACTTTGGTTTCTTTTTAGCACACTCAAGCGCTGCTTTAATATCCTTTTGTACTTTTTTAATATACTTGTCACGCTTATCTTTAGGTAGCCCTGCAATTCGCTTACCTCTACTTAGCGCCCTCCATGTGTCTACGATAACCAAGTCCGCTGTTTCTACTTCGATTTTTTGCTTCTCTCCCATAAGCTCCTCCTACCTTCTCTCCTTGTTGTTTTTATCTCTAACCATTAACCTGCGGTAAAACTCTACCGTGTTTAACGATATATTCAGCTCTCTCGAAATTATATAATCTCTATCCCCGGCTGCAATTAGTGCTTTTATCTCTTGGATTTTTTCTTTTGTAAGTGTACGTTCGTTTTCCCCTTTCTTCTTTCGCTCTTGTTTACCAAAAATGTCCCCAAGATACGACTTCCGAATGTGCTCTATCTCCGTACACTTATCACAACCCTCACACTCCACATAAGAAACATTATCCTCGTTCTCATGCTCATCCATTAAGTATTCTATACGAGCCAATGCGTCACGCTTGTTTTCAAACGTGACGAGGTATCTTACTTCCTTGCTCATACGTACCATTCTTCTAGCATAGCTATCTGTTTTTGCTTCCTACCTGTATGTTTACAATCCCATAGTTTTTTATATCCCACAGCAACTACACCCCTTACTACACTGCTTTATCATGTATTAGATTTAGTACTTCTACCCCGAACTCTTTCACATCATCGTCCACATCTTCTAATGCACGAATAACATCCCTCGGGTCTTCATGTTTACGCTCCACTGTCTCCATACGTAAACTGAAATCTTTATAATCGCTTGCACTTTTCTTCGCTGCCAATGCCTTTTCGAACGAGAAATACTCCTCAGCAGGAATTACATCGATTTCTACTAAACCGAACTCCTCAAGGTTATTTGTATCGATAAGACCGCAGTAACCATAATCACGCAAGTTTTCCTCTTTGAATGACGTACGACCCATAGCCCCTGTCTGCCATAGGACACTAACAGAGCCATCTTCCATCTCGATATAGATAGGGTCTACATTTTCATGAATATGACCAAGGATACCGATATTGACACCTTTTAACACCTTTGTCGCATCGTAAACCCCTTCTTTGCCTTTTGATTTTAACATCCATAAAGGTGACTCAGGCATTAATACGTTATCATGCAGTACCGCCATAACAAACCAAGATTTATCCTCACGGATTTTCTTAGGTAATTCACGGTCAGCATGCCCATAGTTACGGATATCAATGTAGAATTTTTGACCGTTCTCTTTAAACGCTATACCTTTAGGATTGATAATTAACCCCTCGGATAGCAGCTCATCAAAGAACGTATATTGTTTCTCGTCATTTTTTAACGTAATTTCATTATCGTGATTCCCACGACAAGCGACAACCGGATATATTTTCCCGCTCTCTAGTTTTTTCTTTGTTTTATCATCCAACCCGATAAAATTAAACTTTTTACCTTTCATACGCTTCTGCATAATTATACCCAGTAACCTAAACAGCTTACGCCACTCTGCTACCTCCTGCATATCCTGCGGTGTCTTATGCTGTAAGTCGCCCTCAAAGATGACCAACCCTATTTCTTCATCCTCTAAGATAAACTTGATAAGGTTTTTTAGCATCAGCTTGTTATTATCTTTCATTCTTACCGTGTTACGCATCTCTGTAGCGTTTAGATGTAAATCTCCTACATTTAATACCTTCACTGCTAACCCTCCTTAACTATGTACATGCGTAGCACTGACATCGCCACCACACAACGGACATACTCCAATTTCTTTCTCAAAGTCCTTAAGCTCCTTAGCGCTTAACTCTAATTGTCTATCGCTCTTTTCTTTTTCTGCCGTAAGTTCTTCTACTTCTTCATACAACCCACGAAGTTCTTTTAATTCCTCAATGAGTAGTAAATCATCACGGATATCTCCAAAGTCTTTCACTTTGTTCATACGCACCTGCAGTTCAGATAACTCTTCTTCCATCTGCTCCATTTCAAGAATCGCCTCTAACAGCTCCGTCACTTCTTGAATGACCACCAGACACTCATCCGCTTCTTCTGTATTGTTTGCCTGCAGCTTCGTTTGTAGTACCTTAAGCGTACCCTCTAATTCTGCGACCTCTACCATACTATCTCGCGCACTCGTAAGCTCTTTAATGGTATGAATGCCCTCTTCTGCTTCTTCCATATTAAGCTGTGCTAACCGTTTTTGAAGTTCTAACAGTTCTTTCTCTTTCTCAGCAAGCTCCACCATATCCTCAGCAACGTCCTCTAACGCCTCAAGGATTCCATACTCCGCCTTTAGTACGTTTTCATATCTACTTACCTCTTTTAACACCTGAGATTTATGGGCTACCTCACTTGTAATATCCGCCAATCTCTCTTCTTCTTGCTCAACCTGTGTTGTAAGCAGCTTGATATCCTTAGACTCCGCACTCTTTACCTTCTCGACATGCTTTAACCCTAATAGGAAGTCTTCCGTCCCTAACGCCTTTTGCAGAATGAAGTTATTATCCCCCGGTGTTGTCTCAACAAAAGGAATTACACTATTCTTCATACGTAGGTTTAGTATCTCGTCCGTTTTTTCTTTCTCGTGATATAAATTGAAGTAGTTTTCCAACTCCGGTGGTACTTTACCGCCTGTCTTATCTGCTCTACCAGACTCTCCATTAGTTAAATCCCATTCATAATAATCGACCGCCCCACGAGATAACGTAACCGTTGAGCCATCCCAACCTGTATAGTCGATAACAAAAAACTCGCTTCCATCACGCAAATAAAATTTATAACTATTGTTAGGTAAGTTTTTCGTAATGGCATAAATCGCCATTGTTAACGCACTCTTACCGATATTGTTCTTCCCATCTAACTTAAATACCCCGTTTTTATCGATGTTTATTGTCATATCCTTGATAGACTGTAGGTTTCGAACACGTAGGCTTCTAATTCTAAACTCGCACTTCACTTCCTCACGCCCCTTATTTTTTCTTACCCCTATCATATCAAACTTCCAATAGAAAAAAGCCCTGATTCTTATCAAGGCTTGGATTTAAAACATAAAAAAGGAGCAGCCATAAAGACTGCTCCCAACAAGTGGTTTATTTCTAAATTTAACAAACAATTAAACAAATATCGTAGAAGGCTTTACACCAAACAAAATGTAAGTCTTCTAAGTCACGTCCGGTGACTTGTATATACATAATACCATGCATCTTCTCTATTATCTAGCGTTTGTGTATCAAATGTATCACATTTTTATCACTTTTTCTCGCTTTTTTCTACCTTTACTCCTTTTGCTTCTTGCAGTTTCTGTATATGTGGAACGATGTTCTTAAGTAAGTCTTTGTCCTTGATAACTGCATCAAGTTCTTTCTTCCCTTTATTCACCTCATTATAAATCATAACCATCGGTTTATCTGCCTCCACGTAATCAAGCGCAACTACGTTCGTCTTCATTCCCTCAGCATTAACCCTGTAAATCGGTATTTCTTTCTCATTTTTACGTACCCAATCATCAAACGGTTTATCGTACTTTTCATTACCTGTATACACATACACCGCATACTCTTTATCTACTTGCTTATCGATATATTCGTCAGAGAAGATATTGTTTACATCATAAACTTGGTTCTTTTCTTTACCTACCATTTTATTTTCATGTTCTACCTGCTTTACAGACGTAAGCATCGACCCCAAATTTTCCTCCGGCGTACTATTAAACGTTCTCCAGATGTTCGAAAACCCGCCGTTCCCTAAGCTTCCAAGGAAAATAAGACCACCTAACGCACCTATCCCAAGTATCCACTTCCATTTACCCGGTCTCCCTGAGCCACCAGAACCTCCACCAAAGCCGCCAAAACGTCTACCAGAACCTCCACCGTTTGTACCATTATTTTGCTCATTTGCATTTTCACTTCTCGTACGTCCATTTGAGTCAATCTCTAACCTGTCCCGCTCTGATACCCTGTCGTTGTTATATCCCCCAGAACTCCCCGAGTTGTTAAAATCGAAACTCACGTTACCATCTTCCTTTCTGGGCTTCTAAATACCCCGATAAATCATCAATATCACGAAGTGGCTTAGACGAACTTTCCCCTGCATCCAAATCAGCAAGGGTACGAACCCCATCCAGTTTAGGAGGTACACTCAAATCCTCCTTTTCACTATTATCTTCGTCAAGCAACGAGTCACCTGTAAGTACATCACCCTTTAACCTCTTACCCGTAATCCTCTCAAAAATATCTCCACCTCTATCGCTTCGAAACGTGTACACTTTTTCACTAGGTGTAACTTCACGATATAATAGCCCCTTAACCAAATCCATTTTTTGAAGCATTTCATTACAATCGACACCTTTATCTTTCAACATCTTATCCATATTGTGAATGGCACGAGCGATACGTCTTTTCTGTCTAATCGTAATTCGTTCATCTGCAGACCGTAACTTCTCATCCGTATCCAACTTACGTATCTCCATAATATGGTCAATGTCGATAAGCTCCTTGTTAGCCTCATTTAACCTCTGTTGGTTATTTGCGAGGATATGACCCATCCCCGCAAACGCCATTCGTGCCATTTCAGTATACACATAAAACATCTCATCCTTCGGAACACTCTTCTTATCCAAATCAACAAGCGCAAGTACATCCACTAGCTTTGTTAACGCTGTTCCTTCTGCTTTACACATTACGACCACCACCCTGTAGTCACTGTTTGTAAATCAACGACCCCAAAGAGTCCAGGTAATATGAATTTATTTACAAGCAATCCGGCAACCGTCCCAATTACGAAAGCGAGTACAATTTTTGCAACACCTCCGTTACCTTTTTCGCCTTTCTCCTTAACTGGCTTTTTCTTTTTCTGACCTTTTCCTTCTTCTTTTGTATCATCCAACCCTAGTTCTTCGCTATCATCAACTGGCTTCTCAACAGCTCCATCCTCTGTTGTAATATCTTTAGGAACAACATAAGGTTTAATAATTGGTGGGTAGTTAATTAAAGGCTTTAACTCGCTATCGTCAAGCATAAGTTCAGCCATTTCGCCAACAGAACGAGCGTCACGCAGCTGCTTAAATCCCATTAACACATTGCCCATCATTTTATTTTCAATATCATCAAGAGTTAACTTATCAAACTGCTCAGGCATTAACCCGCTATCGTTTACTAAGAAGTACGCAATTAGTTTTTTAACGTTGTATAACCAATCATCTGTAATTTCTGCAAGCGCTGTATCTTTGCGCAGAAAAGCTTTTACCTTCTTTTTCTTCTTATCGTATACAAAGTTTAAAGGGTTCAACAACACATCGTACACCTTGCCGTCAGAGACAAGAAACAGTGTAGAAATTAACCCTTTGATTAACGTTTCTTTCGCCTTCGAATCTTCCTCCGGTGTTCTATCCTCTATACGATATGCCTCAAGTGGTCTCTCGTTTACACTGCACTTACTGTACAACTCTCTTTCGTTTAGGTTTGTCTCGTTGTTACGCTCGAAAATCGTTGTGAAGTGTGCTAACCCCTCGAACACATCTTCTTTATTTTTGATACTTACTAAATCCTCACGGGAAACAAACGTCCGAATCGTTACGTCATCCACTATATCGACCGCTACTCCCCCTGCAGTACATCTTTTTAACAAATCAACCCACTCCTCTACTGTTCTTATCTGACCGCCTATACATGGCGTTATTTGTTTACTCCAATCTCACTTAACATCTACTTTCCCTTTTCTATGTAGTATCTACCTTATTCTGGACAATAAAAAAGAGAGGGCATATGCCCTCTCTTTAGCGGTATTCCTTATTCGTCATCGCCCATGAACTCATCGAAGTTATCGTCGTCTTCTACCTCGCCGTTATCTTCAGGCTCTTCTTTTTTCGTTTCTACTTTTTTAGCTTCAGCTTTCTTCTCCGTTTTAACAGTTTTTGATTTAGCTGCAGCCGCCTCTTGTGCTTCATCTTCTTCACGTAACGCATTTGCTTCTGCTTCTGCGTCCTCCTCAGTTCCTGCGCCTGCACCAGATAAGACTGTAGCGAATACTTTTTCGTTAAATTCAGTATCCTCTTCCTCTTTTCCGTACTGTTCACGCATAACGAAGAAGTACTCTCCACCATCAGCCATAAGTGCAACAGCTTCCTGTGGTGTATGTGGACGTAGCGTTGGATTAATTGCTTTATAAGACTTCTCAGCCTCAGCCACTAATTTAACACCGATTTCAGTAATTGCATCCACAAATTCTTTTGTTACAACTGTGTTTTTCGCAGGTACTGCTACTGGAGACATATCTTTAGCTGACTCCATTTTAGTAGGTTTGTTAGGGAACTTAACCGCAAAGTCCACAAACCCGATTAATACTTCCTCTTCATGCTCTGTACCTTCGTTTTCGATGTAACCATATGCGTTTACTTCATCATCTAAGATACCTTGCTCAAACGCATTATCCGCTGCCGTTTTGAACTTATCTAAACGGTTTTGAGACATAGGCATTAAGATTTTCTTGTATTTTGGCATACCATTTTCATCACGAACTACTCGTTTTACTGGCTTGTTGTTTTTACCAACTGCATCTTCTAACTCAAGCTCTAACGCTAGAAGTGTAATATCTAAGCGAGTTACGTTATACTCGTTACCATCTTCATCAGATTTTTTGTAGTATGAATTCTCAACTTTACGTTGTTTATCCATTTCTTCATAGAATTTCTTTTGTTCTTCTTTTGTTAAGTCCTTGAAACCTTCTTCACCATAACGCTCTTCCATTTCAACATATGTACGGCGTACCTCGTATTGTGATAACTCACAGAACGGACACATCTCCTTACGCTCCGCTGATTTTACTGCTTCGCTACGGTCTGTTTGGCTGTAAGGATGCATACAACGTACTTGGTATGATTGGTATGTTCCTCCACGACTATTAACAAAGTTTAAAAAGCTTTGTTTAATTGGATGGAACGGCTCAGCTAGTACCACTAACCCCATATTCCCTTCCGAATCCGGTAATACTGGGAAAATAATACGTTTTGTTTCACCAATCTCGAATGAAAGGCGCTGCACCATATTACCTAACCCGTTACCTCCCGCACGTCTTCCTGTTCTTGCCCCACTAAATGATAATCTGCCCATTTTGATTTCCTCCTCTTTTGTTTTCGGTTTTACCTAGACGAGCATGTATGCCCGCCTTACGGACACCTTTGTTTTTTGAAATCTGGACATTTCAAAATGTGTTTTTAACACTCTTTCAATTTAACATGTTTGCTTGTACAAAACCGCTTAACCATTATCAAAACAAGAAATTATTTTTAACTTGCTTTGTTTGTTTCTTACCCGGCTTGTTAGCATACCCTTATACTATCACAACCCCGTCCGCCCGTCTGCCCCTTCCTTATCAAGATAAAGAAAAAGGAGAGTAATATTTCTCTCCTTACTTCACTAACGCTTTTAAGTAATTGTACGCAATAAGTACTCGGTTTCTACCTGCCGCTGTACGTAAGTAATCACTATCTAAGTCGCCCAAACGAACCCTATCTAACCCATCGGCATCCTTGAAAATCTCGAATAATCTCCACGCTCGAGCCAGTTTGTCAGCGACCCAACCCGTTTTATTTAGGTTTTCTTTTGCCTCAGTATCCGAAATACAATGATTCTCTATAATGAAGTAAAGGATATCATCAGCGTCCTCATCTAAATCTAAGATATCGTATTCTCTTTTGGTATTAACTGCATTAATTCCGAAAACCATAATCTCATATTCACCAATACAGTCCACACTTCTTATTCCATGTGTTTTATCTTCATAATCATTTACACGACCTATGTCATGGAGACATGCAGATAGACTCAGGATAGCCCTATCCTCATCGCTTAAGCCTAGCTCCCTAGACATAGACAGGCAATGAAGCAGAACACGACTACAATGCTTATTCCCATGAATACCGTCAAAGTTATCAAAGTACTTTTCTTGGATAAACGTCCCACGATATAGACCGTACTCCGTCATATACCCTTCCTTTTCCATACCTTCTATGTCTTTTGTAATCGTTATTGGATTTAAACTTTGCGCCTGTCTGATTGATTTAGGTCGTATTAGTACTTCCTCTTCCCCACGACCCGTATAGTACGCTAAAATATCATCCTTATGTACCTTACCTACGTAGACTTCCCCGTCAAATCCATGACGTTTAGCAAAAAATTCAGCAACCTCTTTACTTGCCGTCCAACTAATTGCATCCTCATGGTTTGTAGATTTATCACTCTGCCCGCGGTACACTGTTACATAATTCACACCACTCGCTATCTTTTCCAACGAATCAAGGAGTTCCTTCCTCTGCTCGCTCGTCTGACAACGGAATACATCTAACACCATATCCTTTGATAACACCGTATGACCGTAGTCGTAATGCGTGTAGTTCGATATGAAGAATTCGAATCTATCCTTTTCTTCTACTTCCCAATACAACCTATTCATTAACATAAATATTGCGTTCTTATGTGCATAATGCAGAACCCCAAAGAAATCCTTAGCGTCATATTTTTTACGGATTCTTTTCTCAACATCCCGAATGTATTCTCCTAAACTCATATCCATCCCCGGGAATGAATAATCCTCCAACATGTAAAACAACTCTACACAGACAGGGTAGTCGTAATATACGAATACCGACATCACCTTATTCGTAATGTAGAAATTACGAATCGGTAACCCTGTAGCAGCTAGCTTACTCTCCATTTCCTCATAAGTCCCAATACCTTTGTACCCTAATTCATTTATAAAATAATCCACATTCTCTTTTGTAATTGGATATAAATCACTTTCAGATATTTGAGCATTTGCTAACGCTACTGCTTCATCTAACCCCATATACGTAACCTACCTTCCTTAATATCACCTTTGTTACTCATAGTTTAACAGATAGTATCCTCATATACTTTATCTTATATATCGTCATTAAAAAAGAAAGGGTGGCATGTACACCGCCCTTTCTTTATACACAACCCTCAGTGTAATGTAGCCGTTTTATTCTTTACCTTATTCATTACCCTGTCAATTCTACTATCTGCTTCTTTTTTATCATCATCCGTACCGTATACGCCAATAAGTAAGAGTGTTAACCCAATACGTACCATACCAACAGCAGGAGAAGGACAGGGGAAACTCCAAAATTGGCTAGCATTTTCAACTCCCGCATACACAGACCATCCTTTTTTACCTAACTCCACTGTAATAACATGAGTCTTATCGAACTCATATAATCGGAATTGATACGTAGTTATTCCATCTACTGTACCCTTTCTTACCATATCACAAGTATCTAGCGTTTTGTGATGCTTTTGCAGCTCTTGAATCATATCTAAAGTGAGCAAGCAATCGTTACTTTCCTCTAAGCCCCTAACCGATTTTCTATCCCCTATCCAAATTTCATTGTATTTACGCATACCTATCCCCTCCAAAAAATTGCTACGTCTTTACACCTACCCCTAATCTACCTTATTACGTAACATTCAACTCCAATCTACGTATCAAGCACAAATAAAAAAGACGGCAATATACCGTCCTCGTTTCATCTTCATTTACCAGTATGTAATCCAATCAAAATTAACTTACCTTTCAAGTCGACCGAATGTAAACAATCCTCAGGGTCTAGCCTTTCTAATTTTACACATGTCTCTTGTGTACATGTTTTCTTAACCTGATTTTCATACTCCGATAACCTTTTAGGTACTTTAGTGACCTCCATACACTTACATTTCAAGTATTTGTACCACTCAAACACCTTTCCATCTAGCACAGCATTGGCATTATATACATCAACGACACTTTGGTCTCTTAACGCCTTTTTCTTGTACACGTTACTTTGTGAGCCTTGCAAGATTCCTCCTTCAAGCCCCCATATAACACCCCAATGTACATTTTTCATATCGGCTTTCTTATGTGGCACATACGGGTACGCTGTTTTTGCATAGTACGGAATCATTGCGTAATACCCATTATTTAACCCATCTTCAACTACCGTTTCTAGCTCTTCGGATGAGTTGAATGTCTTCACTTTATAATCCAATGACAGCAGATAATCATTAACCCATAGAAGAAATTCTTCCACTTTATCAATATCGAATAACTCCCCTACATGTGTAAGCTCTCTCGCATGTGCTAAATCGATTAAGAAGTCACCCAGTTTTTCCTCATCATATCTACCGTCTGTTAACGCCTGTATTGTCATAGCTACCGCATACAGCCCACAGGAAGCCCCTTTTGATTTAATATTATCCACTTCTTTTAACATCATTTGTCCTTCACCATCCTCTCACACCCTCAACACCTAGAGGATGTCCCTATCGAGCAACAACTTATAACCTAGCACTAGTACGATTAGCAGTATACTAACGGTTGCTTTAAATATCGTAGTGTATGGAAGACCTATATGGGTTATAGAACCGACAACCCAACAAATACCTGTGACTGCCCCCGCTACCCCACTGGCAGCCAACCCAACCACAATACAAACAAGTACAGAAAACCCTAAACGCACCAAGAGGTCTCCTGCTAGCTCCTTTGCTTTTTTCATACATCACACCTACCTATCCCTATCATTTCTTTATATCTCTTCTTTTTATTTTTCAGTTAAACGGCAAAATAAAAAGACCGCTAGTAGCAGTCTTACTTGTCCTTATTTCGTATACCTCTCCATAATTCAAACAAACCTTTACGCTCTACTGCTAATCCTACAACTACACCCATGCACAGACTTTTAGCGAAGTTAAGCTCTAAGTTGAAAGTAATATCAAACAAAAAACTTACACTCATATAAATACAGGTATTCACAACCCACTTCAATAAAAACATGTATATAGACATGTACCTATCGCCCTTTACTTTTTTCTTTTTTGCAAATGGGACACTTGCCCCAACCTCTACGAACTGTTGGAGGTACAATAGAGTATTCACTTCCACAAGATAAATGCTTTAGTTTTACACCTGTTTTTCTATCAATATACTTACCAATGACCTCATAATCGATACCTAATTTATCGTTAACCTCTTTTACAAAGTCCTCTTGCGTTCTTCTTCGTTTCGTTCTAATCTTCATAGCACAATGAGGACACCTAGCATTCCGGTATAAAAAAGAAGCAGGTAATACTTTATACTCGTTACCACAAACATTATGCCTCATATCTACTATAGTCCGAGAATTTACATAACCTCCCAGTACAGTATACTCGTCACCGACCTTATCAAAGACTTCCTTTTCAAATACCTCAGCAGGTTTTCTTCTCGTTGCACGATACTCACTAGACTGTAAGCATTGTCTGCACAAACTCAATTCTCTCAAGAAATTTTGAGGGTAAAAATCATACTCCCTCCCGCATCGTACATGCTCCACTCGAATTAAATCTTTCTGGCTTGTATACTTACTCTTAACCTTGTAGTCATCCCCATATATACTTCGAACCTCGTCTAAGAACTCTTCATGCGTCTTTCTCCTGTTTTCTTTTGCACAATGAGGACACCTAGACCCCTTCAAAAAGTTATTCGGATAGACCTTGTATTCAGTTCCGCAAACGTTATGTTTCATCTCTAGCCTTGTATTTGCGTTTATGTACACACCTATAACAGTGTAGTCATTTCCCACTACCCCTTTAACCTCTTCTACAAACTCTTCCTGTGTTCTCCTTCTTGCCACTGTTACACCACCTCAACTACCTAAAGGAAATGAATGTGTAATGATAGTATTTAAGACATCTAACTCACTATATTCATGGTTTACAACACCTAATGTAAAGGCAACTGCTTCCTCAGTAGAAATCACTAATTTGTACCCGTTGTAACGTAGGAATACAGCTAAACACATAAACGCTGTCCTTTTGTTCGCATTGTAAAATACATGGTTCTGCGCAATAGATTCAAACAACGCTGCAGCCTTTTCATACACGCCCGGATACGCATCCTCGCCAATCGCTGACTGCTTCGGTCTGTTTACTGCAGAATCGAGCAACCCCGGGTCTTTGACCCCTAAGAGTTCCCCCGGAGAGTACTTTTTAATTGCTGCTACGTTAATCGCAATAACTTCTTTATCTGTTAAATACCTCATCATTACTCAGCCCCAACCTTACAGTCTTGTAGTTTCTCCGCATTTACAGAAGTAACCTTGTACCCGTTTGCTATCTCTAACTCCTTAACCGAGAAGTTCACTATACCCTCCCTTTTATCGTTAAACGCATCACAGTCCTCCTCAGAATCGAACACGTAATCCTCTACCCTTTCACCATTCTCCCATTTTGACCAATATGACCGGTATTTTACCTCTTGAGACGAACCACAATCCTCAAGGATAAAGCCTCCCTTATAGAAGTACCATCCCATCATTAACTTCACTGCCTCAATTCGAGCATCCTCTAAGTCCGCAGCAACAATGACTTTCTCATCGCACACATTTTCCTCATACCACTGACCATTTGAGAGTGTTACATGAAATAACTTTAAATTGACACCGTTCTTAATTTCCTCACAGCGCTCGCAATTATCTTCATCTCTTTTGATGACTACTGCCTTCGGTGCTTGCTCGTCCATATACTCTTTCCCATGTTTTTTACATAACGTTTTCATTTCTCTTCCCCCATTGATTTTCTCTTATTTATCAACTAACTCTTTCATAACCTCATCGTATTCATTAAAGCAAGCTTCAACTGTATCTAAAAAGTCATCGCTTATCCCATCAGGTAAAGCCTTTGTTACTTTCTTCTTAACCTTTAGGACATCCCCATCGACCTCAAGCGTCACCTCATCTCCTTTAGTTAGGTTTAGTGCTTTAAGCATATCAGTAGGAATAGTGACTCCCAAGCTATTCCCTTGCTTTGTAACCACCCTATCCTCTTTTAGCATCACTAAATCATTTACTTTTTCCGGCATAGTTATAGACTCCTTGTATTTAAAATTTTAGACTATATAATCATTTACTTAATTAGTGTACTTACGTAAGTACGTACTTACAGTATACATCAACTCCTAAATTTAAACAATAGACGTAAAAAAGAGACTGCATTACTGCACAGTCTCCATCTCTTTCTTATACATATCATTGTACCCAAACATTAAATTAACTAGCACATCTGTGTACTCCATAGGATAATCCTGCAGCATACTTGTAAGTGCGCAGCTTTTATCTCCCGTATCCCCTGTACCGCCATGTACATAATACACTTTACCTTCTGGGCTATGTAAACCATCCTCTTTAGCCACTAACGTAACCCCGTTAGTTGTTGGGAACGCTACCTTTAACGTATAACTCATCTCGTCCCAATGTGTACGTACACCATCTGGAAATGTATACGCCGAGAAATACCCCTTAAACTGCTTATCCCCGGTATATACCCCATCTAGGAAGCTATCCTTACCGCTATCTTTCAATATACCCTCTTGTTTTAACTGCTCAATAACAGCTAGTTTTTCCGGGTCTACTTCTACCAATTTATCTACTTCATTTACATGCTTTTTGTTCTCTTGTTGGTTGTACTGGTCAGCATTTGGGTCAGCTACATGATAATCATATGCATTATAAGGGTCTACGTTCTCTTGATATTCATTACGCTTTAATTTCTTTTTTGTCTGTTCCGGAGCAGACTCTCTTTTTCTTTCCTCTTCATAAGGAGTTCCAGAGTCGTAACCTCCTCCCTGTCTTCTCTCCATCATCTTTCTACGGTTCCGCTCTTTACGTAGATTGTTTGCCCCACGTACACCAGAACCGACTAACCTAACCCCTCCAGACACTGCACGTACTCCAACCGCAGCCACCTTAGTTGTCAGCTTAACTGCAGCTATACCTGCTACAATCCCCAAATTTAACAACCTATATTTTGTCTCTATCTTCTTTTCTCCAAGGTGAACCCCTGCATCAAAACCTGCTCTTACACCCCTTGCACAAAGACCTACAAGTCCTTTAAGCATTTAGTCCACCCTCTTCCTTAAATCAAAGCAATTCAAAATCTTAAACCACGCATCCGACTCCCCGTACAGCGCTGTAAGCATCTTCAAAGCGCTCATAAGGTTTGTTTCCCCGTCCCTGCGGTTATAGATTTTCGCCCCTACCTCTCCAGAACTAATACCATTAGTCCCTAAGTATAAAGGTAGGTTCGTCTTTGCTCCTTTTAACGGTTTAACCTGTATTTGCACCAACTCTTTATGATATCCTCTAACCGCCCCGATTACATCTTTCACCTCAGCAGAATGAATAACCGTCTTAATCCTCTCCATCATTTTAGCGGTCTCTTTTGCATTATCAGATAGTAACCAACGTAACCCCGAGTGTATACCGTTATATCGCGTCATCGAAATCCAAACCCCATCAAACTCAAATGGTTTTTTCTGCGATTCCGTGAACTGCATTACCCTGTCTTTTACAGACCTATCAAGCTTTTTCATTAGGTTCTTATCGTAATAGTCATAATCAATAGGGAGAGCAAACTTCACCGTCACCACCTTATCTTTATCCGCCGCTTTTACAGACGTAACTATATTCATAAGGTATTTACCGCTATGTGTTAGCGTCACATCTTGCACTTGCACAAGAAATTTACCTTTTGCCCCATCCAACTTCATTATCAATCCCATATAGAACCTGCTAAGAGCCAAATATGACTGCTTCTTAAACTCTGACAGAACCTCGTCTTCACTCTTAGGCGGTTGATAATCTACACTTACAATCCGAAAATCCCCCTCGTTCTTTTCCAACACCTTAATCCTATCCTGTAGTACCTTATTCCAAAGTCCCTGCAACTCCTGTCCCATAATTTCAGAACTCGCAGATTTCCTTAATATATCGTTTATATGACCATGAAGGGTATCCCCATCATCGACCACTAACCCGAAAGGAATATTCCCTAACTTCTCGTTTTCTTTACCCTCTCCGTCTACTTTACGAACCTCACATATACATGTACCGTAAACACGCCCAGACACCTTTAATTTAGGCGTTTTAACTCCAACCATATAAATACCTTTGTTTTGGAATATAGCCCCTCCTCCGCTTTTTAAAAGCCATTTCGGAAACGCATCTACAAGTAACCTTTCGAACCCATAATAAACCTCGGCTATCCCTGCCTTTTCTTTCGTGTTTGTTGCCATATCCTCACCTCTTTACTTAGCCCCAGAAGGTTTTTCCTCTTCCTGCGCTGCTCTTTTACTCTTCTCTACTTCTTCTTTTGCGTCCTGCTTTTCTTTATCTACTTTTTGCTTTTCAATCTTCTTCGTTTGCTCCGCCACTTTCTTCTTCAAATCATCCTCTAATTTCTTTGTCTCTTCCTTATCATCTTCATACTGCTTAGATAAAACTGCTTGTCTCTGTTCCTTTAGTTTCTCAAATGTCTGTTTTTTCTTCTCAGCAAATCCATCATCTTGCTGATTTAACTCTGCGATTTGTTCTTTTGTCATAGCACTAACCTTAGGAATGGCATCCCCATCACGTACCGCAGACTCTATAAAAATCCCCTGCTCCTTCTCCACACCGACCGCAGCGAACCGTTTTTCTTTCGTATCCAACCCTACATTTTGCAACATCATATCCTTTGCTAACTCCTCTACCGTCTTTTCCTTCTCTACAACAACACGAGTCGAATCGTAATCGTAGTCATATACTACTTTAAAATCCTTCTTTTGTGCCTTAACCGCCTTTTCCTCGTCAGAATCACAAGCCGCTAAGCTTAACGACACTACACTCAAGACACCCAATATTGTCAGCTTCTTCATATAAGGTTTCATATTTTACCAATCCTTTCTGGACTCTTTATGTTCTTTTACCTCGTATCAGATGTAATACACCTTTCTATACGACAAAAAAGCGCTAGCAGTCTAGGTCTATCGCAAACCTGATTACATAACGCTTTTGTCATGAACACTTTAATCGATTTTATGAAACAATGTAGATTGAGTAGGTCTACATTGCCTCCTTATTCCTCTGTTACTACACCCCGTCTATCACCACTCACCTATTATACTGCCCCCAGAAAACAGGTAGAGTGTATGCAAAAATAGGAAGCCCTCACAACCGACCTTTGCATCAATATCCATAGGTATAATAACCTTACCTATATAATACTAGACATTGTCATCTGTTACTGCAGTATCCTTATCAAAACACTGGCATATCTTATCTTTTTTATTTCCATATAGTATTTATCTATCTTTACCTCAATTATTCAAAATAAAAAGAGGGGGTATTATAACCCCCTCATCCTATTTTAGATATTCTTTTACAGATTCCCATAACCCTTTACTGTTTGCCTCACGGAAAGTATTTACTTTTACTGTGTCGCTATTTTTAATTCTACCAATAGCCCCTTTAAGTTCATCATCTTCAATTCTAACCGTGTGGTCGTATTTAACTCCCTTACTGATTGCCTCAGTTTGTTCATTAACGTAAACAGCATCTTGTCCATCCTTCGCTTTATCTAAGCCAGAACCTACTAAGTACTGCTTGAACGTGAATGGGTATGTTACCTGTATAATTACATCATTTAAACCAACAGAACCGATTAGTAATTCATTTTGCCATTTACTCTTAACTTTCATATTCATTGAAGGTAAATCATCTTTACCTTTTACAGAAGTATCAACATCAAGAGGTAAATAGTATTTTGAACTACGTTTATCCGATTCTAAGACTAAATCTGAAGTAGTAGCCTCTACTTTATTGAACTTTCGGTACTCTTCTCTAGCCTGTTTATTTACAGCATCGATAGAAGCACCTTTCGGTGAAGCAACTTGGAATCCAGAGTTTTTCATAACCCTGTAATCGTCCATAGTCTTAATATCAAACTGACCTCCACCTTTACCTTCAATAACAACCGGAAGTTTGTAAAACCCTAAGGCATGATGTTTATCAAACTCAACATCGTCCTTGTCCTTGTTTACCACTAAAGACTCTTTTAGGTTTTTATCTACATCCTGCACATAATAACCAGAGTATCCGTTATTAGGTCGTCCATCACTATCAGACCAAGCAACAGCTGAACGTTTACCATCTTCGCTCATATATTTTAAATCTCTGTCATAGCTGATTTGACTTCCTAAACCGCCATTATTAGCAATACCCATAGTGTTGATAGAGTTCTCATACTTAAGAGTTCCTCCCACGTTAATTGCCTCTTGTGTTTGTAACTCTTTAGCAGGGTTAGCTGCATCGTATAACGTCTTATCTGCAATGAATTTCTCCGTTGCAAGTGTTTTATCTTCCTTATCCGTTTTGTAATCGTTTGGACTTGTACGATACACTTTAGACTGTCTACCTACTGGGTACTCTAATTTTTGGTCTCCTTTACGGAATACGTGTTCAGTCCCATAAACATGGTCTAATTCAATCTCAGCCTGATACGCTACTTTATGTGTATCAATCCATGTTCCTGCAGGTGGCGTATACTTATCCGTACCGTCACCCCATAATGGGATACGTTCCGAGAAATTCCAACCTTCGCAAGCCCACTGTCTTGGAGATAATGGGTTACCTTTTTCATCCTTCATCTCATCCCAACCGCTACATACATAATGGTCGTAATAAGAATTTGTCGCCTCAAACTGATAACCATAGTAAAGATTACGTCCTGTGTAATCTTTATTAGATGCATCTTTAAACGCATCAGGGTCGTTTTTAAGTACCTGCATATCTTTACTAATTCCGCTTATGTTCGGGAAATCGGCATACGCAGCTCCCCCATTTTTAAGGCTGTTTTCATTTAGTGTAGACATAAACACTTTGTTTTTAGGTGTCTTTTCTTCACCAATTAAATGGTATTTCATACCGTCATCGGCTACTTCATTTGCCTTAGCCACGTAATCGAAATCAGGTATATAATCCTTATTCTTATCATTATTTTTTGTATTTGCTGTTTCGATAACCTTTTTAACGTTACGTACCGCAAATGCTTTTGTTGAAAGTTTAGGGTCTAACTTATTATGCAACGCTAATTTACTCTTCGATTTATCGTCATCTTTATATAAGTTCCAAGTGAAGTCAGCGTTATCTGTCATTAACTCCCCATCTACATGCCCATTTGTTGAAGGGTCTGGTTTAGAAGGTTTGTAGTAAAACTTGATTGTTGTCTCATCATCCGCATGTTGCCCCGGATGTGTGTACCAACTCTTAACCGGTTCCTCAGCATAAGGATTTACACTGATATATGGATTACCATTCTCATCTTTAAATGCCCCAGTAGGTTTAGGTACATAGACCACTCGACCATGAGGGATTACTTTCGAACGTCTCTTTTCGAGAATTTTCCCAGTCGTTTTATCGATATACTCAATGTTAACTAATAGGTCATAGTATCGAACCTTTGTGGAATCGCCCGTACTATCTCCGCCGGATTTAATGATGGTTTTATCGTTTTTATCTACATCAGTAGGTTGCCCTTTAGCTCTAGCATTCACATCATTGTGCATGTTAAATTTCAATTCTCTAACCATATCGTCATCGGCTTTTTGAGAAGGGTTCTGCTCCTGACTTCTAAATACAAAATCCTCACCATTTACGTTCTTAGTGTATATCTTCTTGTTAAATAATCTGTACGTATCTGCGTAGAACTCAGACTCCGTCTTACCACCTTGCTTATTAAATGGTACTGAACGTGTAACTTGCTCCCCACGAGAGAATTTCTCTGTGAAACTATCAAGTACTTGTCGATTACCATCATTAACATAGACCGTTTTAAGCTGAACATCTTTATCCGGAACTACGTTTTTATCTGGCTTGAACGTTAACATGGCTGTTTTCCCGTTAACATGGAAATACTGACTTTGACCCCAAGCATCTTGGGTCTCACCCGCTCTTGCACCGTATTTGTACCAAATAACTGTACGGGATTGGTCAGAGTCCAAAATAGGGTAATCTACTCCCATTTTAAAGTAACGACAATTACTCCCTAGACTACATAACCCATTACCTGCAGGGGAATCACGTCTGATATGGTCGGCTGTGTTAGGGGTTGCAGTATTTGTACCACGACCACTAGCGAAATCGAGCATCCCAGTAGCGCCCTCTCTGCTTGTATACTTACCTAAATCGAGAATGTTTATAGGTGTAGTTATCCAAGTCCAAACGTACTGGTAACCACTTCTTCCATGATTCCCGTTAACACCATGAACAATTTTCATGTTCCAAGAGCTAGCATCGTCACCCATTTTTGCGTTTCCGAATAAATCATCCAAAGGAATATACGCTTTAAATCCGACACCTTTATATGTCATCGTACAATCATCATCAGACCATTTATCGAACTCATTGTCATAGCATTGTCGAGGTTGTTTTGGTGTACCAAACGCCCAAGTAAAATCACGTGTAGCGTCCGAATCAGCCATTACATCCGTTGCGTAGGTTTTACTTTCACCAGTTTTAGTGTTTTCCATAATAATATACGTTCTGTTATTATCTGGATATTCGTTATTGTAACCTTTTTGAACAGCGAACCCTTCAAATGTTAAATACCTTTGAGTCGGCTCATAATCAAATTGGTTATGCTCGATGTTTATCCCCGGACGGTTGTTTTTCTTCTCAGCATAAATGTTATAAGAAATGTTGTGTCCGCCCTCAGGGTTAAACTGGCTAGCGTCCCCTTTAATTAAATTCCATTGGTTAGGGACATCATATGGTGAGAATCCCGGCATTCCCGCACTTCTCATAACCGGCGCAGGAGCTAAGAATCTAGGACTAATTAAAAAAGAAGACCTAAGCGCACCGGGAATATCTAACTCCTCTTTAGCTTTTTTATCTTCTTCAACCTTTGCAACTTTATCTTTCTCCGCTTTTTCCTCAGCTTCTTTTTTAGCTTTTTCTACTGCTTCCTTTTCAGCCTTATCCTGAGCTTCTTTTTCAGCTTTTGCTTTATTTTCGGCAGCTTCTTTCGCCTTAGCATCCGCTTCTTGTTTAGCTTTAGCATCTGCTTCTTGTTTAGCCTTCTCTTCAGCTTTTGCCTTAACATCCGCCTCTTGTTTAGCCTTCTCTTCAGCTTTTGCCTTAGCTTCCGCCTCTTGTTTAGCTTTATCGGCAACTTCCTGCTCATTTAATCCAGAAGATGCAGGAGACTCACTCACCTCATTAACCTTAGGTACATTTTGTTCCTTGATGGTTTCAGCAGAAGCGAGCGGTTGTAGAAAGCTAGACCCCAAAATCAAACCAACTGACAACGCTGCTATGTTAGGTCGTAGCTTATCTTTAAACGCCATATATTTTCCCTCCTTATTCAGTTTTTAAAGAACAGTAACACTTTGAACCTAGTTGTATTTCTTATTATCCCCTCCGCCCGCCTTTCCGTTATTACAGACAAATAAAAAAGGTACTCCTGAGAATGGAGTACCTTCATTAGTTTGATAACTTATTATTTTGTTGTTTTCTTAAACTTACGTCCGAATGCAAGAGCTGCACCCGCGATAGCCATTAACCCACCAAGTAATGCGCTGTTATTTTCTGCTTCACCTGTTTTTGGTAATTCTTTGTAAGTTTCTTTATTTCCAGAAGCTACATTTTTAACTTCTTTTTTATCATCTACTTTTGTTTCTACTACTTTAGACGGTTGTTTATCTTCCAACGTAGTTCCTGTTGTTCCACCTTTAGCGCCGTTGTCTGTGCCTTCTGTTACCTTGCTTCCAGTGTCTTTAGAACCATTGTCCTCTTTAGAACCATTGTCCTCTTTAGATCCGTTATCCTCTTTAGAACCATTGTCCTCTTTAGAACCATTGTCCTCTTTAGAACCATTGTCCTCTTTAGAACCATTGTCCTCTTTAGAACCATTGTCCTCTTTAGAACCGTTATCCTCTTTAGAACCATTGTCCTCTTTAGAACCGTTATCCTCTTTAGAACCATTGTCCTCTTTAGAACCGTTGTCCTCTTTACCACCGTTGT